>NZ_CP041745.1:2708750-3019687 GCF_007556815.1 Paraburkholderia megapolitana
CGGACCAGAAAGAAGCCGGCGACGAAGAAGCGATGTACTACGACGCCGACTACATCCGCGCGCTCGAATACGGGATGCCGCCGGCCGGTGGCTGCGGCATCGGCATCGACCGTCTGGTGATGATGCTCACCGACAGCCCGAGCATCCGCGACGTGATCCTGTTCCCGCATCTGCGCCGCGAAGACTGACGCAGCATTCTTGCTGAATGCATGACGAGGGCGGCCGGTTCACACCGGCGGCCCTTCTTTCTTTTGATGACGCTTTGTAACTATCGGTAAATGCCGCGCGATACCGCTGCACAAGTTGCGCAAATGGGCCTGCACCGAGGTTCGGAATCGCTGGAAATTCAAGGCTCTATCTACTGCCGGCTGTTTCGCCGCATTTTCCGTGCAGTACGCACCCAGGAATTGGTTACAAATTGAAACCCGTCCAGAACGCCTGTGTCGGACACTGATCGTCGTAACAATCGACTCTGCTTGAGACGGAGGCCACTCATGGACCCTATGAACACTATCCAGCCCACCGAAAAACGCCGCATGCATCCGCTCGTCGCGACTGCGGCGGGTGCCGTTCTCGTTGCCAGCCTCGCTGCGACGGCCGCGGTGACCGGGCTCTTCCCGACGGCATCGAGCAACGATGCGCAGAATACTCAGACGCAGGCGGCTCAGGTTGCGCAGCAGCCGGTTGTCAATTCTGCTCAGCCAGCCAATCCGGCGATGTACGCGCAGCAACAACCGCAGCAGCAGGTGCAAGCGCCGCCGCAACAGCAGCAGTACGCTGCGCAGCAAGCCCCGCAGTCTGGGCAGCAGCAGTACGCGCAACAGCAGCCCGCCCAGCCCGCTTACTGTTCGAGCTGCGGCACCGTTGAAGCGATCTCGGCGGTCCGTCAGGAAGGCCACGGAACCGGCATTGGCGCGGTTGGTGGTGCCGTTGCAGGCGGTCTGGTCGGCAACCAGTTCGGCCGTGGCGGCGGCCGTACGGCGATGACAGTCCTTGGGGTGCTTGGCGGCGGTCTGGCCGGCAACACGGTAGAGCGCCATCTGCGCAGCACGACCGCGTATTCGGTGCGGGTGCGGATGGAAAGCGGCAAGGCGCGCTACTTCACGTACCACGACGCGCCGCCGTTCCAGCAAGGCGAACGCGTGCAGATCGAGCACGGCACGCTCGTCGCAATGAACTAGGTTTGTTGCTGGCGGCGGCATGCGCCGCCGCCCGCTTTATCTACGCTGCCCACAAGCAACAAGGCGATCCCCTTTCGGGGGATGTAAATCCAGATCGCCGAAAATCCCCTACCCCCGATATACCTGCTGGCCGACCCGCCGGGATAGCTGGCTGCGGCCTGTCCGTCATTCCAGAACACACCGCATGGCTTCTTGTCTGCCCTTTGTCGATCAATTTGATGCTAAAATTGATGCTCATCGTCATCACTTGGAGTGATCGTGCGAACTACCGTCACCGTCGACGACCTGCTCTACACGCGTGCCCTCGAACTCGCTGAACCGGGAATCAGCGCAGCGGATCTCTTCCGCGAAGCCCTGGAGACGTTCGTCCGGATCCAGGCTGGCAAGCGCCTCGCCGCGCTCGGTGGCCACGCACCCGAGATGGCCGAGATTGCGCGGCGGCGTCCGGATGGGACGTCCCGATGAACGTCCTGATCGATACCTCGGTCTGGGTGGATCATTTCCGGCGCTCCAACGCCGAGCTGCAGCAGCTTTTGCGAGTTGATGTTTGCGTCACGCACCCCCTGGTTGTCCTCGAACTGACCTGCGGCACACCGCCGGAGCCGCGCGCACAGGTACTCAGCGATATCGCCCTGCTACGCCAGACGCGACTGGCCACACACGCCGAGGTGGCGGGCCTGATCGAGCGTGAGCGTTTATATGGACTGGGATGTGGCGCGGTGGACTGCACCTTGCTGGCGTCGACGCTATTGACGCCGGACACGCGATTCTGGACGCTGGACCAGCGTCTCAGACGGCTGACCGAACGGTTCGATGTGTGCTACGTGCCGCGTGTGCACTGAAGTTTTTCTGAAGGGCCGAGAGGGCCAAAGTTGGTTGCACCGCGCAGACAGACTGCGCGGCTCGCGTACTCTACTCAATAGTCGGCGTCTTCGATCCACGCCGCCTGAATCGCTTCGAGAATCTTCTCGTTCGAGCGGTTAGGATCGTCGTCGAAGCCTTCCAGCTCCATCACCCAGCGGTGCAGATCGGTGAAGCGCACCTGCTGCGGATCGATATCCTGGTGCTTGTCGGTCAACGCCATTGCGATCTCTTGCGTGTCGGTCCACTTCATGGCTGCTCGCTCCTGTTAGTGATTTTCCTTCGCATGGTTGATCGAGTACCGCGGAATCTCCACCACGAGATCTTCGCCTTCCGGCACGAGCGCCTGGCACGACAGGCGCGATTCGGGCTCGAGCCCCCACGCCTTGTCGAGCAGATCGTCTTCGTCTTCTTCCGAAGGCGTCAGCGTATTGAACCCTTCGCGAACGATCACGTGGCACGTCGTGCAGGCGCACGATTTCTCGCACGCGTGTTCGATCTCGATACCATTATCCAGCAGATTGTCGCAGATGCTCTTGCCCGGCACAGCATCGATCACCGCGCCCTCGGGGCATAGTTCGATGTGAGGCAGCACAACGATTTGAGGCATACGTATTCCGTTTATCCGTGAGGCGCGGCCGCCGCAACCGGCTCCGCGTCATTTTACTGGCAGCGCGCGACGTTCTCGTTGCAGCGCGCGGCTGTGATTGTGATGCGCCGGACCGGCTTGCTTGCGCCATCCGGCAACCGCTACTTGCGCCTAGATCTCGTCGAGCTTGCGCCCCGCGAGCGCGCGGCGAATGCCTTTGTTCATGCGGCGGGCGGCGAATTCGTCGGTGGCTTCGGCGAGCGTGCGGGTCGCGTGTTCGATGACGTCGGTGTCGTCGCCCTGCGCTACCGCGCGCAATGCAGCCAGATGCGTGTCGAGTTCGGCGCGTTCGGTGTCGTCGAGTAGCTCGCCGTCGGCAGCCAGTGCCGCATCGGTTGCTTCGAGCAGGCGCTGCGCCTCGACCTGCGCCTCGCGCAACGCCCGCGCGCGCATGTCGACTTCGGCGGTCTTGAAGCTGTCTTCGAGCATCCGGGCGACATCGTCATCAGCAAGACCGTACGACGGCTTCACGACCACCGATGCCTCGACACCCGACAACTGCTCGCGGGCAAACACCGACAGCAGCCCATCCGCATCGACCTGATACGTCACACGAATCCGCGCGGCGCCCGCGGCCATCGGCGGAATGCCACGCAGTTCGAAACGCGCGAGCGAGCGACAGTCGGACACGAGTTCGCGCTCGCCCTGCACGACGTGGATCGCCATCGCCGTCTGGCCGTCCTTGAACGTCGTGAAGTCCTGTGCACGCGCTACAGGAATCGTCGAGTTACGCGGAATGATTTTCTCGGTCAATCCGCCCATCGTCTCGACGCCGAGCGACAGCGGAATCACGTCGAGCAGCAGCCAGTCGTCGCCGTCCGCGCCGCGGTTGCCCGCCAGCAAATCGGCCTGGATTGCTGCGCCGAGCGCCACGACGCGGTCGGGATCGAGGTTGATCAGCGGTGGCTGGCCGAAAAAGGCTTCAACCGCGCGGCGGATCACCGGCATCCGCGTCGCGCCGCCGACCAGCACCACACCCTTGATCTCCGCCGTCGTTACCTTCGCATCGCGCAGCGCCTTCTTCGTTGGGCCGAGCGTGCGCTGTACGAGCGCGCGCGTGATGGTTTCGAAGGTTCCTTCATTGATCGCCAGATCGAGTTGCGCGCCGCTCGACAGCGGCACCGAAAGCGTTAGATACGGCGTATCGGTCAGCGCTTCCTTCGTCTCGCGCATCCTGTCGAGTAGTCCGCGTACGTCTTCCGGCGTGAGCGTGTCGGGCGCGATATCGGCCTGCTCGAGTGCGTAGCGATACAGCGCCTGGTCGAAATCGTCGCCGCCGAGTGCCGAGTCGCCGCCGGCGGCCAGCACTTCGAACACACCCTTGGTCAGCTTCAGGATGGACAGGTCGAACGTGCCGCCGCCCAGGTCGTATACCGCGTAGAGCCCTTCCGAACCGTTGTCGAGCCCATAGGCAATCGCGGCCGCGGTCGGCTCATTGAGCAGGCGCAGGACATTGAGACCCGCGAGGCGCGCAGCATCCTTGGTTGCCTGGCGCTGCGCTTCGTCGAAATATGCCGGTACCGTGATCACCGCACCGACGAGTTCGTCGCCGAGCGTGTCTTCGGCGCGCTGGCGCAACGTTGCGAGAATTTCCGCCGACACTTCGACCGGGCTCTTCACGCCGTCGATTGTGCGGATCTGCACCATGCCCGGCGCGTCGACGAAATCGTACGGCGCGTTCTCCGCGCCTTCCACTTCGTGCTTGCCGCGCCCCATGAAGCGCTTGACCGAGACAATCGTGTTGCGCGGGTCGATGGCGGCTTCGGCCTTCGCAACGCGGCCGATACGCCGCCCGCCCTTCTCCAGGTAGCGCACCACCGACGGCAACAGCGCATGGCCGTCCTCGTCGGGCAGCACGTCGGGCACGCCGCTACGTACGGCCGCCACCAGCGAATTCGTGGTACCGAGGTCGATGCCGACTGCGAGGCGCCGCTGATGCGGTGCCGGCGCCATGCCGGGTTCGGAGATTTGCAGTAAGGCCATCTGTGATCTTCTTCGGAATCGTTCGATTCACCCGCGTGAATCGCGTTGCTGTTTGGGGGCGCCGAGTGTCGGGTCAGGCTTCGAGCCGCTCGATCTGCGTGTCGATCTCCGCCGCGACGCGCTCGATGAACATCAGTTGCCGCACCGCTTCGCTCGCCGCCTGATCGGCACCACTGTCGAGCAGCGCCGCGAGCTTCGTGAAGCGCACGTTCTCTTCTTCGCGCAGTTCGGCAAGCAAGGCGTCGAGCGCGTCGACATTCTTCGCACCCGCTGCATCTTCGATGCCTTCGCGCCACTCCATCTGCTGCATCAGGAACGCCGGCTCCATCGCCGTATTGTTCTCGGCACCGACATCGATACCGCGCAGCGTCAGCAGATAAGTCGCGCGCCGCAACGGATCGCGCAGCGTCTGATACGCCTCGTTCGTGCGCGTCGCCCACTGCATCGCGATGCGCTTTTGCGCATCGCCGGCAGCGGCGAAACGGTCGGGGTGCACCTGCGCCTGCACGGTACGGTACGCATCGTCGAGCGTGCGCATGTCGAGCGTATAGCGTGCCGGCAGATTGAAGAGATCGAAGTGGCTGTCGTTCAGCGAGGCCATCGTGTACGTCGTCGCGTGGTTCGGTTTGGAGTGAGCGGAGGAAGCGGACTGTGTAGCGAGGAAGCGGGCAAATTAAAAAGGCGGCCCACGCCGCCTTTTTGCCGCGCCCCGCGGACTTATACGCGGAACGATTCGCCGCAGCCGCACTCGTCCTTCACGTTCGGGTTATTGAACTTGAAGCCCTCGTTCAGCCCTTCGCGCGCGAAGTCGAGTTCCGTGCCGTCGATATAGGCAAGGCTCTTCGGATCGACAATGATCTTCACGCCGTTGCACTCGAACACTTCGTCTTCAGGCGCGAGCTCATCCACGTACTCGAGCTTGTACGCAAGCCCCGAGCACCCGGTCGTACGCACGCCGAGCCGCAACCCGACGCCCTTGCCGCGGCGTACCAGGTACTTCTGCACGTGCTGTGCTGCCTTTTCCGTCAACGTAATTGCCATAGCGTTTCTCATTGCTCCACTTCGCATCGTGACGCCGGATACGAGACCCGGTCACACGTGCCACAGCCCTGCCAACCCGTATCGGCCTTCAGACCGCGCGCTTACGCCGCCTGCTTGTCGCCTGTTGCTTCGGCTTCGCCGCCGTGACGCTGGCGGTAATCCGCAACGGCTGCCTTGATCGCGTCTTCCGCGAGGATCGAGCAGTGGATCTTCACCGGCGGCAGCGCGAGCTCTTCCGCGATCTGCGTGTTCTTGATCGACATCGCCTGATCCAGCGTCTTGCCCTTCACCCATTCGGTGACGAGCGAGCTCGAAGCGATCGCCGAACCGCAGCCGTACGTCTTGAACTTCGCGTCTTCGATCACGCCGTCCGCGCCGACGCGGATTTGCAGCTTCATCACGTCGCCGCACGCCGGCGCGCCGACCATGCCGGTGCCGACTGCATCGTCGTCTTTCGCAAACGAACCAACGTTGCGCGGGTTTTCGTAATGGTCCAGAACCTTGTCGCTATAAGCCATGATTACACTCCTTGATTCGTTTCAACCTGCATTCGATCCTGCGTAGCGCGTCAGTGCGCGGCCCACTGGATCGTCGAAATATCGATGCCGTCCTTGTGCATTTCCCACAGCGGCGACAGGTCGCGCAATTTCGCAATCTTCGACTTCAGCAGGTTGATCACATAGTCGACGTCCTGCTCGGTCGTAAAGCGGCCCACTGTGAAGCGGATCGAGCTGTGCGCCAGCTCGTCGTTGCGGCCGAGCGCGCGCAACACATACGACGGCTCCAGCGAAGCAGACGTGCACGCCGAACCCGACGACACCGCAACGTCCTTGACCGCCATGATCAACGACTCGCCTTCGACAAAATTGAAGCTGATATTCAGGTTGTGCGGAACGCGCTTGTCCATCTCGCCGTTCACGTAGACCTCTTCCATCTCCGACAGGCCGCGCAGCAAGCGGTCGCGCAGCATGCGGATGCGTTCGTTTTCGGTCGCCATCTCTTCACGCGCAATACGGAACGCTTCGCCCATACCGACGATCTGATGCGTCGCGAGCGTACCGGAGCGCATGCCGCGCTCGTGGCCGCCGCCGTGCATCTGCGCCTCGATCCGCACACGCGGCTTGCGACGCACGTACAGCGCACCGATGCCCTTCGGACCATACGTCTTGTGTGCCGAGAACGACATCAGGTCGACCTTCAGCTTCTGCAGATCGATCTCGATCTTGCCGGTCGCCTGAGCAGCATCGACGTGGAAAATAATGCCTTTTTCGCGGCAGATTTCGCCAATCGACGCGATATCCTGAATCACACCGATCTCGTTGTTCACCGACATCACCGACACCAGGATCGTGTCCGGGCGCAGCGCGGCCTTGAACACGTCGAGATCGATCAGACCGTCGTCCTTCACGTCGAGATAGGTGACCTCGAAGCCTTCGCGCTCGAGTTCGCGGCAGGTATCGAGCACGGCCTTGTGCTCGGTCTTCACCGTGATGATGTGCTTGCCCTTGCTCTTGTAGAAGTGCGCCGCACCCTTGATAGCGAGGTTGTCCGATTCCGTCGCGCCCGAGGTCCAGATGATCTCGCGCGGATCGGCGTTGACGAGCGCTGCGACGTTTTCGCGCGCTTCCTCGACGGCACGCTCCGCATCCCATCCGTACGAATGGCTGCGTGAAGCGGGGTTGCCGAACTGCTCGCGCAGATACGGAATCATCTTGTCCACCACGCGCGGGTCGACCGGGGTCGTCGCGCTGTAGTCCATATAGATGGGCAGATGGGGGATATCGTTATTCATCAGTTGCTCCGGGGACATATTTGTTCTGGACTCTGCATTCCGGGTTCGCTCTATGGCGTCCTCAGGAACCGGCCATATTGAAAACAGAATTCGGTCCTTTGGGCACCGCGCGCACCGTTTCGGTCGCGGGCGCCTCGCTGCGCCTGTCGCGCAGCACAGCAGGCGCGCTTTCACGCGAACGCTGCTGGTCGACCAGATCTTTCAGCGACACCGAATCGAGGTACTCGACCATCTTCTGGTTCAGCGTCGACCACAGCTCATGCGTCATGCAGTGGCCGTCGTGCTGCTTCGTACCTTCGCAGGTGCCCTTGCCGCCGCATTGGGTCGCATCGAGCGGCTCGTCGACGGCAATGATGATGTCCGCAACCGTCACGTTCTCCGCGCGGCGGGCGAGATTGTACCCGCCTCCGGGCCCGCGCACCGACTCGACGATCTCATGACGGCGCAACTTGCCGAACAGCTGCTCAAGGTAGGACAGGGAGATGTGCTGGCGCTGGCTGATACCCGCAAGCGTCACCGGGCCCTGCTCCTGGCGCAGTGCCAGGTCTATCATCGCCGTGACGGCGAAACGGCCTTTCGTGGTGAGTCTCATAATGGTGTGGGAGTCCGCAATTCTCGACAATTTTCGTCAAGTATAAATACATGAGCGTTTTAGTCAAGTATCCCTATCGCGAATTGGGTCATTACTTAACAAAACCCGTTTTGAACCAGTTGAACTATGTCCGGAGCAACTGCGGCCGCAATGCCGCCACCAGCCCGCGGCACGCCGCTTCGCACTGATCGAGCACCTGCTCGAAACCGGCCGCGCCGCCGAAATAGGGGTCGGTGACCTCACGTGCCCCCGCCCAGCGGCGGTCCGTTTCCGGCACGAACTCCATCAGCAGGCGGATCTTGTCGCGTTGCGCGGGCGGGCAGAGCTTGCGCAGCGCGCTCACATTGGCGTCGTCCATCGCGATCAGCAGATCGAACCGCTCGAAGTCCGCCACATCGATCTGCCGGCCCCGCAGAACCGACAGGTCGTAGCCGCGCTGGCTGGCCGCACGTTGCGCGCGCTCGTCGGGGCTTCGTCGACATGCCAGTCGCCCGTACCCGCCGAATCGACGTGGATGCGCTCGCCAAGCTTCGCTTCGATGAGTTGATGCCGCATCACGCCCTCGGCGGTCGGGGAACGGCAGATGTTCCCGAGACAGACAAAGCAGATGGCGATTGTTTTCATCGGGCGGCTATTGGATGGTCTTTGTGCGGCTACGCCGCAGAGGTGAAATACAGCTAAAAATAAGTGCCGCGATTATACAAAGGTCCACACAGACGTGCCCGGTGCTGCCCGCACCGGACACGTCTGTACTATCAGGAAGAAGCAGGCAGCGGCATTGCCACTGCGCGCATCGGTTTCAGGGGCGTGCCTGCATCGTCGTCGACGAGCCCGAACGATACGGTGCGTGCCAGTTCGGCAGTTAGTTGATTGGCCGCGAGCGGCGCCTGCGATGTGCGCGATCCCACTTCGCTACACACATGAAGCACGGCCGCCGTGGCGAGCGGTACAACGATGGCCAGTGGCCAGTACATCGATATTGTCTTTCTCATGATGCTCTTCTCTTCGGTCGACGCCAGGAGTTCGTGACCCACTGCGCCTCAGTTAAATCATAAACGGAGAGGCAATCCGGAAAAACCCGTGTAACCAGAATACAGTGTTGCGTCCGCACGAACAGTGACGCTCCGGCGGCAACGCCCTTCGCGATCGGGAGCGGGAGCGGGATCGCGGTCGAGAGAAAACTTACAAAGTCATACAGACGTAATGAGGTTGTCAGTGGAAAATCAGGACAGACCTTCTCTTCCGGACTGCATCGATGCCCTTTCACCTGAAACGTCTCGCTCCCCTTGCCGGCCTCGCACTTGCCGCGCTGCTGGGTGGATGCGCCGCCTACCCGGACGGCTCACCCGTGTATGGCGACTATGGCAATCCGGGTTATGGCGACGGTGCACCGTACGGCGGCGTACCGGTGCAATCGAATGTGTATCTGGGCTACGGCGGTGGCGGCTATTCAGGACCGTCGTACTACGGTGGGCGCGGTTATGGCGACCGGCCCTACTGGAACGGCAACGACCGGCGACGTCCCGACGACGGCGGCTGGCACAGACCCGACGGAGGCGGACAACGCGGCGGGCAGCCGCAAGGCAATCCGCAAGGCGGTGGATGGCACGGCAATCCCGGCAACGGGCGCCCGAACAACCCACCGCCACAAGCCGGCAACGGCAGAGGAAATGGCGGCCGCGGAAACAGCGGCAGCGCCTGCGGCAATTACGGTAACAACTGTGGCGGCGGCAATGGAGGCAATGGGAACAATCAGTGGACGCCGCTGGGCAGGCAGCACTGATCGCACCCCGCAGCGCTCAACCGATATGGCTGCGCTGCGCCTTATATAGCTCGCGGAACGTCCGTCCGACCGGCGCCGGCATATCGCGTGTATTGGTCCAGCCGCCGCCTAGTGGCAACCGGGCGATCGCGCGCTTCTGCCCGCCCATTTTCTCGAGCACGCGCACAGCAAGTTTCGTGAGCAGCGCGTATGCATCGGGATGTAGCACGAGATATCCCCACACGGCGAGCCCGACCCGCTCACGCCACGGGCGCAACCGCCGCTCCACCTGTTTCTCGCGCAACTTGCGCAGCAGATCGGAGAGCGGAATCCCCACCGGGCAGACGCTGTTGCATTCGCCGCATAGCGTCGCGGCCTGCGGCAGGTCGAGCGCATTGTCGATACCGACATAGCTCGGCGTCAGCACCGACCCCATTGGCCCCGGATAGACCCATCCGTAAGCATGGCCACCGACCTTCTGATACACCGGGCAGTGATTCATGCACGCGCCGCAGCGAATACAGCGCAGCATCTCCTGAAAGTCGCCGCCGATCAGCCCCGTCCGCCCGCCATCGACAAGCACGACATACATATGTTCGGGCCCATCCTGATCGTCGGGTCCACGCGGGCCTGTGAGTAGCGAGAAATAGTTCGACGTTGCCTGGCCGGTCGCCGAGCGCGGCAGCAGCCGCATGGCCGTGGCGAGATCTTCGAGCGTCGGCAGGACCTTCTCGATGCCCGTAATCGCGACGTGCACGCGCGGCATCACCGTGCACATGCCCTCATTGCCTTCGTTGGTGACGATCGCCACCGACCCCGTCTCCGCGATCACGAAGTTGCCGCCCGTCACACCCATGTCGGCGGTCATGAAATGCGGGCGCAGCACCTCGCGTGCTTCGCGCGTCATCGCAGGGATTTCCGTGAGTCGCGGCCGCTGATGCGTCTTCGCGAACAGATCGGCGATCTCGTCCTTATCCTTGTGCACGACCGGCGCAATGATGTGGCTCGGCGGCTCGTTGTCGTTGATCTGCAGAATGTATTCGCCAAGATCGGTCTCGATGGATTGCACGCCCATTTCACCGAGCACCGCATTCAGCCGCATTTCCTCCGACACCATCGACTTCGTCTTGATGACCTTCTTCACGTCATGCCGGCGCGCGATGTCGGCGACGATCTGCGCTGCCTGCTGGGTCGTTTCCGAGAACAGCACCGTGACGCCGCGGCGGCTTGCTTCGCGCTCGAAGGTTTCGAGCCAGACGTCGAGGTTCTCCAGCGCGCGGTCGCGGCGCGCTTTCAGCGCGTCGCGGGTGGCCGCGAAATCGATCGCGGTGATCGCTTCGGCACGCGCGGAAACGAACTTGGTCGACAGCTTCGTGAGGTTCTGCTGCAGACGCTGATCGGCGAGCTTCTGGCCTGCGCGCGCCTTGAACTGCATCGATTGAACTTGCATGGCGGCCCTGAAGAAATCGTGGAAGACGTAAAGATGCGAGTGCAGCCGCGCGACGATCAGGTGTCGCCAGCGAGTACCTGGGCGATATGCAGCACGCGCGTCGTCGTGTCGCCGGTGCGACGCAGACGGCCCTCGATATTCAGCATGCAGCCGAGATCGCCCAGCACCACCGCCCCCACACCGCTCGCGCTGATGTTCGCGCATTTCTCGTCGACGATCGCCGTGGAGATGTCGCCATACTTCACCGCAAACGTGCCGCCGAACCCGCAGCAGTGCTCGCAGCCCTTCATCTCCGTAACGGGTACGCCGGCCTGCGCGAGCAATGCGCGCGGCTGTGTCTTGACGCCCAGTTCGCGCAAGCCCGAACACGAGTCGTGATACGTCACTGCCCCCTCGAAACCGACGTCCGTCAGTTCGATCTTCGCGACATTGATGAGGAAATCGGTCAGCTCGAACACCTTCGGTCGCAGCCGGTTATAGCGGTTCATCAACTCGGGATCGTCGCGGAACAGATCGCCGTAATGCGCGCGGATCATGCCGCCGCACGATCCGGACGGGACCACGAGATAGTCGAACTGTTCGAACTCGCGCACCGCTTTCTCAGCGAGATCGCGCGCGATGCGGCGCTCGCCGGAGTTGTAAGCCGGTTGCCCGCAGCAGGTCTGTGCGGGTGGCACGATCACCTCGAAGCCGGCGCGTTCGATCAGCTTGATCGTCGAGAAGCCGATTTCCGGGCGCATCAGGTCGATCAGGCAAGTGACGAACAATCCGACTCGCATGGGGCCTCCTTCGGGGGAACGTTACCGATTATGCGTTGTTTGATACGCGATGATACGCGACACGCACGGCGGACATACGCGCCGGAGGAACCGCGCAGATTCGAATGCCGCCTCGGATGGCGTTCGCTTTTTTCACCATACGAGATACAATCAATTTCCGCTGTTTGACGCGTCAACTGATTATTCCCCATGAGCGAAACGAACCCGGATCCCAAGACTTCGATCCAGGTGATCGAGCGCATGATGCGCCTGCTGGATGCCCTCGCGGCGCACAGCGACCCGGTCAGCCTGAAAGAACTTGCGCTGCGCACCGAGCTGCATCCTTCCACGGCGCACCGCATCCTCAACGATATGGTCACGTGCCGGCTGGTCGACCGCTCGGACCCGGGCACCTATCGGCTGGGCATGCGGCTTCTCGAACTCGGCAATCTGGTGAAGGCGCGTTTGTCGGTGCGCGATGCGGCGTTGATGCCGATGCGCGAGCTGCATCGGCTGACCGGGCAAACAGTCAACCTGTCGGTACGCCAGGGCGACGAGATCGTGTATATCGAGCGCGCTTACTCGGAACGCTCGGGCATGCAGGTGGTGCGCGCGATTGGCGGACGCGCGCCGTTGCATCTGACATCGGTTGGCAAGCTGTTCCTCGCCGCAGATGAAGCCACGCGCGTACGCGCCTATGCGACTCGCACCGGTCTGTCGGGCCACACGCAGAACAGCATCACCGACCTCACCAAACTCGAACGCGAACTGACACACGTGCGCCAGCATCTGTACGCACGCGATAACGAAGAACTGGAACTGGGCGTGCGCTGCATCGCCGCGGGTATCTACGACGATACCGGCAAGCTGGTTGCGGGACTCTCGCTGTCGGCCCCTGCGGATCGTCTGCAGGATTCGTGGCTCGGTCAGGTCAGCAAGACGGCGTTTGTGATTTCGGAATCGCTTGGCTATCACATCGATGCAGCGCAAAAGACGCACAACCTGCACGGTCACGCGCAGCATCCCGCCTAATTCGTTTAACGCAAGCGGCGAAACGAAAAAGAGCCTCGCAATTGCGAGGCTCTTTTGCATGAAGCAGGTCTAACGGCCAGCTCGGGCCGTATCGATTGCAGATTTTCAGGTACCCGTACCGCCGGCATCCGCGCTGGTAATCCGCGCTTCACCACCGTTGTCGAGCCACGTGCGCAGACGCACCGCGTCCGCGAAGCGCGAGTACTTGCCCGACGAATCGAGCAGCACCATGATCATCGGACGGCCATGGATGTTCGCCTGCATCACGAGGCACTCGCCTGCTTCGTTGATGAAGCCGGTTTTCTGCAGACCGATATCCCACGTCGGATTACGCACCAGCGCGTTCGTGCTGCGATACGCAAGCGTGCGCCGGCCCGTGAACACATCGTAGCTGCGATCGGTGGAGAACTCGCGGATCATCGGATATTGATAGGCCGCGTTGACCATCTTCACGAGATCGCGCGCGCTCGATACGTTCTGACTGGTCAGACCCGTCGAGTTTTCGAAATGCGTGTCGGTCATACCGAGTGCTTTCGCCTTCGCATTCATCGCGGCGATGAAGCCCGGGCGGCCGCCCGGGTAGTAACGCGACAACGCCGCTGCCGCGCGATTCTCCGACGCCATCAGTGCGATGTGCAGCATATCTTCGCGCGACAGCACCGAGCCGACGGACAGGCGCGAACCGGTGTTCTTCTCGTAGTCGCGGTCTTCGTCGGTGACTTCGATCTGCTCGGTCATCGACGCTTTCGAATCGAGCACGACCATCGACGTCATCAGCTTGGTGATCGAGGCGATCGGCACAACGGCGTGCGAATTCTTGTCGAACAGCGGCTCAGCAGTGTTCTGGTCCACGACGTAGGCCACGCTGGAGCGCAGCGCGAGCGCATCGGGCGTGTCGTGCAGACCGAATGCCTGGCCGACGGTAGGCGGACGCGGCTCGAATGCGACGCGACGCACCACGCCGTGGTGGCGGCCGTTCATCGTATAGGACACGCGACGCTTCTTCGCGACGACGCGCGGCGCGTCGTCATCGGCCTTGGCGGCCGCCGTCTTCATGGCGGCTTTGGACGAACGCGCGGCAACCTTACCGTTAGTAGCCTTGCCGGCAACGGGCGCCACCTTGCGGGTCGCCTTGGCGGTTTTGGATGCTTTGGGAGATGTAGCCTGAGTCGCGGTCGACGCGGCAAACGCGTCGGCAGGCGCAGCGAACGCCGCGGCGATGACCGCCGAGGCAGCCACCGACAGCGCCATGCTGAGGGCCGCGCCGTGGATCACTTTGAGCGACGAAAACAGGTTGGTTTTCATTGGTGTTCTGGATGGAGCGGCAGGAGTTTTCGCAAGTGTAGTAAAACCGCGAAAAATTAGCAATATTAAGTACTTATCCGTTCTCGTTAAACCTAGGTGTAAGGTTTGATTGAGAAAAGCAAACAAGTTCCTTGTTCAATCGAAAAAAACGATCGCCCGGACCGGTCCGGTCTGGGCACCGATGCCGGCGTCCGGCTTAACGACCGTTCCGGCAAACACTTGATCGGGGGAAACACGGTCAGGCATCGGATCAGTTCCTCAATCCCCTTGTCCAGCATGCCTTTGCGGCCTGACACAGCGCCATCGCGTGTTAAATGACTGCTGTAAAACAGCACAACGCGCGTTCGACTACGCGTGCAAGTTAACGTTCCATGACAGTCGTCGGTTTACGTCGAGCGGGGATTTTATGCCGTTTGTCGAATATTCGCCGGCAACGCACCATAAAGTAGCCATCAAGACCTGTCAGTATTCGCACTACCCCAGTGCAGACGCGGCTTCCAGCCGCATCATCAATCTCCAATGCAAGCCGCATAACGCATTGTTTTATCGGCAAATTCTCGATATTGTGCGACGCACAAAAAGTACTTGACTTCCATTGCGGCCGTCCTAAAATGGGAACCATTGTTGCGATGCACAAACCCTGCGCCAGGCGGTGCATGACCCAAATGTGTGCCGCAATTATCCAGTTCTTGTCGTTAAACCCCACACGGTCTGCGCCCGACGGCCGTAATCCAGGAGCATCAAACATGAGTCTGCTGACCCCCGAGCAATTCGCCGCTGCCCAGAAAGCCAACCTCGAAGCGCTGTTCGGCCTGACGTCGAAAGCATTCGAAGGCGTTGAAAAGCTGGTCGAACTGAACCTGCAAGTCGTGAAGTCGACGCTGGCAGAAAGCCAGGAAAACGCGCAGCGCGCGCTGTCGGTGAAGGACGCTCAGGAACTGCTCGCGCTGCAAGCCAGCCTGGCACAGCCGGTCGCTGAGAAGGTTCTGTCGTATGGCCGTCATCTGTATGAGATCGCATCGGCTACGCAAGCTGAATTCGCCCGCGTTGCTGAAGCGCAATACGAAGAGCAAAACCGCAAGGTGCAAGCACTCGTCGACAACGTCGCGAAGAACGCACCGGCCGGTTCGGAAACCGCTGTCGCCGTGATCAAGTCAGCTATCACCGCCGCTAACACGACGTACGAAACGGTTCACAAGGCAACGAAGCAAGCCGTCGAACTCGCTGAAAGCAACTTCAACGCAGCAGCCGCTGCCGCACAGAAGGCCACCTCGCAAGCTGCTGCTCAAGCTTCGCGTTCGGCAAAGAAGACTGCCTAAGTTTTATGGCTGCGCGTTAAACCGCGCAGTGCAAGTCCTCTCGCAGCAGTAAAAAACCGGCGCACCCTTTGCGGGGTGCGCCGGTTTTTTTACGTCGTTTTTTATGCCGCTTTTAGCGCCCTTACCTGTCGAGGTTCGGGCTTACGGCACTAACGCGTTGCACGCCGTCGCGTTACTTCTTCTTTTGCGGCGGCAGATCGGTACAGACACCTTCATACAGTTCAGCGGCCATGCCAACCGATTCACCGAGCGTCGGATGCGGGTGGATGGTCTTGCCGATATCCGTGGCATCCGCGCCCATCTCGACTGCAAGGCAAACTTCGCTGATCAGGTCGCCGGCATTCAAACCGACAATGCCACCGCCGATCACACGATGCGTCTCTTCATCGAAGATCAGCTTCGTGAAACCTTCATCGCGGCCATTCGCGATTGCGCGACCCGATGCGGCCCACGGGAACACTGCCTTGCCGTACTTGATTCCTTCGGCCTTGCACTGCTCTTCGGTCTTGCCGGCCCACGCCACTTCCGGATCGGTGTAGGCCACCGACGGAATCTGCAGTGCGTCGAAGTAGGCTTTCTCGCCGTGCGCCGCTTCGGCCGCGACGTGTCCTTCGTGCACTGCCTTGTGCGCAAGCATCGGCTGTCCGACGATATCGCCGATCGCAAAGATGTGCGGAACGTTCGTGCGCATCTGCTTGTCGACGTCGATGAAACCGCGGTCGGTTACTGCAACACCGGCCTTGTCGGCACCGATCTTCTTGCCGTTCGGGCTGCGCCCCACGGCGACCAGCACGAGGTCGTAGCGCTGCGGTTCGGCCGGAGCCTTCTCGCCTTCGAACGATACGTAGATGCCGTCCGCTTTCGCTTCAGCGGCCGTGGTTTTCGTCTTCAGCATCACGTTGGCAAAACGCTTGCTGTTGTACTTTTCCCAGACCTTCACGAGATCGCGATCCGCGCCGGCCATCAAACCGTCGAGCATTTCGACGACGTCGATCTGCGAGCCGAGCGTGGCATACACCGTAGCCATTTCCAGGCCGATGATGCCGCCGCCGATCACCAGCATGCGCTGCGGAATCTGCCGCAGTTCGAGTGCGCCGGTCGAATCGACGACGCGCGGATCTTCCGGAATGAACGGCAGCTTTACCGCCTGCGAACCGGCCGCGATGATCGCCTGCTTGAACTTGACGACCTTCTTGCCGCCTTCGGCGACGACTTCGATATGGTGCGGATCGACGAACGTGCCGACGCCCGTCACCACTTCGACCTTGCGCGCTTTCGCCATGCCGGCGAGACCGCCGGTCAGCTTCTTGACGACGCCCGACTTGAAGTCGCGCAGCTTGTCGAGATCGATCTGCGGCTTGCCGAACGTGATGCCGTGCGAGCCGAGTGCCGCCGCTTCGTCGATGACGAGTGCGGTGTGCAGCAGTGCCTTCGATGGAATACAGCCCACGTTCAGGCACACGCCGCCGAGTGTCGAATAACGTTCGACGAGTACGGTCTTCATGCCGAGATCGGCCGAGCGGAATGCTGCCGAGTAACCGCCAGGGCCCGCGCCGAGTACGAGCATGTCGCATTCGACGTCGGCGGTGCCTGAAAAGCTGCCTGCTTGCGGTGCGGGCGCGGCTGCTTTCGGTGCGGCGGGTTGTGCTGCGCTCGCCGCAGCCGGCTTCGCCGCGGCCGCTTGCGGCGCCTTCGCCGGCGCTGCAACTGGTGCCGCCGATGCCGCCGACGTTTCCACCATCGCGATCACCGTACCTTGCGACACCTTGTCGCCCGGCTTGATGCGCACTTCCTTCACGGTGCCAGCGGTATCGCTCGGCACTTCCATCGACGCCTTGTCCGATTCGAGCGTCAGCAGCGACTGCTCTTTCTCGATGACGTCGCCGGGCTTGACGTTGACCTCGATGACATCGACATCCTTGAAGTCACCGATATCCGGTACTTTCACTTCGACGAGACTCATAGTGTCCCCTTCTCCTGTTGATCGCGATCGATCGGGCCGGTGGGTCTAGCGCCTGCGCACGCTGCGCGAAGCGCGACCGGAGCACACCGCTAGCGGCGCTCCGGTCGTACTGGCCTTCAATCGACAATCAAAGAATCACACGCCGGAAATCGGCAAGAATAGACGCCAGATACGCATTGAACCGCGCAGCTTCCGCACCGTCGATCACGCGATGATCGTACGACAGCGACAACGGCAGCGTGAGGCGCGGCACGAACTGCTTGCCGTCCCACACCGGCTTCATCGCGCCACGCGACAGACCGAGAATCGCGACTTCAGGCGCGTTGATGATCGGCGTGAAAGTCGTCCCGCCGATCCCGCCCAGCGATGAAATCGAGAAGCAGCCGCCTTGCATCTGGTCCGGCTTCAACTTGCCTTCGCGCGCGGCCTTCGACAGATCGGCCATTTCCTTCGCGACGTCGACGAGCCCCTTCTTGTCCGCATCGCGGATCACCGGGACCATCAGGCCGTTCGGCGTATCGGCGGCAAAACCGATGTTGTAGTACTGCTTGAAGACGAGGTTGTCGCCGTCGAGGCTCGCATTGAAGGTCGGGAATTTCTTCAGCGCCGATACGCACGCCTTGATCACGAACGCCAGCATCGTGAACTTCACGCCGGCTTTTTCGTGTTCCTTGTTCAGTTGCACGCGCAGCGCTTCGAGCTCGGTGATATCCGCTTCGTCGTTGTTCGTGACGTGCGGAATCATCACCCAGTTGCGATGCAGGTTCGCACCCGAGATCTTCTTGATACGCGACAACGGCTTCGGATCGATCGGACCGAACTTCGTGAAGTCGACCTTCGGCCACGGCAGCAGGTTCAACTCGCCTCCGCCCGCTGCGGCCGGTGCGCCCGCAGCCGGTGCCGCGCGCTGACCGGTCATCACGCCCTTCACGAAGGCGGTGATGTCGTCCTGCGTGATGCGGCCTTTCGGGCCCGTGCCCTGCACACGCGATACATCGACGCCGAGTTCGCGGGCGAACTTGCGTACCGAAGGCGATGCGTGACTTGCGCGCGCGCCGCCTTCGCTGGCGGGAATCGACGGTGCCTGAGCGAGCGCCGACGGTGCCGACGGTGCGGCCGCAGCCGGTGCCGCGGCTGCAGGTGCCGGAGCTGCTGCGGGCGCCGCCGGTGCTGCCGCCGCGCCCTCGCCTTCGAGCAACACGATCACGGAGCCTTCCGACACCGAGTCGCCCACCTTTACCTTGATTTCCTTAACGATGCCAGCGGCCGGACTCGGCACGTCCATGGTCGCCTTGTCGGATTCCAGTGTGACGAGCGATTGTTCCTTCTCGACGCGATCGCCGACTTTCACGGCCACTTCGATCACCGGCACATCCTTGTAATCGCCGATATCGGGCACCTTCACTTCCTGAACGCCGCCACCGCTTGCGGCCGGTGCTGCCGGCGCTGCGGCAGGAGCAGCAGCGCCGGCAGCAGGCGCCGGAGCAGCCGCCGCGCCATTCACCTGCGCAGGCTTCGCGGCTGCAGCTTCCGCCCCATCGAGCACGACGATCAACGTGCCTTCCGACACGGTATCGCCGAGCTTGACCTTCACTTCCTTCACCGTACCCGACGCCGGGCTCGGTACATCCATCGTCGCCTTGTCGGATTCCAGCGTGACGAGCGACTGCTCTTTCTCGACGGCATCACCCGCCTTCACCAGCACCTCGATCACAGGAATGTCCTTGTAATCGCCGATGTCCGGCACCTTCACTTCGATCGCTTGACTCATTGTGGGTGTCTCCTGGGCCGCGCGCGCCTCTCCCATGCGGGGAGGCACGCGCGATGCACGCGGGGGGTGATGCCTTAAACGGTCATCGGGTTGGGTTTGGCGGGATCAAGGTTGTACTTCTTGAGCGCATCGGCAACGACCTTGCGCTCAATCGTACCTTCGTCGGCCAACGCGTTCAGCGCGGCGACGGTGACCCAGTAACGATCGACTTCGAAGAAGTGACGCAGCTTTTCGCGCGTGTCCGAGCGGCCGTAGCCATCGGTGCCCAGCACGACGAAGCGTTGCGGCACGAACGCGCGAATCTGCTCGGTCAGTGCACGCACATAGTCGGTCGATGCGATGACCGGACCTTGCGCGCCCTTGAGCAGCTTCTCGACGTGCGACACCTTCTTTTCTTCGCTCGGGTGCAGCAGGTTCCAGCGCTGCACTTCGTGGCCTTCGCGCGCGAGTTCCGTGAAGCTCGGCACGCTCCACAAGTCCGCAGCGACGCCCCAGTCGTTCTTCAGCAGGTCGGCGGCGGCGATGACTTCGTTGAAGATCGTGCCCGCGCCCATCAGTTGCACGCGCGGCGCCTTCGAATCATCGGCCTTGCGGAACGCGTACATACCCTTGATGATGTCCGCGGCCACGTGCTCGCCCTGCGGGATCGCCGGGTGCTCGTAGTTCTCGTTCATCACCGTGATGTAGTAGTACACGTCCTCCTGGTCCTGCACCATCCGGCGCAGACCGTCCTGCATGATCACCGCGAGTTCGAAACCGAAGGTCGGGTCGTAGCTGATGCAGTTCGGTACCGATGCCGCCCACAACAGCGAGTGGCCGTCTTCGTGCTGCAGCCCTTCGCCGTTCAGCGTCGTGCGGCCAGCGGTACCACCCAGCAGGAAGCCGCGCGAACGCATGTCGCCTGCGGCCCACGCCAGATCGCCGATGCGCTGGAAGCCGAACATCGAATAGAAGATGTAGAACGGGATCATGATCTCGCCGTGCGTCGAATACGACGTCGCGGCCGCGATCCAGTCCGACATACCGCCGGCTTCGTTGATCCCTTCCTGCAGGATCTGGCCGGTTTCCGATTCACGATAGAACATCAGCTGGTCGGAATCTTCCGGCACGTACTTCTGGCCGTCCTGATTCCAGATACCGATCTGACGGAAGAGGCCTTCCATCCCGAACGTGCGCGACTCATCCGGCACGATCGGCACGATGCGTTTGCCGAGCGCCTTGTCCTTCAGCAGGATGTTGAGAATCCGCACGAACGCCATCGTCGTCGAGATCTCGCGGCCTTCGCCGGTGCCCTTCAGCAGCGGCTCGAACACGTCGAGTGCCGGCACCGGCAGCGACTCGGCCTTCTGGCGGCGGGCCGGCAGATAGCCACCCAGTTCCTGGCGCCGCGCGCGCATGTACTCAAGTTCCTTCGAGCCTTCTTCGAACTTGAGATACGGCACGTTGACGAGGTCTTCGTCGGAGATCGGCAGACGGAACTGATCGCGGAATTTCTTCAGCTGGTCGACGTGCAGCTTCTTCTGCTGGTGGGTGATGTTCATCGCCTGGCCAGCTTCGCCCATGCCGTAGCCCTTGATCGTCTTCGCGAGAATGACGGTCGGCTGGCCTTGCGAATTCGACGCTTCCTGGAACGCCGCGTAGATCTTGTGCGGGTCGTGACCGCCGCGGTTCAGATTCCAGATGTCGTCGTCGGACCAGTCGGCGACCAGCGCCTTCAGTTCCGGCGTATTGAAGAAATGCTCGCGCACGAACGCGCCCGACTCCGACTTGTACGTCTGATACTCGCCGTCGACGACGTCCATCATCCGGCGCATCAGCGCACCCGAACGATCGCGCACGAACAGCGCATCCCAGCGGCTACCCCACACGACCTTGATCACGTTCCAGCCGGCACCGCGGAATTCGCTTTCCAGTTCCTGGATGATCTTGCCGTTGCCGCGCACCGGACCATCCAGGCGCTGCAGGTTGCAGTTGATCACGAACACGAGGTTGTCGAGCCGCTCGCGGCCGGCCATGCCGATCGCACCGAGCGATTCCGGCTCATCCGTTTCACCGTCGCCAAGGAACGCCCATACCTTGCGGCCTTCGGTCTTCGCAATGCCGCGCGCCTGCAGGTACTTCATGAAGCGCGCCTGATAGATGGCCATGATCGGGCCGAGGCCCATCGACACGGTCGGGAACTGCCAGAAGTCCGGCATCAGCCACGGATGCGGATACGACGAGATGCCCTCGCCGCCCACTTCCTGACGGAAGTTATCGAGCTGGCCCTCTGTCAGACGGCCGAGCAGGAACGCGCGCGAGTACACACCCGGCGACGAATGGCCCTGCACGAACACGAGGTCGCCGCCATGCTCGGGCGAAGGCGCATGCCAGAAGTGATTGAAGCCGACGTCATAGAGCGTTGCAGCCGATGCGAACGATGCGATATGGCCGCCGACGTTCGTGTCCTTGCCCGCCCGCAGCACCATCGCGATGGCATTCCAGCGCGTGTACGAACGGATGCGGTGTTCGATGTCCTGGTCGCCGGGAATGTTCGCCTGACGCGCGACGGGAATCGTATTGATGTAGGGGGTGTTTGCCGAGAACGGCAGGTGTTCGCCGTGTACACGGGCGAATTCGATCTGTTTTTCGATCAGGTAGTGCGCGCGGTCGGGTCCGATCGCGGAAATCACGCCATTTAGCGCTTCAAGCCATTCGCCGGTTTCCTGTGGATCGTCGTCTTTCTCGGCGGCGACATATTTCATGACTTCGTCGGGTACAGCGGACATGCTTGTCTCCTGAATTAAAGGAATGCTCTTCGGACAGACGACGCGGACACGCCTCACCCGCGGCAGCTAGCTTTGCGCCGATTGTAATGAGTCGCCCGATGTCCGCGCAACAAAATTTTCAAATTACGAGACGCATTCTCACAATGCGGAAAATTGTTGCGGCGCACCTTGAATTGACTGCTCCCTGATCGATACGTCGGGTAGTCTGCTCCGATCAAGAGGACTTTCAGCGTTTTTTTGCAGCATTTGCGCCCGACCCGCTGAGCTACAATGCCGCAATGTTGACCGAACGGCTTTTCGCACGCTCGGCGCGGCCGTCCGGTTCGCCGGCGGACTCGTCGCCGTCCCGCTGGCACCACGGACCGTGGTGGTCGAACTCCTATTTGCTGACGCCGCTCCTGTCGATCCTGGTGTTTCTGATCGTCATGAGTCTGATTCTGTGGAGCCTGAACCGGCGCGAACAGCAGCAACAGGAGGACACGCTCTATCGCAATGTGGCGTGGGCCCAGCAGCAGATCCGCCTGTCGATGACCGGCGCACAGGAACAGATCCAGGCGCTGTCGCGCGACCTGGTCGCCGGCCACGCCGATCCGCATTCGTTCCAGGTATCCACCACCGACATCATGCAGGGGCATCCCGAGATCCTCTACATGAACTGGTACACGAGCCAGCAGCAGCCGCGCTGGCCGAACACCGCGCTGCCGCTCTTCGGCCAGCGGCTCGCCCGCCCCAACGACACGCAGATGGACGAGGCCGTCAAGGCCGCGTTCGCCGATGCGCGCAACTCGCGCCGCCAGGTTTATTCGCCGCTCATGTATGACGACGTCGGCAACGGCTATCTGACGCTGCAGACGCCGGTCTATCGCGACCGCGAATTCCTCGGCACGATCGCCGCGGTGTTTTCGATTGAAGGCATCCTGAAGCACGACATCCCGCCCGAGCTGTCCGCGAAGTACAAGATCTCGATCATCGACGTCAACAACCGCGAGCTCGCCACGACCTCGTCGCGCCCACGTCTGCCGCGCGACGTCTACTACGACCTGCCGCTCGATCCGCCTGGCCAGGGCGTATCGGTACGCGTGTATTCGTTCCCGCAGATGACCAACTTCACGAACAACACGCTCGTGTGGCTGGTCGCGGGGCTGTCGTGCTTCGTGCTGTGGAGCCTGTGGAGCTTGTGGAAACACACGCGCCAGCGCTTCGAGGCGCAGCAGGCGCTGTATGCGGAAGCGTTCTTTCGCCGTGCGATGGAAAATTCGGTGTTGATCGGCATGCGCGTGCTCGACATGCACGGCCGTATCACGCACGTGAACCCCGCGTTCTGCCGGATGACCGGCTGGGACGAAACCGATCTGGTCGGCAAGAACGCACCGTTCCCCTACTGGCCGCGCGACGCGTACCCGGAAATGCAGCGCCAGCTCGACATGACGCTACGCGGCAAGGCACCTTCGTCGGGCTTCGAGTTGCGGGTGCGGCGCAAGGACGGGTCGTTCTTCCACGCGCGCCTGTATGTGTCGCCGCTGATCGACAGCTCGGGCCGGCAGACCGGCTGGATGTCGTCGATGACCGACATCACCGAGCCAAAACGCGCCCGCGAAGAACTCGCCGCCGCTCACGAACGCTTCACCACCGTGCTCGAAAGTCTCGATGCCGCCGTGTCCGTGCTGGCCGCCGACGAAGCCGAGCTGCTGTTCGCCAACCGCTACTACCGGCACCTGTTCGGCATCCGTCCGGACGGCCATCTGGAGCTGTCGGGCGGCGGCTTCGACAGCGGCGAAGCGTCGTCGGATTCGATCGATATGGTCGATGCCTACGCCGGTCTGCCCGCCGCCGCGTTGACCGAAAGCACCGCGGACGCGCAGGAAATCTACGTACAGAGCGCCCAGAAATGGTTCGAAGTGCGGCGCCAGTACATCCAGTGGGTGGACGGCCATCTCGCGCAGATGCAGATCGCCACCGACATCACGACCCGCAAGCAGGCGCAGGAACTCGCGCGCCAGCAGGACGAAAAACTGCAGTTCACGAGCCGCCTGATGACGATGGGCGAAATGGCGTCGTCGCTTGCGCACGAGCTGAACCAGCCGCTCGCCGCCATCAATAACTATTGCTCAGGAACCGTCGCACTGGTTAAATCTGGTCGGACAACTCCCGACAACCTGCTGCCCGTGCTCGAAAAAACCGCCCAGCAGGCCGTGCGGGCCGGCATGATCATCAAACGGATCCGCGAATTCGTGAAACGCAGCGAACCGAAACGCCAGGCCACCCGTGTCGCGGACATCGTCGCGGACGCAGTCGGCCTTGCCGAAATCGAAGCCCGCAAGCGTCGTATTCGTATTGTCAGCGACCTGCGTTCGCGCTTGCCGGTCATCTATGTCGACCCGGTGCTAATCGAGCAGGTGCTGGTCAACCTGCTGAAAAACGCCGCCGAAGCCATGCACGACGCACGGCCCAATGCCGTGGACCCGGTCATCCGCATCGTCGTGCGGCTCGAAAGCGGTTTTGTCTGCATCAGCGTCGTCGATCAGGGTCCGGGCGTCGACGAAGCGATGGCTGAGCGTCTGTTCGAACCGTTCTACAGCACGAAGTCGGACGGCATGGGCATGGGGCTCAATATTTGCCGTTCGATCATTGAATCGCATCGCGGCCGTCTGTGGGTGGTGAACAACGTCGAGTCTGACGGCCACATCACGGGCGCGACCTTTCACTGCAGTCTGCCCATTGGGGAGCCGGACGGCCCGAGCAGTCGCGGGTACGAGGCGCCGACACCACAAACCGTTACGGGAGAGCCATGAATACCCCAGTCACCACACAGGAAACCGTCTTTGTTGTCGACGACGACGAGGCCGTGCGAGATTCGCTGCGCTGGCTGCTGGAGGCGAACGGTTACCGCGTGCAATGCTTCTCCAGCGCGGAACAGTTCCTCGATGCATGGCAACCCGCACAGCATCCAGGGCAGATCGCGTGTCTGATCCTCGACGTGCGGATGTCCGGCATGAGCGGCCTCGAGTTGCAGGAACGGCTGATCGCCGACAACGCGTCGCTGCCGATCATCTTCGTGACCGGCCACGGCGATGTGCCGATGGCCGTCTCGACGATGAAAAAAGGCGCGATGGACTTCATCGAAAAACCGTTCGACGAAGCCGAACTGCGTAAGCTCGTCGAGCGCATGCTCGACAAGGCGCGTAGCGAAAGCACCAGCGTCCAGCAGCAGCGCGCAGCCGCCGAGCGACTCGGCAAGCTGACGGCGCGCGAGCACCAGGTGCTCGAACGGATCATCGCGGGACGGCTGAACAAGCAGATCGCCGACGACCTCGGCATCAGCATCAAGACCGTCGAAGCGCATCGCGCGAACATCATGGAAAAGCTCAACGTCAACACGGTCGCCGATCTGCTGCGACTCGCGCTGTCGAACAAGCCGCAGCCGGCGCAGTAACGCTGCTGCGTTGCACGGCTGACCGGCACAGGCCGGACCGATGAGGTCCGGCCTTGTTTTTTGTGCGCATCGGTCGCGCGGATCCTGTCGATCCCGCTATCGACACACGCGCATACGCAGCGCCACCGCCCATTCCCGTCGACACACATCGGTATAATGGCGCTCTTCGCGCGGGCACCGTTTCGACGCAATTTCTGCGCTGTGTGCTTGGCACGATCCGACCGGTTCATGCGTAAGCGCGCCATGATGTTCACCCTGCCGTGCATTCCGAAGCCCAATCTGACCCGACCATGACAGCCACTTTGATCGACGGCAACGCCCTTTCCAAGACCCTGCGCGCCGATGTCGCCACGCGCGCCGCCGCCCTCACCGCCCGCGGTCACCAAGCGGGGCTCGCCGTCGTGCTGGTCGGCGACAATCCGGCCAGCGAAGTGTATGTGCGCAACAAGATCAAGGCGTGCGAGGACAACGGCCTGTTTTCCTCCTATGACCGCTATCCCGCGACGCTCTCCGAAGCCGATCTGCTCGCGCGTATCGATGCGTTGAACCACGATCCGAAGATCCACGGCATTCTCGTGCAGTTGCCGCTGCCGCCGCATATCGACAGCCACAAGGTCATCGAGGCGATTGCGCCGGAGAAGGATGTCGACGGCTTTCACGTTGCAAACGCCGGCGCACTGATGACCGGCAAGCCGCTGTTTCGCCCATGTACGCCGTATGGCGTGATGAAGATGTTCGAAGCGCATGGCATTGCGCTGAGCGGTGCGAATGCGGTGGTGATCGGACGCTCGAACATCGTCGGCAAGCCGATGGCGATGTTGCTGCTCGAAGCGGGTGCGACGGTCACGATCTGCCATAGCAAGACCCGCGATCTCGCCGCGCACACACGCACCGCAGACGTGGTCGTCGCAGCAGTCGGCAAGCGCAACGTCCTGACCGCCGAGATGGTGAAGCCCGGTGCGACAGTCATCGACGTGGGCATGAATCGCGACGACGCCGGCAAGCTGTGCGGCGACGTCGATTTCGCTGGCGTGAAGGAAGTGGCCGGCTATATCACGCCGGTGCCGGGCGGCGTCGGTCCGATGACGATCACGATGCTGCTCGTCAATACGATCGAGGCCGCCGAACGCGCCGCGGTTCAGGCATAAGTTAGCTCACGCACGAGCGCTCCGCGACATATCAGTTCAGTGCGGTATCGCGCGACGCGATTGCGTTGTGCGTGCCGCCTGCGCCGTTCACCCTCGTCCCCTGCCGCGCAACGTGCCGTCGGCACCATGCAAGCGCCGGCCGCTCCACACCGTGCCACGACAACATCGCGCAGATGACGATCAGTGGTGCGGCAACCGCCAGCGCGGCCACATGATCCAGTTGCGGCGCAACCGCCGCGACACATTGCTGGATCGCGAATCCATACAGATAGATCCCGTACGAATAGTCATGTCGTGGCACCCAGCGACGCAGCAACGGCGTCGTGCCGACCCATAGCACCGCATACACGAACGCCAGATAGAACAGCGACTGTGCCGCAGCCGTGTCGTGGAAAACAAGAAAGACGCCGATCAGTCCGAGTGCTGCGATCCCGTCGATACGAACGCGCTCGCGCAACCCAACCAGCAACATGCCAAGCATGAAAAACGGTTCCGGCCAGAACGAATAGCCGCCAGGCTTTTCGGTGAAATCACGCAGGCCGATCTGCAACGGATCGAGATGCACGTGCAGACCGAACACGACGAGACCGAGCAGCGCCGCGATGACGATGCCGCGATTCGTCGACAGCAGCCCTGCTACGCCGGTTACCAGCACGATCGCGTAGCAGCGCACTTCGAGCGGTAACGTCCAGAGCGGCGCGCACACATCGGGGCCGAAGCGGTTGTGCTCGAACACGCCCGGCAGCACCCAGCCGCGTTTCAGAACGAGCGTCGAGAAGTTGTCGAGATTCGCCCACGTCGCGTGCAGATGAAAGTACGTGGACAGCGGTAGCGCCGTGAATAGCGGCCCGATTGCAAACACCGCAAACAGCGAGCCGGCTGCGACCGCGGGCCAGATCCGCGCGATCCGCAACACGACGAAGCGCAGCGCCGAGCGCTGCCGTACGAAGCTCGTCGTGACGAGCATCCCGCTCAACAGGAAGAATGCGTAGACACCGAAACTGCCTGCGCCGTCGAATCCAAGCGATGCCGCGATCGGGTCGTGCGTGCCATCTCGGGACTGGATCAGGAACGAATGGGAATACACCACGGCAATGGCGGCACACAGGCGCACGAGATCGAAATTATTCCCGTTGCGCGACAGCGAATGCGAAAGCAGATTCATCGCGATGGCGAATGTCGAAGGTTGATTGCTGATGCGCAGTGGCTGGACAGGCAGGCCGGCGAACCTCGCGGTACCGGGCGAACGATGCGGCCACAATGCGTCAAATGCGCTACCGCGACGGTGCGCTCACCCACAATTGCGTCGATGCAGCGGTTTCTCGCGCCAGCGGCGGAAGGCCCGGTAAGGGTGGCCAGGCGGGTCCGGATATCGCCGCCACAGGACTGCCCGGCCAAAGTTCTGGTAATTTGTTCCGCAGGCGGACTGGAATCGCGGCGCGGCGCCCCCATACTGTTGGTTGTGGGCGCGCGTAGGCCGCTTCCGTGCGTGGGCTGGTCGCCCGTCGGCTCCTGCGGCGCGGCCTTAGCACCGCTTGTTGCACCGATTACCGTCGCACCCGTCGCACCGCTTGCTCCACCCTGCAGTACCCGCTTCACCTATTTCGCTTGTCCTTTTTCCCGCGTCAGACAGGAAGCACCATGTCCCAAACTCAATCGACATCCGCCAATCCGCTCCTTGACTTCTCCGATCTGCCGCGTTTCGGCGAAATCCGACCCGAACATGTGACACCCGCGCTCGACGTGCTGCTTGCCAATGCCAGCGCTGCCGTCGAGCGCGCCAGCGCGCCCGTGACGCCCGCCTCATGGGTCGATATCGTCGAGCCCGTCGAACACGCTACCGAGCCGCTTTCGCGTGCATGGGGCGTCGTCGGCCATCTGAACGCGGTCGCCGACACGCCCGAACTGCGCGCCGCCTACGGCGAGAACCTGCAACGCGTGACCGAGTTCTGGTCGAGCGTCGGGCAGAATCTCGCGCTTTACGAAAAATACAAGGCGATCGCGGCGAGCGGCGATTTCCCGACGCTGACCGGCGAGCGCCGGAAAATTCTCGATAACGCGTTGCGCGATTTCCGCCTGTCGGGAGCCGAATTGCCCGAAGACCAGAAGCCGCATTTCGCCGAGTTGCAGGAGCGCCAGGCCGCGCTATCGAAGGCGTTTTCGGATCATGTGCTCGACGCGACCAACGCGTACGCCTACGTCGTCACGAACGAAACCGAACTCGCCGGCCTGCCCGAAGACGTGGTCGCCGCAGCGCGCGAAGCCGCCGAGCGCGACGGCAAGGAAGGCTGGAAATTTACGCTGCACTTTCCGTCCTACTTCCCCGTGATGCAGTACTCCGAAAACCGCGCAATGCGCGAGGCGATGTACCGCGCGTACGTGACGCGCGCATCGGAACTCGGCGCGGCGTACGGCGGCGGCAAGTCCGAGTGGGACAACACCGCGAACCTCGCCGAGCAATTGACGCTGCGCGCCGAAGAAGCGCACATGCTCGGCTACCGGAACTTCGCCGAAGTGTCGCTGGCACCGAAGATGGCCGAGTCGCCGGAACAGGTGATGGCGTTCCTCGAAGACCTCGCCACGCGCGCACGGCCGCACGCCGAACAGGACTGGAAAGAGCTGCGCGAATTCGCCGCCAGCGAACTGGGCCTGAGCGACCTGCAACCGTGGGACATGACCTTCGCGTCCGAGCGTCTGCGCCAGCAGCGCTACGCGTTCTCGGAGAACGAGGTCAAGCAGTACTTCCCTGAAGATGCCGTGTTCAGGGGGCTCTTCAAGGTGATCGAGACGCTGTTCGACGTGCGCATCCGGCCCGACGACGCGACTGTGTGGCATCCGGACGTGCGTTTCTTCCGCGTCGAGAACCAGGACGGCGGCCTCGTCGCACAGTTCTATCTCGACCTCTATGCACGCGAAGGCAAACGCGGCGGCGCGTGGATGGACGATGCGCGCGCACGTCACAAGCTCGCGCACGGCGGAGTGCAAACGCCGGTCGCGTACCTGACCTGCAACTTCTCGGCACCGGTCGGCGGCAAGCCGGCTTGCTTCACGCACGACGAAGTGATCACGCTGTTCCATGAAACCGGCCACGGTCTGCATCACATGCTGACGCGCGTCGACGAACTGGGCGTATCGGGTATCAATGGTGTCGAGTGGGATGCGGTTGAATTACCGTCGCAGTTCATGGAGAACTTCTGCTGGGAATGGGACGTGCTGTCCGACATGACCTCGCATGTCGACACGGCGAAACCGTTGCCGCGCGACCTGTTCGACAAGATGCTCGCCGCGAAGAACTTCCAGAGCGGACTTGGCACGGCGCGCCAGATCGTGTTCTCGATGTTCGACATGCGCCTGCATACTGACTTCAATCCGGCTGGACCGACGAGCGCAAACGATCTCGCACGCGAAATCAACGAGCGCTTCCACGTGATCCCGCAGGCGTCGTTCTCGCGCTGGCCCAACACGTTCAGCCACATCTTCGCGGGCGGCTATGCGGCGGGCTACTACAGCTACAAGTGGGCCGAAGTGCTGTCCGCCGATGCGTATGCGGCGTTCGAGGAAGCCGCGCACGCGTCGAACGGCAGCGTGCTCGACGTGGCGACCGGTACGCGCTATCGCAAGGAGATTCTCGAAGTGGGCGGCAGCCGGCCCGCGATGGAATCGTTCAAGGCATTCCGCGGCCGCGAGCCGGATATCGATGCGCTGCTGCGGCACAACGGGATGGCGCCTGACGCGGCGCATTGAATGCGCGTTGCTTTGTGCAGCGAAGCCTGAACCGGGCCTCGCTGTGCCACGTAGCCTGATTGATCATGAGCCGGTGCCCTGCTTCACGCAGGCGCCGGTTTTTTTATCCGCGATGCAGGCGGAAATCCACTTCCGCCGGACGTCCTTCGAGGCTTAGCGTCGCGCGGGCCGCGGGCGCACGGCTCACTATCTTGCCGCGGCGCACGACCGCCAGCCGCGCCGCGCGCAAACGAATGGCTTCGACGGGATCGCGAGCATCGAGCACGACGCAATTCGCTTCGCAGCCGGGCGCGATGCCATAGCCCTCCAGTCCGAGGATGCGCGCCGCGTTAACCGTCACCGCGTCGAAACACGCGTGCATCGCATCGACACCCGTCATCTGCGCGACGTGCAACCCCATGTGCGCCACTTCGAGCATGTCGCCGGAACCGAGGCTGTACCACGGGTCCATCACGCAATCGTGGCCGAACGCGACCGTGATGCCCGCAGCCATGAGCTCCGGTACGCGCGTCATGCCGCGCCGCTTCGGATACGTATCCGAGCGGCCTTGCAGCGTGATGTTGATCAATGGATTGGCGATCGCCGCGACGCCGGCCTCGCGCATCAATGGCAGCAGCTTGCTGACGTAGTAGTTGTCCATCGAATGCATCGACGTCAGATGCGAGCCCGCGACGCGTCCATGCAACCCAAGCCTGTGTGTCTCGGCCGCGAGCGTTTCGATGTGGCGCGATAACGGATCGTCGGATTCGTCGCAATGCATGTCGACGCGCAGCCCCTGCTCCGCTGCGTATTCGCACAACATGCGCACCGACTGCGCGCCGTCGGCCATCGTGCGTTCGAAGTGCGGGATGCCGCCCACGACGTCGACACCAAGCGCAATCGCGCGCTTCAGGTTGTCGAACGCCTCGGGGTTGCGTAGCAGGCCGTCTTGCGGAAATGCGACCAGTTGCAGGTCGAGATAGGGTGCGACGCGGCGCTTTACTTCGAGCAGCGCTTCGACAGCCAGCAGCCGCCCGTCGCTGATATCGACGTGGCTACGGATCGCCAGCAGCCCGCGCGCGACCGCCCAGTCGCAGTACTGGAGCGCACGTTCAATCAACGCGTCCTGCGTGAGCTGCGGTTTGAGTTCGCCCCACAGCGCGATGCCTTCGAGCAGCGTACCCGACGCGTTCACGCGCGGCAGACCGTATGAGAGCGTCGCATCCATATGGAAATGCGGGTCGACGAACGGTGGCGTGACGAGCGAACCGGCCGCGTCGATTTCTTCGGCGGCGATGGCGGCGAGATGCGGCTCGACGGCGACGATGCGGCCGGCTTCGATGCCAATGTCGACCGGGCCCTGCTGCGCTTGATGCGGCACCGTTCCGCGCGGCAGTACAGCACGACGGATGATCAGATCCATAGGTCTCTCCACATTGTCTGTCTGCGATTCTATCGGCACCAGAAACCGCGTGGGTCACATGGATGCACCGGAGTCACCGTCATCGTGCTCATCGGCATGATCGAGCACCTCGGGCTCCGCATCGTGTGCCACATCATCGTCGAACAGCGTGAACTGCCCAGGCTGCGCAGCGTCTTCCTCTTCGAGGCGTACGCCAACACCAAGCAATCGCACCGCCAGGTTGCGACGAGCGAAGCCCTTTTCGAGCAACGCGAGCAGTGTCGGCACATGCGTCGCATCGCCGACGCATTCCACGGTTGTGCGCTGAAAGTCGGCAAAGCGAATCTTCACGAACAGCTTGCGCACCGCCGGCCCGGCCTGCGCGCGTTCGATCCGTTCATCGAGCAGCGCAGTCAGACGCCGCACTTCGTCCGCGCATTCATCGAGCGTCGTGAGGTCGGTGACATAGGTCGTCTCGACACTCACCGACTTGCGCTCCTGATCGGCGCGCACCGGCCGTGTATCGATGCCGCGCGACAGATCGTACAGACGCTTGCCGAACACGCCGAAGCGTAGATGCAGATCGATCAGCGACCAGGCGCGGACATCCGCGCAGGTGACGAGCCCGAGCTTTTCGAGCTTCGCCGCCGTCACCTTGCCGACGCCGAAAATCTTGCGCACCGGCAGCGCGGCGACGAACGCATCGACTTCGTGCGGACGCACGACATGAAGGCCATCGGGCTTGTTCCAGTCCGACGCGATCTTCGCGACGAACTTGTTGGGTGCGACGCCGGCCGATACCGTCACGCCGACCGTATCGCGCACGCGCTGGCGGATCTCGCTCGCCATCAACGTCGCACTGCCCTTGCAACGCGTAGTGTGAGTCACGTCGAGATAGGCTTCGTCGAGCGACAGCGGCTCGACGTCGTTGGTGTAGTCGCGATAGATCGCCATGATCTGCCGCGAGGCGATGCGGTATTTCTCCATCGCCGACGGCAGGATCAACAGATCCGGGCATTTGCGCATGGCGAGTGCCGACGACATCGCCGAATGGATGCCGAAGCGGCGCGCCTCGTAGTTGCAGGTAGCGACCACGCCGCGATGTTCCGGTCGCCCGCCCACTGCCAGCGGCCGGCCGCGCAACGACGGATCGTCACGCATTTCAACCGACGCGTAGAAACAGTCGCAGTCGCAATGGATGATCTTGCGGACAAGCGAAGGTGCAGCCGGGACCGAGGGAGAATCGAGTGGGTTCAAGATGCCGATACTGTACAAAAACACAGTGATATTTACAAGATCGGCAAGAACGGCCCGCTACCTCAGCAGCATCCAGTCTGTGCCGACTGAGATTCCTCCCCTGCCCTGAGTAAACTCATTGGTCAGCCATAGACTCGTGTACACGATGGAGCTCAAGTCGGTGGCAGAGCGCTCTAGCAGAACGTCGACTGCTCCATCTGCGTCGAAATCCCCCGCGACGATGGCCTGACCAGTTGCCGGCAACTGACGTCGCAGGAAAATCTGCCCAAGTTCGATGCGACCGGAGTGCTCGTTCTGAAAGTCGGGCGAGAAAACCGTCATGCCAAGATCGCCGGTTGTGGGCTTGTACCAGACAATATTCGCGTAACCCAGTCCCCGCGAATCGCCGACACCGGCGATGACCCAACTGGAATCGAAAGTACTGGAGACATGAGGCCAGTGCTCGTCGTAATAGCTCGTCGAATTCGCGAAGAGCACAGACGATTTGAAGTCTGCGCTCCGCGGTGTGGTGTCGCCGCTGCCGAAACTGAGGATCTCCACATCGCCTTCGGAATTGCGCAGCAGGATGTCCGAATAGCCGTTTTGATCGAAGTCGCCGACCCATGCGGTATTCCAGTCCGATGGCGTGCCCGGGCGAACCGCTTGAACGCCGAGAATTCGCTGGCCATCCATCAGCAATACCGTTCCCGTTTGCGTCGTGAAGTTCCAGATGAGAATGTCGGAGCGCCCGTCGTCGTTGAAATCGCCGACCCCAACGACCCGGTCGCCCGCTTTCAACGTGTACCCAATGGGGTAATAACCTCCCCCTAAAGGCAACTCCAGAGGATGCGCGGGATCTTTCCAGATTCCCAACGCTCCATCGCGGGAGAACAGTACGCTAGCGTAGCCGTCGCCATAGAAATCCCCGATGGCCTCCTCCTTAAACTCCGCTGTCAGTTGCGGTTGGTGCAGCGTCACGGATTTATATTGGAGTGAGGGAGCAGCAGTCGGATCAACGATCTGTGTCAGAAAATCCGTTGGATTCTGCGTATTTCTCCACAACGGATCGTAGGTGACGTTTCCATTCAGACTCATCGTGCGATTGGCACTGAAGGTCACGGTGGGATACTCGGGAAGCGCCGTGCCGGCAACGACAACACTCTCAAAGCGCAGATGTGAAAGCTGATGGTGCGGGTCGTAACTCTGCAACAGGTTCGGGAGTTTTTGCGCGTCCGCTACCTGAATGTTTCTGAATAGCAGATCGTCGATTCCCGCGAGATCGCCGTTCTTTTTCGACCAGGGGCTCGGCCGCACGGCCAGACTGAAGAGCCGGAAGCTGGCGTTCTCCACGCGCAAATCATCGAACAGATAGTGCCGGAGCGTTCCCTTGCCGCCCTGGTGAGCCGAGAAAACCGCCCCCTCCATGCTCTCGGCAGCAGTTTCGGTGCGGATCACATCCGAATTCCTGACGACTACGTCATGCACGTCGATGTTGAGGTTGCCGCCCATCGTATCGGAGATCTCGAATGGAGCCGACGTGCGTAGTTGCCAGATCGTGCAGCCGGTGACGAGCAGGTTCGAAGAATTCAGGTGAATGGCGCTGTCGCCTACTTTAAAAAAGCTATTGCGCAGGACACTTCCATGATCGTCCGAGCCGTAGGCGGCCGCAACGCCATCGGTGTTGCCGTGCCACCCGATGATCTTGACGTTGTCGATAACGTTGCGCGTGGCGGTATTGTCCTTGCCATCGCTAAAGGTCTTGTTATAGCCGCCGAGCGCTATGTTATAGAGCGGGGACTGGATCAACGTAACGCCCTCGATGTGTCCTAAGGTTTCGTTGGGAGCCGAGATCATCGGCACGCAGTTCGGATCGCACTCGCTCTTCTGAACGTTTTCCCCCGAGACGATGCCTCTACCGCGAATCGCCCAGTTGGATGCGCCATCTGCAACCTGGAAGAATCCTTTGACGTAGGCACCGCCCGCCAGGTAGACCACCTCGTCGGATCGGATCACGTAGGGAGTCGTGCCAAGATCATGTACACCGGGTCCGAAATAATGGACACCGGCCTTACTCGATTGCGGCACGTTCGCTTCAGGCGGGTTGGCGAAAATAAGAAGCGGGTTACTCAGATCGACATTCGACTCCGTGCAGGTCGAGCCGGACGTACAGAAATCCACTGCGTACTGCCCTGGGTGACTGACGGTAAAGCGAACCGTCGACCCCTCGACTGTGACCGGGATTCGCTCATGGCTCGGAAGGACGCGAGCGGCGGTAAAGGGCTTCCGGTTTGTGATGGAGACGGTGACCGGATCGCCAGACGAGAAACTCGTCCATGCAGTCGATTGCTCTTCCGTGGAAGAGGTGGGTTGACCATTCAGTTGGCCATTCGTGAATCCCGGATTCTGCGTCTGATATACAAACGAGTCGTGCGGGTGACCGTTCTGAATGATCTGTACCGCGTATTGCGGCGATGCGGAAATACCTGGGGGCCCCGGATAGACAGTGACGGATTCCGCTCGAGCCAATGCATTTGAACTCTGTCCCAAGGCAATCGCCACAGCGGCGAGGGAACACAAAACCATTCGAAACGCTCTTGCACGAAAATACCGCTTGCTAACCATTTCCGCGCACTCCTCGAATTCACGATATCCATGATGTTAGGCCGGGACACGTGTCAATTGAGAGGTGGGAAATTTAATTTCTTTGTGCTTTCAATACGTTACGAGACGCTTGCCGGATTACACACAATGAAAAACCCAAGAGCCGGATTGATATCCAACTCCTGGGGCTCAGTTCACAGCAGCCTTTCTTACAACGGATGGCAACCTGATTGAAGCGCTCGCTTGCGCCGGGTTGCCAACCTCAATGCCTGTTATTGGGCCGGCGACGCTACGCCCGGGGTCGCCAGTGTGTTGTGGCTCCCGGGAATGTTGGTGAGGGACGTCGAGCTATTCGGTAGGCTCGCGTTCTGCGAGCTCGTCCCGCTGTCCGACTTTGCGACGCCCGACGTGCCGTAACCACTGCTCGTCGTATTGGCAGCAGCAGCCGGCGACACGACGCTCGGCCTCGCCAGCGTGTTGTTCTGTGCATAAGCACCGCCCGACAGCGCGAGTGCGGCGACGGCCGCGATTAGTGTGCTGGTTGTCTTGTTCATAACCCGTTCCTCCTAGATTGGACTGGAATTTCGACGCAAACGAGCCATTGATATTGCTTCATGGCGCTCGTTATACGCCTGGCTTTTGGTAATCAAACTCGCAACCGTTCGGTGCGAAATCGAGCCCATAGCACGCCACACCAGTTTAGGAGCGCAACCGCCAATAATTAAGCGCGTTATTCGCAAGGATGAATTTCAATTTTTGGGCTTACTACCAATGCGAGAGAAGCGCATAGGTGCCCACCCGCTCTTGAGGCGGACACCTATGGTTGAGTTGACTGCGAGCCCGAAGCGCTGCCGATCCAGGCAAGTCCCTATACGATGGCTACCTTCTCGGGATTATCAGCGGCATATTTGATCTTTACCTTATCGCCGGCGCGTGGCACGGCAATACGGGAGACCATCGTCTGGATGTTGACGTCGTAGGGTGTGCCGCTTGCGGGGCTGACCGTCATATGAATCAGGACGATGGGACTATTGTTCACTGTTGCCCCGGTGTCCTGCACGGAAAGGATATCCGCAGTACCGTCCAGGCCGGTTTGAATCAGTTGTAGTCGCTCCTGTTGTCCCGCTAGCGCATTCTGTCCCACGTCCATGACGCCGGTCATTTTGTCGACAAATCCTTTACCCATAAAAGTCTTTGTCATGAAACCAGTTAATCCGGAGTTCAGCGTCTTCTTGTGATCCTCGATTGCGCCTACGGGGTCTGTTTGCGCCTTCGTTATTGCATCCTGGATTTTCTTGCCGATACCAAACATGGTGTGCTCCTCTTCCAGTGATCCTTGATAGAGTGCAGGCTCAGACCGTATTGCAGCTTCGTCGAACAGATTGCCGATTCGCAGAATTACATGGCGGGCGAACGGTCTGCGAATTCATTCTATACGCCATGAATTACCACGTCGGTAATTTCGATTTTTATGGTCAGCTGATCGAAAGCTAGCGGGTCGATTTTTCGTACAGCGACCAGACATAGCCGCCCGGTTCCGACTCCGGGTAAAGTCCCACGCGGATAAAACCAAGCGATTCGTAATAGGCGCACAGTTTTGCGTTGTGGACGGCGCAGTCGAGTCGGACGAGGTGTCGGCTCAAGCTGCTCACCGTATTAGCGCACCAATCAAGCATGAAGCTGCCGATTCCGCGTCCGTTAAAACCGCTTCGCACACACAGCCCATGCACATAGCCGGCGATCGGCTGCTGAGGTCCCCAGTGCCTCTCATCCTCCAGATCGAGCGAAAAGGTTCCGACCGGAATGCCATCCAGCTCGACGACGTACACCTCCTTTTGAGAGACATTGTTTCGCACCCACCTCTCGGAAAATCCGTCTCCTTCCTTACCCCACGCATAGTCGCGACAGGCCACCTTCTTCGCGTGTGCATCATTGCGGATTTGCGTCAGAGCCGGCACGTCCCCTTCCCCTGCCCTGCGGATGATTCTTTGCGTCATCGCTAATCCCTTTGATAACCACGCAGGAGCGAATGTTAGCAATGCGCCCTTACGTAGACCCAACCCGTCGTTAGATTTTTGATCCCCTGGCAAGACCGAGCTTTTCCATTGCCTCATGTGCATCGATCACCAGTGTGGCAATCTCGCCCACCGTGACGCGGAGACTTGTTGCCCTTGAGCGAATGTGCTCGTACGCTGCATGTTCGCTGAGCTGGTGTGCCTCCATGAGGATGCGGATGGCCTTCTCGATATGGCGTCGCGCCTTGATCGCCTCCTCAAGCTTCGCGACCTTGCTGTGCAATCGCTGTTGATAGCCCGAGGACGCGCGAGCGAGCACCAGGGTGCTCAGAATGCCAGTGGAACGGTAGGGCTTCGTGATGACTCCGTGCGCCTGCGAATCCACCAGCATTTTTAGCGCGGTTGGATTTTCGTAGTCGGACAACGCGATCAAGGTTGCTTCAGTATCGGCCGCACACCAGTTTCCCGCACTGCGGGTCTCCGGACCGACAAGAAAGAAAATCACGTCGACATCGGCCGGAAGTTGCGACGGAAACGGCCAGAGCACGCGCACCGGGCAACCGATGCGACGCAACTGCTCCTCCAGAACAACGCGGTCATCGCCCGGTGGGTGAATCACGAGGACGCGCAACGTGCGCAGATCGTCGAAGAGCCGACGGGCCCCCGTGCTCATACCGATTCTCCGTCGAGCCAGAATTCCGCGAATCCGTAGGATGTCAGATAGGGATCGGGTTTGATCGGACCTCGCCCCTCCCAGACTACGTCGAACGAGCCGTCTTGCCGGCACACGGCAATACGTGGCGTCAGGATGGCGTGATTGTTCTCCGGGTCGATTTTCAGCACCCCCTCGGGCGAATCGAATTCGACTGCGTACACCGCCTCCACCAGCTTTGCGGTATCGAGACTTCCGCTACGGGCCAACGCCAGCGCGAAGAGATGCATCTGGTTATACGCCATCTCCGACCACATGCTGGCCGGTTGCTCGCCAAATCGCGCATGCCACAATTTCAGAAACCGCTGATTACTCGCGAGGTTCAGCGTGTTGACGTAACTCGCCGAGATGATGTGACTGCCGCACAGTTCAGGCCCAATCATCCGCGTTTCGCCTTCCGTCATTGTCAAGCTTGCGATCGGAATCTGTACGGGATCGATACCATGCTCGCGATATAACCGATAAAACGCACGCGCACCGCGCCCGATCAACGTGGAGAACACTACGTCGGGCTCGACGCTCTTGATTTGCCGCACCACGTCTTCCAACGCAGCTGGATCCGCATCGCTCGGCAGATAGAGCTCTTCCACGATTTCGCCACCATGCTGCTCGACCATGTCGCGCATGATCCGGTTCGATTCTCGCGGATAGATATAGTCTGCGCCAACCAGAAAAAAACGACGGCCGTGATTGCGCAGCAGATAGGCGGCCAGCTGCATGCTGTTCTGGTTCGGCACCGCACCGGTGTAGATGACGTTCGGCGAATACTCAAACCCTTCATAGATCGAGCAATACCAGAGTAATGCGTTGGTGCGTTCGATCACCGGCAAAACCGCTTTTCGGCTCGACGAAGTCGAACAACCGAAAATCACGGTTACGTCGTCGTCCTGCAACATGCGCGTCGCGAGCCGACGGTATTCGTCGGGATCGCTCTTCGGGTCATAAACAACGGGATCGAACAGGCGCCCGCCCACGCCGCCGGCCGCGTTCACTTCCTCGATGGCGAGCACTGTGCCGAAAAAATGCTCCGATCCAGTCGCCGAGGCCATCCCCGTGCGCGAGTACAACACGCCGATGCGCCATCGGTCTTCCTCATGCGTCACGTTGGCGGACTGTCGCGAGCTTGCCTCCATTTCGTCTCCTCCTTGCATCGACTCGTCGCTCCTCAGGTCGCCGGGAAACGTCCGACCGCAGCAGCGATCGCCTGCTCGGCGAATGCAGCGGCGTCGAGGCATCGGGTGTCGTCCCAAGGGCGGCAGATCACCTGCACACCGATCGGACCGCCTCGTGTGCCTCCCAATCCGGGCACGTTCACGCACGGGCAGCCAAGCAACGTCCAGTTGCGATTGAATGCGGGGTCGCCCGTCGACGCGAAACCATCGGGCGCTTCGTCGGGTGCACTCGGCGTCAGCAAACCCGTGATGCCGTCGAACAGCTCGCTCAGCCTCGCCTTCGCCTGTTCCGCCAGCACACACGCCTGAACGTAAGTTCCCGTATCGACTCGCCCGGCACGCTCGAGAAAACCGGCGAGCAGCGGCGATAGACCGGCACGATGATGATCGTACTCGAACCCCAACGTCTGATACGCCTCATAGCTCTGGATCGTATCGTGCGCAGCGACCAGGTCTGCCATCCAGGGCGCGAAGCGCACACGCTGCACGCGACCGCCCGCTTGCTCGATGGCACGCACCGCCATGTCGAGCACGCCGCTCGCATTCGCCGACGGTGCGGTCCATGGATAGCTGTCCGGCACGCCGAACACCGGGTTAGCGGTCACATCCCCCGGTGCGAGTTGCCGGCCCGACAGGACCTGTGCGAGGTAAGCCACGTCACGCACACCGGCACCAAACAGACCGACCGTATCCAGCGACCACGAGAAGCACTTCATGCCGACGGTCGGCAACATGCCGAGTGTGGGCTTGTAGCCAGCGATGCCGCAGAACGACGCGGGCCGGATGGTCGAGCCTCCGGTCTGCGATCCGATCGCGAAGGGCACAATACCGGCTGCCACGGCCGCGGCCGATCCGGATGACGATCCGCCGGGGGTGCGCCGCAGATCGCACGGATTACGCGTCGCCGGCGGCGCCATGTACGCGAACTCGCTGGTAACGGACTTACCGATGACAATGGCGCCGTTCCGCCTCAATAGCGTGACAATCGCGGCATCGGACTTCGGCTGATGGTTTTCGTAAACTGGCGAGCCGTAGCTCGTGACCAGACCGCTCGTGTCGAAAATATCCTTCACCGCGACAGGTATCCCGGCAAGCGGACCCGTTGCCTGCGCAGCCGCGGTCAACATCGACTCGCGGTGCGCCATGGCCGCCATGGCCCTCACCTCCTGCTCGACCTCCTCGATGCGTGCAAACGACTCGAGGAGGGTTCGATCGCGTCCGCGGGACCCATTGGCAGTTTGCCTGAGCAGGTCCAGTCCCGAGCGGGGTCGATAAAGTGAGTTTGCGTTCATCATGTATCGCCTGTCGTCGTGGTTGTTCCAGATATCAAACGCGCAAGTGCTCGAAGATCGATGCCAGTGCCGCTTCATCTTTCGCGTCGCCGTGCTCGACGATCTCACCTTGTTTGAGAACCGCGTAGCGATCGGCAACCTTCAGCGCAAAGGGAACATTCTGCTCTACCAGCAGCAACATGGTGCCGTGGCGGCCGCGCTCCCATAACAGCGCATCGGCGAGACGATCGATCACGGACGGCTGCAACCCCTCCGTAATCTCGTCGAGCAGAATAATGGCAGGACGCATCATGAGCGCGCGTGCCACCAGCAGCATCTTCTGCTCGCCGCCGGAAAGCGTGCCTGCCAGTTGCTTCAGTCGACTTGCGAATACCGGGAACACCGTCTCGATCCCGGCAAATCGTTCGTCGAACGTCGATGCCCTCTCGAGCCCAAGACGCAGATTGTCGCGGATGGTGAGATCCTGAAACAGCGCATGTTCCTGAGGCGCGTAAGCAATACCTTCTCGCGCGATCTGGTGAGGCGCCATGCGTGTGATATCCCGCCCTCGCATATGGATGGCGCCGGCGTTCTTCGGCAGATAGCCCATGATCGTCCTGAGCACCGTCGTCTTACCCATGCCGTTCTTGCCGAGCAGCGCGACGGCCTCGCCGTCGGCAACAGTCATCGACAGCTTGCGCAGTACGACCGAAGCCTTGTATCCGCTCGTCACGTCCTGCAACTCCAGCGCGATCTGATTCATGTGGCCTCCTGCTGCCGGACGTTTGAGCCCGCCGCAGCGCTTTGCGCGGTCCCCGCATAGATCGTTCCGACCAGCTCCGAATTGACTACCTCGTCGAAGTTGCCTTGCATCACGATACGCCCCTGATGCAGGACGACGATACGTGTGGCAATCCCGGCAACGAAATCGAGGTCATGTTCCACCAGCAGACAGCAAAGCTGATACTGGTGAGCCAATGCGGCAAGCACATTGCCGATTTGCGTGCGCTCCGTTTTGGTCAAACCTGCCGTGGGCTCGTCGAGCAATACGATACGTGGCTCAAGTGCAAGCACCATCGCCAGTTCCAGCGCCTGCTGTTGCCCATGCGACAGATCCTTCGCCACGGCACCCAGTCTCTGATCGAGATGAGTCATACGAAGCACCTCGAGCGCATAGGGCGGCAGCGCCAGCGTAGCGGAGCGCCGCAGGAGCGATGGCCGCTCGATGATGGTGCCCGCGATTCTCAGGCACTGCGCAACGGTCAGCGTCTCGAAGATATTTGCGTTCTGGAATTTGCGCCCCAACCCGAAGTGCACGCATCGGTCTGGCGGCAATTGCCGGATATCGTTGCCACATAACACAACCGTGCCGGCGGAGCGTTCTGCGCCGTCGCTCATGCAGCGCATGAGCGTCGTTTTGCCGGCGCCATTCGGGCCGATGAGGCCAACCAGTTCACCTCCATCGGCATCCAGGTCGATGCCTTGCAGCACTTTCAGGCTACCGAAATGTCTGGCAACGCCACTCATCTGCAGCGCGGGCGCTGACAGCGCCTGCTGATGAACCGCGCGAGCGGCACGCGCTACCAGGTCCGGTTCGGCGCCGTTATGCGCAAGATGGCGCAACGGCTTTAGCAACAGCGGCGCCAGACCTTGCGGCAACAATACGATCACGGCCACAAACGCGGTGCCCAGAATCAGTTGCCACGCGAATGGCATGCTGCCGCTGAGATAGGCGGTCCCGACATTGATCAGAAGCGCGCCGATCACCGGCCCCCACAACGTTCCCCTGCCGCCGAGGGCGACCCATATGATCAGTTGCGTGCCGAGGACAAAGCCGGTCAGCTCAGGCGCGACCACGCCGCTGAACGATCCGTAGCCGAATCCCGCGAGACCGGCGATGACTGCGGTTGCAACCAGCAGGACAATCTTTACGAGCGACGTATTGATCCCGAGGTACGAGCAGCGTGATTCGTTGTCGCGAATTGCAGCCAGCACACGGCCGCCGTCGCTACGCACGAATAGCCACGCAATCGTGGCGACGGCCAGTAGCGCCGCACTGGCGAGCCAGTACCAGGCCTGCAGCGAAAGGTCGAAGGTCTCGTAGCCGGTGAGTCCCGAACTCGAGCCGGTCCACGCGCCGCCGGAGAGCAGCGCCTGGCTGAGAACGATTGGCAATACAAGCGACATCACGGTGGCAAAAAACGGCGACGCGCCGCGATAGAACGACAACCAGCCGAGCAACGCCGCCACGGCAGCGGTCGCGGCGATCGACACCCCAAGCGCCAGCATCACGTAACCCACCGAGAAGCCACCGTGCGTAAAGACGAGCCCGGCGGCATAGGCACCGAGACCAAAAAACGCTGATTGCCCGAACGTAAGATATCCGGTGTATCCCCACAGGATATCTACGGTCACGGCCACGATCGAAAAGAAAAAAGCCTGAATGAGAACGTTGAGCAGGTACGGGCCAAAAACAAGCGGACCCACGGCCAGCAGCACGACTGCCAGACTACCGGCCAGCAGCAGACCGCGTCGGTGCACGGTTCGCCGGTTGCGCGCCTGCCCATCGCCGTGCGCAGTTGGACCACCGGTTCGATCAGGCGATGCGTCGACTCTAGCCATGAGAGAACCCCTTGGGACGAATGCGCAGCGTAAGCGCGGCCAGCACGGCAATGGTCAACCCGCCCAGCACTGGACTCACAAACGTGCTGACCAGCACCTGGCAAGCGCCGAATATGAGGCACGTCGCCAGCAGGCCGGGCATCGAGTGACCTGACACCATGACCAGCATGAACGCGCTCACCAGCCACGGCAGTCCCATGTCGGGGTCGACGCTCGACAGCGGCGTAATGAGCGTGCCGGCAAGAGAGCCGAGCGCTGCACCCAGACTGAAGGTGATGAAACGGATGCGGCCCGAATGAATGCCAAGACCTCGCGCCAGATCCTCATTCATGATCACCGCGCGCGTCTTGATGCCGAAGCGCGTTCCGGTGAGGAGCAAGGTCATGAGGCCGCACAGACCGAGCGCGACCGGAATCAGCAGCAAACGATAGGCTGAGTAATCGGTGCCCGCGATGGTGAAGGCTCCTTTGAGCGGCGCCTCCACGAACTGCACCTCGCGACCGAAGGCCATGACGATCAGTTGTCCAATCACGATACCCAACCCCCAGGTGGCGAGGATCGCGTCGAGCGGACGCTTGTAGAGCGGACGCACGATCACCTGCTCGACAAGCATGCCCGCGACGATACCCACTACGATCGCGAGTGGCAGGCCGAGCCACGGATTCAGCTTGAGCTGCGTCACGACGAAGCTCGCGTATGCACCTATCGTCAACAGTGCCCCATGCGCGAAATTGACGATTTTCATCACGCCGAAAATCACCATCAAACCTGCGGTCACGATGAACAGCACCGCCGCCGTGGTGAGAATGTCGAGTGCCAGAACCATTTTCTTCTCCAGTCCCATCCGCCTGTACGCCACCGGTCGATACGCATCCGGCGGATGTTGTGTGTCCAGTTGCGTCTACTTGATGTTCGGGCACTGGGCACCCGGATCCACGTTCGGGAAGGTCTGCAGGATACTGACCGAACCGTCCGGCTGAATCTGGCCGAGACGCATGGCAAGAGATGTATGCCGGCTTCTGTTCATGCTCACCGGTCCGCGCGGTCCGTCAAACGACACCTCGCCCAGCGCCTTGATCACCTTGTCGGCATCGGTGGAGCCCGCCTTTTCGACCGCCGCCTTGTACAGGAAGAAGGCTTCGTACTGGGGCTCGGACAACTCGTTCGGCGTCTTCAGATCCTTGCCGAATTTTTTGTCCATGGCCGCGAGAAATTTCCTGTTGCCCGGCGTATCGATACCCGTCAGATAGGAACCCGACATGTACATGCCCGCGGCGACGTCACCCATGCTCTTCGCGGTGCCTTCGTCGATCGCCAGGTTGCCATAGGGCAACGTCATGCCGGAGCCTCTCAGCTGTTTGGCGAGCGACACGTTAGGCGCACCGCCGGCTGTCGCACTGATCAGCGCATCGGGATGCGCCGAACGGATCTTGGAAAGAATCGGCGTCCAGTCGGTACCATCGATCGGCAAGTACTCTTCGCCAACTACCTTGCCGCCGTGCGCTTCGATGTATTTTCGGGTGAATCCCAGCATACCGCGGCCGAAAACGTAGTCGTTGCCGACCAGATAGAAGGTCCTGGCGCCTTTGCTTTTCGCGAAGTAATCGACCACCGGCGCGACCTGCTGCTCAGGTACCCAGCCGTTGACGTACATCCACGGACTGCACGAACGGCCCTCATAAAACGACGTGTACACGAACGGCTTCTTGCCGCGCGCCACGATCGGCAGCGCTGCGTTGCGCGCGGCGCTCGTTTCCATGGATATGATCGCGTCGACGTTCTTCTGGAACACAAGCGTGTCATACGCTTTCTGCGCGCCGACTGCACCGGATGCGTCGTCGGTGATGTCGAGCTGCACCTGCCGGCCCATGATCCCACCCGAAGCGTTGATTTCGTCGACAGCGAGTTGCGACGACTGCACGACGGCTGGAGCGACCACACTGTTTGCACCTGAGAGTCCCACTGCTACGCCGATCCTGATCGGATCGGCAGCGAGCGCGCTCGTGCACATGCAGGCAGCGACGAGCGCTACGGTGGCCCCAGGGATGAGGCTGTTGAACGGAGTCATGGATTTTTCCTCACAGTGGTCGAATAAAATTCTTGCGTTTCATACAGGCATGCCTCGCACGCATGAGGCCGGCCAACCCGTGCCCAGCATGGGGTCGTACACGTCCGCACGCCGATCCTGCAACACGTGATTGAAAGCGTTCAGCGTGCGTTCCGAACGGGTTCGCGCAAGATCGATTGCGGCATACAGGATTTCTTCTCGATCGACACTGGCCGGGCCCGCGACAGGCCATCCGTCTCCCCCCACAATCAGGCTCTGGCCAATGAACGGCTGACCACGCTCCACGCCGATGCGGCTTGCGCATGCGATCGCTACGCCGTTGCTGTGCGCGGCCGCCATCGTGAGCGTCGTGGCCATGGCGGGACGATCGTCCGGTTGTGCCGGCATCGGGACCCAGTTGGTCGGCACGCAAACAATGTCCGCACCTTGCATGGCAGCAAGCCGGTATGTTTCGGGAAACCAGCCGTCGTAGCAGATTGCGATGGCGATTCGTCCCAACGGTGTGTCGAAGACTGGAACACCCAGGTCGCCCGGCTCGAAGAAGAGGCGTTCGTTATTCCAGAGATGCAGCTTGCGATAGACGCCGACGTGACCCGCCGGGCCGGTCAGGATTGCAGAGTTGTAGAGTTGATTGCCTGCCCGCTCGGCGATTCCACTGACGATATGGACACCGAGACGTTGCGCCGTCTCAGCAAGCAATTGCGCGGTTTCCCCCTCTGGCAGGGGTTCGGCCAGCGCGAATGCCTCGGCGCGATCGGTGAACACATAGCCACTATTGGCCAGCTCCGGCAACACCACCAGGGACGCACCGTGATTCGCAGCGACTTCGATGTACCGGACGCATTGCGCCACGTTGTCGTGCTTCCTGCCGACCTGAGGTTCCATCTGAACACATGCGACGACCAGGCCTTCGACGCCGCGTTCTGCGGGGTTGTACTGCAACGCCATCATTTCTTCTCCCAAAAGCAAAAAGCCCCCGAACCAGCGTTGGACGCAAGTTCGGGGGCTGCATAGCCTTTCATGTGTAGCACGGCATCGTTGCCGTGGAACCGCCAGAAAAAATGACGATTCAGTCGAGCCGAATTTATGAAGCCAAATTCACGATGTCAAGAAATTCAACGGCATCAGGAGCAAATACCTGCGGGAGCGACTCTCCGGCAAGCGCGTACTGGCGTCCGGCGCAGAATCTGTACCGCCGTGCACGGCGCGGCGGGTCTTATACTCCGCCGATACACGACTGACGAGCGAATCGACAGATGAAAACAATCGGCGTGATCGGTGGAATGAGCTGGGAATCGTCGGCCGAGTATTACCGGCTGCTGAACCGCTACGCGAAAGCGCGACTGGGCGGTCACCACAACGCACGCAGCCTGATGGTGACCGTCGATTTCGCGACGATCGAGGCCGACCAGCGCGCCGATGACTGGGACTCGCTCGGTCGACAGATGGCCGATGCCGCACGGCAACTCGAACAGGGTGGCGCCGACATCGTGATGCTCGCGACGAACACGATGCATCGCGTGTGCGAATCGATCGAACAGACGATCCATGTGCCGTTCCTGCACATCGCCGATCCAACCGGTGCGGCGCTACGTCGCGCGGGCATCGAACGTGTGGGTCTGCTCGGCACGCGCTATACGATGGAACAGACCTTCTACGTGGGCAGACTGCGCGAACGCTATGGTCTCGATACCGTGATCCCCGATGAACAAGGCCGCGCGGACGTGCATCGCATCATCTACGACGAACTGTGCCACGGCACGATCGATGCGCATTCGCGGGCTACGTATCAACGCGTGATCGAATATCTTGCGGCGCGTGGCGCGCAGGCAGTGATACTCGGTTGCACGGAGATAACACTGCTGATCAAGCCTGAAGATTCCGCGCTGCCGGTGTTCGATACAACCGCGCTGCATGCGCAGGCGGCGGTCGACTGGGCGATATCCGAAGACACGTTGTGACGCGCTGCAAATCGCAAATGACCCCGCCTAGACGGTTGTCGCCGCAGCGCGCCGCGAAGCAGCCCGTGTCACCAGATCGTCCAGATAGCGATCCATCGTTTCGAGCGCAACCGCGATGCCCTCCGCGATAGCCAGGCGCCGTTGCGGTTGCAGTTCGACCGACGGCTGAATCACACATTCGCTCCACTCACGCGCGTGATGTTCATCGCAGGTCAGATGGATGCTGACGAACTCGAGTTCGTGTTCGTTCAGACCCAGTCGGCGCAGACCCTCGTTCATCTTCTGCATCCGGTGCAGCGCCATCGTTTCGATCATGAAGAGCGCGCCGACCAGACACCACGGGTCGCAGTAGTAGCCGTAGTGAAGGATCAGCGTGCGGTCGGCGAGGCTCGGGTAGCTGTCGAGCACAAGCCCATCGCCTGCCTTTGCCTTAAGCGCGAGCATCAGGCGCCGCATCAGATCCGCGTGCGGCACCGGCAGCCTTTCATCGTCGATATTGCGCTGTAACGCATCACGCGCCACATCGCAGACCTGAGCCTGCATCACGCGCTCAACCAGCAGTAAAAACGAAGGGAAGTAGCGATTCTCCAGCATGAACGTCGCGAACTCGCGCAAGGTCACTTTCGTCGCCAGCCAGTCGTACCAGGGGTGACGGTGCGAGCGATGCGAGAGGATCGCGTCAGACCATGCTTCGATCGGAAGGCCCGCAAACAATTCGACGAGTTCCGCGGCCCGCTCGCGTTGCGGCTTCCACCAGTGACGCAGCGACTGCATGTCCGCATCCGCGAGCCGACCGTCGGTCATACCCTCGGCACAACGTTGCAGCAGTGCTGGATCGAAATCGGTAGTCATGGTGTAGCGCTCCGTTCTGAGGATTTCTAACCCGCCTCTACAGCGTCGACCACCGACCCGGCCCGCTTCGCCGCCAGCATCGGCATCGTGAGCATCGTGCTGGCGACAGCCATCAGCAGGAGCGCGGTGAACGTCGGATGATCGATGATGCCTTTATCGAGCAGGATATTGACGAAGATGATCATGATCAGCGCCTTCGTCTGCAGCAGCCAGCCAATCCGGTAAGCGTCGCCACGCGGCCATTTCAGGATCTTGCCGGCAAGTTGCACGCCGAGCAGTTTGCCGACCACCGAGGCAAGCAGCAGGACCGCGGCAAGGATCAGCACCGCACCGCCATGCATGTTCCAGCTCGTTCGCAGACCCGTGCTCAGAAAGAACACCGGCATGATGGATAGCAGCACGCCGTCTCGAAAGAGATCCATCTGCTTTCTGTCGAACCAGTCGGAATCGAGGATCGCCCCCGCGAGAAACGCGCCGACCATGAAATGCAGGCCGGACCAGTCGGCAGCGAGGCCACTCGCTGCCAGCCAGACCAGTCCGACGTACCAGCGGTCGCGCTCGGGCAATCGCGCCATCAGCTTGCGTATCGCGTAGGCTGCAACCGCGTAGCCGATGAGGAAAACCAGTTGCCGTCCCGCGCGATTCCAGTCCAGCAGGATCAGCGCGAGCACGCCCCAGATCGCGACGTCGTCGAAACTCGCATAGCGCAGCACGCGCTGGCCGAACGGCGAGCGCAGTATTTCCAGCCGGTCGAGAAACAGCACGAGGATCGGCAACGCTGTCACCGCGCAGGCCATGCCGATGCCGAAGGTGGCCTGCCATGACTTGCCTGCCACACCGCTCCAGACACCGAGCTTCAGCATCGCGGCCGCGGCAATGCAGCCCAGCAGAAACGGCATCCCGAGCGCCAGCGACGCGGTAACGCTGGTGTCGAGGCGGTGCTTCCACACCTGCTTCAGATCAAGCTCGATACCGGCGATCCAGACGAAAATCATCACTGCCCACCACGCGATGCCGTTCAGCGCCGCAATCACATGCGGGCTGAAAACGAGGCTGTAGTAGCCGGGGAAAACGGCGCCCAGCACGCCCGGCCCCAACAGAATGCCTGCGATGATCTGCACGACCACCAGTGGCGCGTACGAGTCGGTCCTGACGATCCGCCAGACCAGATAGGGAATCGCGAAGATCATCAGCATCGCGAGAAGGAACACGTCTGAGTCGTTCATGAGACTGGCACCGTTTAAGGGTGGGACGTCTTTATGCTTCGCTTCGAGTACTCAACGCGTATCGGCGTGCACAGGACAACGCGCCGCCTCGAAATGCCGCTGACACAGACGCAGTCGTCGCGCGTGCCAGACCATCCAGGTGCCCAGCACGAGTTGCAGCAGACTGCGCCACACGTCTTCCCAGCGATCGCGTAGCGCCATGAACGCCAGCACGCCGGAACGCACGCGCGGATGTTCCGCGCCGCCTCTCGCGACGAGCAGGCAAGGACCGCGATGCGGAATTGAACGGGTGTGAGAGGCCGACGAATAGCACGCGAAGCGCTTGAGCAATTCGCGGCCAGCGGCGCGCATCGTTACCATCGCCACGGCCTGGGCCGGACACGGCCGGTTCGCCGTTACACCGAACGGGATGTAAGTCGCGTCCCGCTTCGACAGGCCATTCCATCGCGTCGGATCGAAGCGTTCGGGATCGTCGAATCCGGTGCGCTGATAGTCGCTGTAGTTGAAGCACAGTACCGAGCCTTGCGAAATCGTCGTGTGATCGTCGACGGCGATATCGGCGGTGGCGATTCTGTGAGCGATGCCGAACAGCGGAAACGCGCGCAACGTCTCGGCGATCACCTGATCGAGGTAGTGATTGTCGTGATCGTTATCGACCAGTGCCTGCTGGACTTCCTGGTGCTGGGCGATCGCGAGGATCAGGTGGGTCATCGCCTCGGACATCTGCACGATGGCCGTATTGAAGAAGACGCCTTGCAGGTACAACGCCTGTTCGTCGATGGAGAGTCCGTCGGGAAGCGGATTCGTCAACTTGCCGGCTTTGATTTTCTCGATCAGGAAAGCCGTCAGTCGCTCGCGTTTTTTCATGTGACGCAGACCGCAGCATTTGAGCGCGGTGACGACGTCGTCGGCGTTGTCGACGATCAGCTTGCGCGCTGTCGGCGTACAAGGTTCGCCGAACACCAACTGGTAATAGAAGTCGGCCCACACCGACATCATCAGATTGCGCAAGCGCACCAGCACCATGTTTTTGCCCGACAGGTCGGCATAGGCACGTTCGGCGCAACGCGCCGCGAGTTCTTCGGCATTGACCTTCGGCAGCGCCAGAAACTGCCGCGTTGCTCGCGCGACTTCGTCGTAGCGCGCGCCCGCTTCGAGATGCTCCTGATGAATCTCCGGTCCCGGCGAGAGCCAGTACCAGAACAGATCGGACAAGCCCGCGCCCTTGCTGCGGCCGTTGGCGGCCGGATGCGAATAGACCTGCATGAACTGCGCGGCGCTGACCGTCGGTCCGGGAACGGCGATACCTTCTTCGCCGTTGATGCGTACAAAGATACGCGCCCTCAGCGCGAGCACACGCTGTGGAAGCCACCACGGAATACTGGCGAACACTGCGAAACCCAACACGATGCCTAGTGCCGCTGCCATGCTTCCTCCCGGCGCTCGAAGCGCAGGAAATCCCGGTTGAGTTCTTTTGGCGAATGACAGCCGCATAGCGCGAGCGTGCGCTCTACTTCGGCGCGCAGCATGTGCAGTACGGTGGCAACTCCATCGGCGCCGTCGATGGCTAAGCCCCAGAGTATCGGCCGCCCGATTGCGACCGCCGTCGCCCCTAAAGCGAGTGCCTTGACGACGTCGGCGCCGCGCCGGATACCGCCGTCTACCAGCACCGGGACTGCCCCACCCACGGCGTCGACGATGTCCGGCAGCAGTTCGATCGTTGCGGGGATCGTGTCGAGCTGACGACCGCCGTGGTTAGAGACGATCAAACCATCGACGCCGCATGCGAGCGCCATTTGCGCATCGGCGGGATGAGCCACGCCCTTGAGCAGAATCTTCAACTGTGTGATCGAGCGCAGCCACTCGACATCCTTCCACGACAGCGCAGTAGAAAACGCAATGTTGCGCACTGGAGCGCCAGGTGCGCTATCCGCATCGCGCAGGTTCTCGCAATACATGCCTGCGGGCAGATCGGTGAAACCGTTGCGGATGTCGCGTTCGCGTCTGCCGAACACCGGTGAATCGACGGTGACTGCGAGCGCGGTGCAACCGGCTGCTTCGACGCGTCGCACCAGCGACTCCGTAAACTTCCGGTCGGGCTGCAAGTAGAGCTGAAACCACAGCTTGCCGTTGCCCGCAGCTGCGACGCTCTCGATGGCCTCGGTCGACGCCATCGATGCGATCAGAATCGTGTCCGCGGTATGCGCGGCCCGTGCCGTCGCGCATTCGCCGTCGGGATGCGCCAACCGGTGGAACGCCGTAGGCGCAATCAGCACCGGCATCGAGATGCGCTGACCGAACAACGCGGTGGACAGGTCCGGGTCGCCCGCGCCACACAGCACGCGTGGGACGAGACCGATCCGCGCATACGCGCTCTCGTTTGCATGGACGGTCAGCTCGTCGCCGGCGCCACCGGAAAAGTAATCGGCAACCGCAGGCTCGAGGCGTCGATTCGCCTCGGCCTCGAGCTCGCGCAATGTCAGCGACTCCATCGCCAGGTATCCTCGCGCTCAGGCGGCCATCTCGGCAGCCGGACCCAGCTCGCGTGCGAAGAACGCCTCGAGCGGATCGCGATGCATCGGCGCAATCCAGTCGTTTTCGAGGTTCTCGGTCACGTGGTGAGTGGCGACCAGTTCGCCGCGACGATAACGACGCACGACCGGATGCAGGTATTGACCTTCGTGCGAGCGCTCAACGGTGTTTTGCGTAATCCGCCCGACCGTGATGTCGAAAGGATCCACCTTGTCGTGGTCGGGACCGTATTCAAGCGTGATCGCGAAATAGCAGTCGGCAGCGGCGAGATCGCTCTGATGCAGATAGTCGACGGATAGCTCTTCGTAATACCGTGTGCCACCACCCGGTTGCACGGTGATCACATCGCCGATCACACCGAATTGCTGCCACAGCGCCGACGTGCGATTCACCCGCGCGATCACCGCTTCCATCAGTTGACGGGGATCTTGCGACAGTTCGCGGTGCGGCCATTCGACGTCGTGATATTTGCGCTCGAGCATATGATGCAGCGCCCGCACGGCATAGCGGAACCCGTGGATGAAGCCGCCCGTCGACTTTTTGAAGTCGCGCACCTGCATCAAGGTGCCGGCGAAATAAAGGTCGGGAATATTGGTCGACTCCCATTCGGCGGTCTGTGCCGGGAAGCGGTCCTTGATGACCAGCTCGGGCCGGCAACTGTCGTCGAAAATGGAAGAGCCGAAACGAAAGCCAGTGCAAGCAATCACGCGGTCGTAAGGCAGATCCTTCTTCACCTCGCCGGCGCGCGAGAAACTGAAGATCACCCGATACCCACCGTCGTCACGCCTGTCGATGCGCACGACGTTGCCGTCGAGTATGGCGTTCTGCGATTTCAGCTGATACGTGTCGAGCAGATTGTTGTTCACCGCCCGCAGATGTCCCACGTAGTGCGTGCGCCACGCGAAACGCACCGGGCTTGGACCGGCCACATGAATCACCGCAGCGGTTTCCATCAGGTTGTCGGCTGTTTCGAAAGCGGAGTTGCCCTTGCCGATGATCAATACGCGCTGATCGACGAAATCGGCGGGATCGACTGAGACGTCGGCGTACTGCTCGACAGTCTCGATACCTGGAATATTGGTGACGTTGGCTTCAGATACACCCGTCGCCACGATCAGGCGTTTCGCGCGGTACTCGTGGCCCTGCTCGTCGGTAACAACAAAATCGCCCTCGCGACTGATGCGAGTGACGCGCGTGTTGTACTGGATACGCAGCGAAAAGGTCGTCGCAAAGTCGGCAAGATACCGCACCATGTCTTTCGATGGTGGGAAATAGCGTGGCGAGTAACGGGTGAAGAGCAGATCGGGATTGTCGGACAGCAGGGAATTCCAGTCCATCCGGAGATTCAGTTCGGGATCGGTGGTCCCGGTGTGCACCTTGTTGATCGAGATCAACTGCCCGTGCCGCGGATATTGCGTGAAGAAAGTTCCGGGTTGCGCGCCGGCTTCCAGAATCTGGTAGTCCCTGCCCGCCCGCTCGAGAAAATAGCCAAGCTGAAGTCCGGCCGGTCCCGCTCCGATGATCAGATAGTCCATGCATGCCCGCCCAATCGTTGACGTTCATCGATGGCGCCTCTGCCTCTGGTAGCTCGCCTGTGCTGCGAGCTGCCGGCAAAGTGCCGCTAACTGCACACCCCGAGAAGGTTGTTTTAGTAGCAGCAACGGGTACTTATCGAATCTTTGGTTGACTGGCGTAGCTATGATGCTTGTTGCATGTGAGGCTTGATCGCGAGTCGCCTGGTCCGCCTAGATTGACGGACCAACATTGAACTCACGTTTGTGGCTGTGTCTCGATACGAACAGTAGACAAAAACGGCCGAGACGAAAAGATAAAAAAGTCAGTGTAAGAGAATTGTTCGAGACGTGCTTGCGCGCCGGCGACATCAGTCGGTGATGCGTGATTTTTCAAATATTGAATTGTGGGTGGTTAGCGACCGGTGCTTCGACGGGCGCAATACTGGATCTGCAGGGAGAACATAAGGAGGTGTGAGACACGCAAGCAAAAAACGTCGCGCGACTCTTCGGTGTTACTCAGATCGTTGCCTTAAGCAACGGAATCTGCACCGGGTATGAAAGCACCGCACAACGACTGTTGATCGTCGCCGGCGGTTCGCTTGTCAATTTGGTTGCGGGGACAGGATTTGAACCTGTGACCTTCGGGTTATGAGCCCGACGAGCTGCCAGACTGCTCCACCCCGCGTCAGAGGAAGCGAATTGTACTGACGCATGTGGCATGCGTCAAACGAATCTGGCAATTATTTTGGTGCTCGACCTTGCAGCGTACGGATGCCTCAAAAAAAGCGGCAAGTAAAAGAGCCGGACAACTTTGATCCGAACGCAGCGCTCGCCAATGCTATCTGTCTTGCGCGTCGACATACACCCTGTTCTTCTCCCGCTTGCCAACGGCGATGACGAACACCGTAACCGTTCGATCCTCGACCCGGTAGACTAGACGATATCCGCTTGCACGAAGCTTGATCTTGTAGCAGTCCTTCATGTCGTGCAGACGAGAAGATGGAACATGCGGATTCTCAAGGCGCTCCGTCGGCTTTTTGGCGAACTGCCTCTTGACCGTCGAATCCAGCTTCCCCCATTCCCTCGCTGCACTTTCGGCGAAATCGAGTTCATACGGCATTGATGTCCACCTTGACCCGCGGCTCGCTCTCACGCTCCTTCACGATCTGGGCGAGCTGGATGTCGTCGAGCATGTCGAGCAGTTTTTCCCAGCGCGCGGCAGGCACGATATAGGCGATCGGTTTGTTTCGATTCAGCAGCGCAACCGGTTGGCCGTGCGCCTGTTCCACGACGGCGGTCGGGTTCGCCTTCAGCTCGGAAATCCCAACCGATTGATCTGCAAGAATGGCTTCCATGGCGCTTCCCAAGAGATCATCTAAAAGACCTATTGTAGGCCTTTTAAGTGATCTTCTCAATCAGGGCTCGCTCGACGGCAAACCGCTGCAACCCTCGCAGTCATGTGTCTCGCGCGATAAGATGCGTGACCATCGGCCTACCCGGTTTCTCCCGGCCCGAGAATGACCAGCCAGACGGGCAGTCCAAGCCTGAGACGACAGGGAATCCCCCTTAAACCCTTGCCCCGCAAGGATGTGAGTTATTCATGAAAATCGCCACCTGGAACGTCAACTCCCTAAAAGTCCGCCAGCAACACGTGCTCGACTGGCTCGAAACGAGCCAGACCGACGTCCTGTGCCTGCAGGAACTCAAGATGCCCGACGAGAAATTTCCGCGCGCGGAGTTCGAAGCAAAGGGCTATCGAAGCTGGTTCGCGGGACAGAAGACCTACAACGGTGTGGCCATTCTCGTGCGCGACGGTTTGAACGTGGACGACGTGAGCGTCGTGCGCAATATTCCTGGTTTCGAAGACCCGCAGCAACGCGTGATCGCCGCGACCATCGAAGGCGCGCGTGTGATCTCCGCGTATTTTCCGAATGGTCAGGCGCCGGGCACGGAGAAGTTTGCGTACAAGCTGAGCTGGCTCGCAGCACTGCACACGTGGCTCGTTCAGGAACTCGCGCAGTATCCGAAGCTCGCGCTGCTCGGCGACTACAACATCGCCCCCGACGATCGCGACGTGCACGATCCGCAAGCATGGGAAGGACAGAATCTGGTCTCGCCCGAAGAGCGCGCCGCATTCGTGGGGCTCATCGAACTCGGACTCGTCGATGCGTTTCGTCTGTTCGACCAGCCCGACAAGGCATTCTCGTGGTGGGATTACCGGATGCTCGCGTTCCGCCGCAATGCGGGGCTACGCATCGATCACATCCTGCTGTCGAAGCCGCTCGCCGCGGCCTGCACGTTCTGCGACATCGACAAGACGCCGCGCAAGTGGGACCAGCCGTCCGATCACACGCCGGTAGTCGCGCAGATCGACTAGAAGCAGAAGCCGCTACGGGTCCATTGCGGCCCGCGCCGCGTCTGCATGAGCGAGCGACGTGCACACACAGTGCACGCGCACGCCACCGCAAACATCACGGCTCGAGATGCAGTTCCTGAATCTTGCGCGTAATCGTATTGCGACCGATACCGAGCCGTTCCGCCGCTTCGACCTTACGACCGCGCGTGAAATCGAGTGCTTCGCGAATCACTGCCGCTTCGAACCGGCGCGACAGTTCATCCATCACGTCGGCGGAATTCTCGCGCAGCATTCTCGCCACTTCAGTGCGCAAGCCGTTTTCCCACACGCTAACCGGCGTCGTCGCGGATACGGTCCCTGCCACTCCGCCCATCAGCGGCACACCGCCCGAGCCGTTCGTCGAGATGGCGGGCGACCCTATACCGCCCGCAACACCACCCGTCGCATCCCCGCCGATCAACCCACTGCTCTCGATACTGCCCGCATGCCCCGGCACGAGATCGGGTGGCAGATCCTTGATCTCGATCGTCTGCGCGGGCGCCATCACGGTCAGCCAGTTCGCGAGATTCTCGAGCTGCCGCACATTGCCCGGAAACGTCAGCGATGTGAGGTAAGCCAAAGCTTCGTCGGAGACACGCTTCGGTTCGACACCGAGATCGCGCGCGCTCTTCTGCAGAAAATGTCGCGTGAGCAACGGAATATCTTCATTGCGTTCGCGCAGCGCCGGCAGACGCAAACGGATCACATTGAGCCGGTGATACAGATCCTCGCGAAACAGCCCCTGACGCACGCGCGATTCCAGATTCTGGTGCGTAGCCGCGATCACGCGCACATTCGCGCGCAGCGGGTTATGTCCACCGACACGATAGAACTGCCCGTCGGACAGCACGCGCAACAGGCGCGTCTGCAGATCGAACGGCATGTCGCCGATTTCATCGAGAAACAGCGTGCCGTTTTCCGCCTGTTCGAAGCGGCCCTGGCGCATCGCCTGGGCACCGGTGAACGCGCCGCGCTCATGACCGAACAGTTCCGACTCGAGCAGATCCTTCGGAATCGCCGCGGTATTCAGCGCGATGAACGGTCCGTTCGCGCGCGGGCTATGACGATGCAACGCGCGCGCGACGAGTTCCTTGCCGCTGCCCGATTCGCCGGTGATCAACACAGTCGCCGCCGAGTGCGACAAGCGGCCGATCGCGCGAAACATGTCCTGCATCGCCGGTGCCTGGCCGAGCATCTCGGGTGCATCGGCGACGCGCTCATCCCATGTCTGCTCGCCGCGCATGCTCTCGTCGACGGCGCGGCGAATCAGTTCGACCGCCTTGTCGACATCGAACGGTTTGGCCAGATACTCGAACGCCCCGCCCTGAAACGCGGCAACCGCACTGTCGAGATCGGAGAACGCGGTCATGATGATGACGGGCAGACCCGGCACCTTGTCGCGCACGGTCTGCAGCAGTTCAAGCCCCGAGCCGCCAGGCATGCGGATATCGGAGACCAGCACCTGTGGGCTATCGTGATCGAGCGCACCCGCGGCTTCGCGGACGTTGGCAAAACTACGCGTCGCGAAGTTCTCGCGGGCGAGTGCTTTTTCGAGCACCCAGCGTATCGATTGATCGTCGTCTACTATCCAGATCGGCTTCATATAGGTCGGTCAGAAGTCTTGAGAGGCGTTGGTTCTAGCAGTCGAGCGGCAGCAAAATCTGAAACTCGGTGTGCCCCGGGCGGCTCTCCACTTCGATCAGTCCATCGTGCTGTTGCACGAAGGTCTGCGCCAGTGTGAGACCAAGACCGCTGCCGTCTTCGCGCCCGGAAACGAGTGGGTAGAAGATACGGTCGCGAATCTCATTCGGAATGCCTGGGCCGTTGTCGATGATATGCAAGTCCAGTGCCAGCTTGCACAGGCGTTTTGCAACGGTCACCTTGCGCGCGATACGCGTGCGCAACTCGATACGCGCATCGCCTTGCGAAATCCGTTCACGCAGCGCTTCCGCTGCGTTACGTACGATGTTCAGCAGCGCCTGGATCAGTTGTTCCTTGTCGCCGCGCAGGTCCGGCACGCTCACGTCGTAGTCGCGCTCGATCGTGAGGCCGCGTGGAAACTCGGCCATGATCACCGCGCGCACACGCTCGCACACTTCGTGAATGTTCACGTCGCCAACCACATGCGGATGACGGTGCGGCTCCAGCAGACGGTCTACGAGCGTCTGCAGCCGGTCCGATTCCTTGATGATCACCTGCGTGTATTCGCGCAGTTCGTCGCGCTCGCGCGCGCCGAGTTCGAATTCGAGCAACTGCGCCGCCCCGCGAATCCCACCGAGCGGATTCTTGATTTCGTGGGCAAGATTGCGGATCAACTGCTTGTTGACCGCGGTCAGATCGTGAATGCGCTCTTCGCGATCCGAGCGCATATGGCGCTCGTTTTCGAACAGTTCGAGCAGCACGTAGTCAGGTGCGCTCTCGAGGAAGCCGACTATCGCATGCACATGCAGCGGCTCGTGTGCGGTGCGTTCGAGCACCGCGTCGAGATGCGTCGCATGAAAACGTTGCGCCGCGATCGATGCGATCGTCGCGACGAGTTCGTCGGCGTTCGTGAAAATATCGGGCCACGCCATCTGCCTGAGCTGACGCCGCGACAGTTCGAGCATCGCTTCCGCGGACGGATTCGCAAACGCCACCCGCAGCGTGCGCTTCTCGAGCACGAGCACGACGGTCGGCAACGCTTCGAAACCCGTCAGCAGGCCGGAGTCGACGAGTTGCGGGTCGTCGGACAGCGCCTCCGCATGTCCCTTTCTCGCCTTGATCAGATTCTTCAGAACCATCGTTCAGTCTGGCCGGTATGAAGCAGTGTAGTGACTTAGGTGAAGCAACTGCATGAAGCAATACAGCTCGCTTGAGCGCAACAAAAAAGGGACGGCGCCGCCGTCCCTTCGTCACCGATCGCGAGCGTCGGGCGCGCGCTTCGCTTGCGTAGCAGGCGAAGCGCCATCGCCGCTTACAGCGAGTAGTACAGTTCGAACTCGACCGGGTGCGTGGTCATACGCACGCGTTGCAGTTCGGCTTCCTTCAGACCCAGGTACGCATCGATCATCGCGTCGGTAAACACTCCGCCGCGCGTCAGGAACTCGCGATCCTTGTCGAGCGCTTCGAGCGCCTGATCGAGGCCGGCACACACGGTCGGGATCTTTGCATCCTCTTCCGGCGGCAGGTCGTACAGGTTCTTGTCGGCGGCTTCGCCCGGGTGAATCTTGTTCTGCACGCCGTCCAGACCGGCCATCAGCAGCGCCGAGAAGCACAGGTACGGATTCGCCATCGGATCCGGGAAGCGCGTTTCGATACGGCGACCCTTCGGGCTCGACACGTGCGGAATGCGGATCGATGCCGAACGGTTGCGCGCCGAGTAGGCGAGCTTCACCGGTGCTTCGAAGTGCGGCACGAGACGCTTGTACGAGTTGGTCGTCGGGTTCGTGATTGCGTTCAGCGCGCGAGCATGCTTGATGATGCCGCCGATGTAGAACAGCGCGAATTCCGACAGGCCGGCGTAGCCGTTGCCTGCGAACAGGTTCTGGCCGTCCTTCCACACCGACTGGTGCACGTGCATGCCCGAACCGTTGTCGCCGACGATCGGCTTCGGCATGAACGTCGCCGTCTTGCCATACGTGTGCGCGACGTTATGGACGATGTACTTCAGTTGCTGCGTCCAGTCGGCGCGCTGCACGAGTGTCGAGAACTTGGTGCCGATTTCGTTCTGGCCTTGACCCGCCACTTCGTGGTGGTGCACTTCGACCGGAATGCCGATCTGCTCGAGCAGCAGACACATTTCCGAGCGGATGTCCTGGAACGAATCGACCGGTGCGACCGGGAAGTAGCCGCCCTTCACGCCCGGACGGTGACCCGTGTTGCCGCCTTCGAATTCTTTCGCCGACGACCACGGCGCTTCTTCCGAACCGATCTTCACGAAGCTGCCCGACATGTCCGTGTTCCACTGGACCGAGTCGAAAATGAAGAATTCGGGTTCCGGACCGAAGTACGCGGTGTCGCCGAGACCCGAGCTCTTCAGGTAGGCTTCGGCGCGCTTCGCGAGCGAGCGCGGATCGCGTTCGTAGCCCTTGCCGTCTGCCGGTTCGACGACGTCGCAGGTCAGCACGAGCGTCGATTCTTCGTAGAACGGGTCGATGAACGCGGTGTCGGCGTCCGGCACCAGCAGCATGTCCGAAGCCTCGATGCCCTTCCAGCCGGCAATCGAAGAACCGTCAAACGCATGGCCACTTTCGAATTTGTCTTCGTCGAATGCCGACACCGGCACCGAAACGTGTTGCTCTTTGCCGCGCGTGTCGGTGAAACGGAAGTCGACAAACTTGACGTCTTCGTCTTTGACGATTTGCATGACGTCGGCCACGGATTTACTCATAACCTATCTCCTGATTAACGAATTCGGCGGATCGAGCCGCCGCCCAAATCTAGCTGACCCATCCCGGTACGTCCACCTGATCCTGACAGCAGCGAATCAAGGTTACGGCCCATGATTGAATCGATCGGCACCAATAAAGCAGCTTCCATGCCACACATGCGCCAAAGCGGCGCAGCGCGTTTGCCGACGCGCGTTTGCGGGGAACCGGCAGGGCTCCGTGCAGCGTGCCATCGCGGCGACGATAGCGAAGAAGCACTATCGCGGTGCATCCCCAAAGCGCGCGCCACTATTGAACACCACATTAGTGCATTTCTGAAAATATGCACCACTTTAACGCATTTACCTGACCGCTTCCCCGCAACGTCTTCGGCGCCACGACAAAACAACGAGCCGCGTTTTCACGACCCGACGACCCACTGATGCCGCAACCTTCCGCGAGCTAGAATGCTCCTTTGGTCCGAAGGAGATTTGCCGTCATGAGCACGCTCGAACAGCTGTACGCCCAGGCCGACAGGCGCCGTACCGAGAACCAGTTGCCGTATGCGGGCGCCGTGTCCCCGGCCGAAGCCTTCGAGCTTCTTCAACTCGACACCAGCGCCCGGCTCGTCGATGTGCGCACACGCGCCGAACTCGACTGGGTCGGCCGCCCGGTGATCGGCGACGGTCAGTACGCCCATGTCGAATGGACCCGCTACCCAGGCGGCGTGCCGAATCCGGAATTCCTCGAGCAACTGCGCCTCGTCGCCTCTCCCGATACCCCCGTCCTGCTGCTGTGCCGTAGCGCGGCGCGCTCGAAGCTCGCCGCGATCGCCGCGACCGAGGCCGGCTTCACGCGTGCATTCGATCTGCTGGAAGGATTTGAGGGCGACAAGGATGGCCAGGGGCATCGCAAGACAGTGGCGGGATGGTGCTTTCGCGGCTTGCCGTGGATCGGCGCTTGACGCGCTGAACTGTGTCGGCGAAACACGCGGCTGCTTAGCCGCGTTCACACCTCATGCTCGGCGCCGGATGTGACAGGCCGATGATGCGGGCGCCGGCCAGCCGGCCGCTCGACCGCGCAGCGCATCGGTCGTTACGTTGACTAGCGCGGCTTGCCTGCCGAAGACGGCGCCTCGGCCACCGCCGGCTCAATGATGTCGCCGCCGAGTTGATGCACGCCTTCGCGCAGCTTCACGAACGCCGCAGCCACCGCTTCAGGTTCGCCCTTCACGCCCAGATCGATATGTCGGCGTGCGTAGACGCCACCGCGCTCCGCATCGCCCACGCTCGGCAAGCTGAACACCCGCACGCCGGGAAAATCACGCTCGATCTTCTCCATTAGCGGCGTCAGCGTCGACTCGGGCATCTCGAACACCAGCAGCGACTTCTCCGCATGCGGCATCGCGTGATGCAGATGCGCGTACTTCGTATCCAGTACCCATTCGATCATCGGCCACGCCATCACTGGAAAGCCCGGCACGAAGTGATGATCGCCGACCGAGAAGCCCGGAATCTTGTTGTAGCCGTTCGGAATGATCGACGCGCCGCGCGGGAACGTGCCCATGTTCAGGCGATGCCGGTTGTCCGGCGAGTCGAGATCGAGTGGCGTCGGGGAGTTCGCCGGATGCATCTCGCGAATCCGCTCCTGAATCAGCACCGAAGCTTCCGGATGCAGTTCGAGCGGCACACCGAGCGCGGTTGCCGCGCACTGGCGCGTGTGATCGTCGGGCGTCGCACCGATACCGCCGGTCGAAAACACGATATCGCCGGAAGCAAACGTACGACGCAGCGTATCGACGATACGTTGCGGATCGTCGCCGATATAGTCGGCCCATTCGAGCGACAGTCCGCGTGCGCTCAATAGTTCGATGACCTTCGGCAGATGCTTGTCGGTACGTCTACCCGACAGGATTTCATCGCCGATGATGATGACGCCAAATGCCATGGCCGCCTCTCGATAAGAAGTCAGTAAGGGGTCGCCGTCGTGCGGGCGCCCTGCTCTTCGGCGCGCATCCGTTGCAGCGCGCGCAGGCAGTAGTAGCCGAACCAGAGCGCGGAAAACACGAGGATGAACGCATAGATCCAGATGGTCACTGCGGTCACCACCGGAAACAGCACAATCAACCAGACCGACGATGCCCACAGCAAGGTAGGCAGCGAGCCGAGCAAGCCGCTCGCGACGCCGATCAGCAGCAACGGTAACCGGTAGCGCCGGATCAGCGCACGTCGTTCGTCCGCACTTGCGTGCAGCGCAAGCGCATCGTAAGTCATCACGCGGTAGGTGAGCCAGCCCCACAGCAACGGCGGAATCAGCGCGAAGAACGGCGGCACGAGCCAGAGCGGCAGCGTCACCACGAGCAGCACGAGGCAGATCAGCGTGGTGAACAGCGAATGCGCGAGGCTGCCGTACCATGTGCCGCCGCGCCGCATCTCGAGGTTCGCGAACTGCCGCTGCGACAGATGCCGGATCACCGCCGGCATCGACAGCGTGGCGATCAGCAGAAGCACGGAGACGACGATCAGCGGGATGGCGAGCGCGATGACGAGGAACGGTGCGATCACCGCATGCAGCGACGAAAACCCGAGCCAGTTGAAAAGCCCGTACAGCGTCGTCGTGAACGACCAGCTATCGAGCCATGTGCGCGCAACGCCGGTCAGCGTCTGCCAGAAGAACCAGAGAATCACGCCCCACACGACCGTTGCCGCCGCAAACGGCACAAAGGTCATCCAGAGCATGCGCGGGTGGAGCGCACTGGTCAGCGCGCGCCCGAACGAGCGCAACAGATCATTCATGCGAGCCGGTGCCGGTGATTGAAGCGGTGAAAAGAACTGAATGAAGGTGTCAAGGGGACAGGATAAACCACTCGCTGCGCAGCCGGTAAACCGCACGGCGACGCAAGCCGTGCGAGCGCGGCAGCATACGCTGGCTCAAACCGCCGCGGCATCCTTGCCGGACCCGCGCCGTTTCGCGGTGAGCCGCTTGCCGATCCGCACGAAGGCAAGCCCGTGCTGCGCCCAGAAACCATCGCCATAGCGCCGGCCGTCGAGCTGATCGCGAATCCCCGTCGGCTCCATCTCGCGGCTCCACGAGACGCTGCGAAACAGCATGTCCCACCACGGAAACAGCACGCCGAAGTTGCAGCCGTACTTCAGGCCTTCGTGCCCATAGCCGATCGCATGATGCCGGCGATGGAACGTCGGGCTGACCAGCAACCGTTCGCCAAACCGGCCGAAGTACAGACGAATATTCGCGTGCTGGACGCTTTGAGCAAGGTTGGTGATAGCAACGAGGACGACGAACTGCGCCGGCGGAACGCCGATTACCAGCGCGATTACCGCAAAGAAACACGCCTGCATCAGGTCGTCGAGCAGATGGTTACGGTCGTCGGTCCATAGCGACATCTGGCGCTGGCTGTGATGCACCGCGTGCAGTTCCCACCAGATGCCGACACGATGTTGCCCGCGGTGATACCAGTAGCCGGCGAAATCGAGCACGAGCAGATAGATCACGAATGTCACGAGCGGTTGCGTCGTGACACCGGGCCACAGGTTGTCGATCTCGAAGTTCGCGATGTTATGCAGGCGCAGCCAGCCCTGCACGTGGTCGAACAGCGGTTGCAAGGCGAAGAAGAAAAACAGGTTCAGGATGCCGAGCTTCGCGATCCACGTATAGAGCACGTCGACGCGCACCGCCTTGCGGTTTTCCCATTTCTCGACCGGACGCAGCGCTTCGAGCGGCCGCAGTACCGCGTACATCGCCAGCACCTCGAACACCCCGACGATCACCCAGTACAGGCTGTCGTAGGTGTCTTCGTCGTAGCCCATCAGATCGAAGCGAAACAGCAGCGGCTGCACGATATCGACGTACAGCGTGGTCTGCACCGTCGAAACGAGGCTGTCGAGTGCGGAGAAGATCAGTGGGAACATGGTGCCTGTCGTGCCTTACCGATCGTGCCGGTTCATGCTTGCCCGTGCCTGCATCAAGCGCCGTTGGGCGCCGTGACCGGCGCGCGGTCGTAGAAATAAATGCCGTGCGGCGAGCGGCCCACCGCGATGGTCTGGATCAGCTTGCGCGTGCTCAGGTCGATGATGCCGACGTGCTTCGCGAAGCGGAACGTCACCCACAAATAGCGTTTATCCGCGGTGAGTTCCATGTCGTCCGGCCCCGGCATCAGGCCGGTGATGTCGCCGACATTGGTCAACGACTCTTCGTCGATGATGCTGATCGTACTCGCCACGCGGTTCGATACCGCGACGTGCCGACCGTCCGCGAGCGAGCGGAAGTTATGCGCGCCCTTGCCGGTCGGAATCGTCTTGACGATCGTCTGGTTTTTCCAGTCCACCACCGCGACGTAATCGGCGCCGGTCATGCCGACCAGCAGGTACTTTTCGCCGGGGGTCAGCCACAGGCCGGCGGGGACCTTGCCGAGCTTCATTTTCCATTTGATGGTCTGCGTCGGCAGATCGATCGCGGCCAGTTCGCCCGAGACTTGCAACGTCACGAACACCGTTTTGCTGTCGCTCGTGAACGCCATGTGGCTTGGCATCACCGCGAGCGGCAGACGCTTCGCGAGCGTCGGGTCGCGCCCGTCGAAATGATAGATGTCGAGGCGATCGAGCCGCAGCCCCGTCGTAACGAGCCATTTACGGTCGGGTGAAAAACCGATCTGATAGGGATCTTCGATGTTTTCGATCCAGCGTTGCGGCTTGCCGGTTTTCGGATCGACGAACAACAGGTTGTTGGACACCGAATTCGCGACGATCAGCGACGCGTTGTCGGGCGTCGCCATCAGGTGGTGCGGTTCCTTGCCGGTCGGCACGGTGGACACCACCTGACGCGTGGCCTCGTCGATCAGGCTCAGCGTGGCTTCGCCGGAATTGAGCACGATCACGTTATTGGCGTGAACTAACGGGGAAAACAGGCCTGCTGCAGCGACGATCGCCGCGCCCGCTGCGAACGTACCGGTCAAACGGCGAAGAGAGAATATGGACATGAAGAATGACTTCGAAGAACAGTCATCATTGTAGAACGTTTGCGAGAGAGCGCGGTTGCCGGGGTTTGCTGCAATTTGCCGCAAACCCCGCTACGCTCAACGCTGCATCGATTCCCACACCTTGACGAGCCGCTTCACCGATACCGGCATCGGCGTACGCAGTTCCTGCGCGAACAGCGAAATGCGCAGTTCTTCGAGCAACCAGCGAAACTCCGCAAGACGCGGATCGGCGACACCGCCGCGCTGCGCGAGCGCGCGCTGATAGTGCTGCAACAGCGGCTGGAATTCCGCCGCTTGCCGCGCGTCGCGCGCCGAATCGGCTTTCAGCTTGTCGATGCGCAGCGCGATGCCCTTCAGATAGCGCGGAAAATGCGTGAGCTGCTGATACGGCGTATCGATGACAAAGCGCTTGCCGATCAGCGTATCGAGCTGGCTGTTGAGATCCGCGTACGCCGCGCCAAACGACTTCGCCTGCACGAGTTTCTTCGCGGCCGCCGCGTAGTCGCCGAGAATCAGTCCGACCAGCCGTGCAATCTCCTGAGCGAGCAACGTGAGGCGCCCTTTGCCTTCGTCGTGGCGCGCGTGAAAACTCGCGTCGTCGTCGGGTAGCGGCTCTTGCAGGCACGCTCGATCGAGCGCGACATCGATCAGTTGATCGCGCAATTCTTCCTGGGAACCGCGCGGCATGAACTGCATCGCCATCTCGCGCAATCCCGGCAGGTTCTTCTCCAGGTAGCGGATCGGTTCGCGCAACTGCAGCGCAAAGAGCCGCCGCAGACCCGCGCGATGAATGCGCGCGGCTTCATCGGGCGAATCGAATACCTCGACGTCACAATGCGTGCCGCGATCGACAAGCGCCGGATAGCCGAACAGCGTCTGCCCACCGCGACGAATTTCGAGCAGTTCGGGCAGCTTGCCGAAACTCCATGTGGTGAGGTTTTCGTAGAGCGCCGTGCCAGAGGCCGTGCCTTCTTGTCGCCCGGTTTGCGGCGCCGCGGACGCGGGTTTGCCACGCGTCGCCGGTACCGCTCCGGCTGCGGCACCGCGCGTACTCGCAGCAACACTGGCACCACCACCCGCCACATCGGCAAGCGCCGCCCCCGCAGCCCCCGCCGCAATCTGCTGAAAATGCTGCTGCGCCTGACCACCGAGTTCAGCGCGCAACTGCGCAAGATTGCGCCCCATCGCAAGCTGTCGTCCGTGCTCGTCGACGACCTTGAAATTCATGAACAGGTGCGCCGCCAGCGTTTCGAGCTTGAAATCCGCTTGCCGGACGGCGACCTGCGTCTGTTCGCGAATATCTGCGATCAACGTTTCGAGCAGACCGCCCGCGCCAAAACGCGGACCGCCGGTGCGCTCGACAAAACCCGCCGCGTATTCCGGCAGCGGCACGCAATGACGGCGCAGCTTCTGCGGCAGCGACTTCAGCAGCAACTGGGTCTTTTCCTTGACCATGCCCGGCACGAGCCACTCGCAGCGCCGCGCATCGACCTGGTTCAGCGCATACAGCGGCAACGCGAGCGTTACACCATCGCGCGGTGTGCCCGGCTCGAAGTGATACGACAGCGTCATCTCGACGCCCGACATCGTCATCCGCTTCGGGAACAGATCGGTGGTGACGCCGGCGGCTTCGTGCCGCATCAGGTCGTCGCGCGACAGATACAGCAGCCGCAAGCGATCTTCCGGCTGCCCGCTCTTCTTTACTTCGTCGCGATACCAGCGCTCAAACGCGGCACCGGTATGCATGCCCTGCGGAATCGCCTGATCGTAGAAGCCGAAGATCAGTTCGTCGTCGACCAGCACGTCCTGGCGACGCGACTTGTGTTCGAGCTGCTCGATATCGGCGAACAGCTTGCGGTTGTGCGCAAAGAACGCAAGCTTCGTGTCGAATTCGCCTTCGACCAGCGCGCCGCGGATAAACAGCTCGCGCGCCCGCGCCGGGTCCTGTTTGCCGAAGCTCACACGCCGCCGGTGATACACCGTCAGGCCATACAGCACCGCCCGCTCGAACGCCGACACCTGGGCTGCGCGCTTTTCCCAGTGCGGCTCGGAGAGCGATTTCCTCAATAGATGCGCGCCGACCCGCTCAATCCACTCCGGCTCGATCTTCGCGATGCAGCGTGCGTACAGCCGGCTCGTCTCGACGAGTTCGGCCGCGATCACCCAGCGCCCGGCTTTCTTCACCAGCGCCGAACCCGGCCAGAGGAAGAACTTGATGCCGCGCGCGCCGAGGTAGTGCGGTTCGTCGTCGGCTTTCAGGCCGATGTTGCCGAGCAGGCCCGTGAGCAGCGCGAGATGGATCTGCTCGAAGGTCGCTTCGGTTTCGTTCAGACGCCAGCCGTGTTCGCGCACCACCGTCAGCAGTTGCGAGTGCACATCGCGCCATTCGCGCAAACGCAGATGCGACAGGAAATTCGCCCGGCACGCGTCAGCAAGCTGCCGGTTCGACTTCTTGTGCTCGATCGCTTCTTCGAACCACGCCCAGATTTTCAGCCACTGCAGGAATTCCGAACGCTCGTCGGCGAAGCGCCGATGCGCCTGATCGGCCTGCTCCTGCGCTTCGATCGGCCGGTCGCGCGGGTCCTGCACCGACAGCGCACTCGCGATGATCAACACCTCGCGCAACGCCTGCTGGTCGCGCGCGGCGAGGATCATCCGGCCGACCCGCGGATCGAGCGGCAAGCGCCCCAGCTCGCGACCGAGCGGCGTCAGCGCGTTGTCGTCGTCGACGGCACCGAGTTCGTTCAGCAGTTGGTAACCATCGGCGATCGCCCGGCCCGGCGGTGGCTCGATAAACGGGAAGGTTTCGATTCCAGTCAGATGCAGCGACTTCATCCGCAGAATCACCGCTGCCAGCGACGAGCGCAGGATTTCCGGATCGGTGAAGCGCACCCGCCCCTGGAAATCGCTCTCTTCGTAAAGACGGATACAGATGCCGTCGGCCACGCGGCCGCAGCGGCCTGCGCGCTGGTTGGCCGCAGCCTGCGAGATCGACTCGACCTGCAACTGCTCGACCTTGTTGCGGTACGAATAGCGCTTGACGCGCGCCAGCCCCGTATCGACCACGTAGCGGATGCCCGGCACCGTCAGCGAGGTTTCGGCGACGTTGGTCGCGAGCACGATACGCCGCGCGTTCGAGGTGCGGAACACGCGTTCCTGCTCCGCCGCCGACAACCGCGCGAACAGCGGCAGAATTTCCGTATGCGGCGGATGATGCTTGCGCAACGCTTCCGCGGCGTCGCGAATCTCGCGCTCGCCGGGCAGGAACACGAGCACGTCGCCCGGGCCTTCGCGGCACAGTTCGTCGACCGCATCGACGATCGCTTCCATCAGATCGCGGTCGCGGCCCGCCCCGCTGCGTGCCCGCTCGCGGCCGGCCGTGCCTTCGGCAGCCTTCACCGCGGGGCTGTCTTCGGCGACCGGCCGGTAGCGCACCTCGACCGGATAGAGCCGGCCGCTCACTTCGATCACCGGCGCCGGCCGCTCCTCGCTGCCGAAGTGCCGCGCAAAACGGTCCGCGTCGATCGTCGCGGACGTGACGATCAGCTTCAGATCGGGCCGCTTCGGCAGGATTTCCTTCAGATAGCCGAGCAGAAAATCGATGTTCAGGCTGCGCTCGTGCGCTTCGTCGATGATCAGCGTGTCGTAGGCGCGCAGCAGCGGATCGGTTTGCGTCTCGGCCAGCAGGATACCGTCGGTCATCAGCTTGACCGACGCGCCCGGCGCGAGATTGTCGGTGAAACGCACCTTGTAGCCGACCACTTCGCCAAACGGCGTGCCGAGTTCCTCGGCGATCCGGCGACCGGTCGCGGAGGCCGCGATACGCCGCGGCTGCGTGTGCCCGATCAGACCGGAGCCGCCGGCGCCAAGGCCACGGCCGAGCGTGAGACAGATCTTCGGTAGCTGGGTCGTCTTGCCCGAACCGGTCTCGCCACTGACGATCACGACCTGATTCCCGGCAATCGCACGCGCGATTTCGTCGCGTCGACCGGAGACCGGCAGCGCTTCGGGGAAGGTGATCGGTGGGATCGGGTTCGGCTCGACGATGCGCGGCGCGCGCGGAGCGGGACGGTTGTTGCTGCCGGCGGATTTACCAGACTCAGCAGGCTGGCCAGACGCTCCCGGCGCTCCAGATGGCCCACGGCGCGGCGGCTTCGGCGCGTGCTGCTGCGGGCGCCGCGCGGGCGCCGTGTCGGGGCGGGGCTGCGCCGGCTTGTCTTGCCCGGCACCCGACGCATTTTTCGCATCCGGCGAAGCGGGACTTTTGGATACATTCGACATGGGGGCGCATTATAATCCCGGGCATGAATTCTCAACCCGACCTCGTCCCCGCGCCCGAGAGCATTCCGGCGGCCTCCCAGGCCCAGGAATCCGACTTGCCGCATGCGCAATTTGTCGACTGGATGCGTTCGGTCGCCCCCTATATTCACGAGTTCCGGAACAAGACGTTTGTCGTCGGGTTCGGCGGCGAAGTAGTGCACGAGGGCCTGCTCAGTGCGCTCGTCTCCGACATCGCGCTGCTGCAGGCGATGGGCATCCAGATCGTGCTGGTACACGGCTCGCGCCCGCAGGTCGAAGAGCAGATGAGCCTGCACGGCGTCGAATCCGAGTTCTCGCACGGCATGCGCATCACCGATGCCCGCGCGCTCGAATCCGCGAAAGAAGCCGCCGGCGAAGTGCGCCTCGACATCGAAGCGGCGATTAGCCAGGGCTTGCCGAACACGCCGATGGCGCACGCGCACATCAGCGTCGTGTCCGGCAACTTCGTCACCGCTCGGCCGGTCGGGATTCTCGACGGCGTCGATTTCGCGCACACCGGTGTCGTGCGTAAGATCGATGCGGATTCGATCCGCCATTCGCTGGCAAGCCGCAAGCTCGTGCTGCTCTCGCCGCTTGGTTTCTCGCCGACCGGCGAGGCGTTCAATCTGTCGATGGAAGACGTCGCGTCCGCCGCCGCCATCGCGCTGCGCGCCGACAAGATCGTGTTTCTCACCGAAACGCCCGGTCTGATGGACGACCAGAGCGAGCTGATCCGCGAACTGTCGCTCGACGACGCTTTCAAACTGCATGAAAGCGGCGAAGTCACCGGTGACGCGGGCTTCTATCTGAAGCACTCGATCCGCGCGTGTCGCGGTGGCGTTGCACGGGCGCACATCATTCCGTACGCACTCGACGGCAGCCTGCTGCTCGAACTGTTCCTGCACGACGGCGTCGGCACGATGATCTCGTACGAGAATCTGGAAAGCCTGCGCGAAGCGACACCGGACGACGTCGGCGGCCTGCTGACGCTGATCGAGCCGCTCGAAACCGACGGCACGCTCGTGCGGCGCGATCGCCACCAGATCGAACGCGACATCGACCACTTCTCGGTGATCGAGCACGATGCGGTACTGTTCGGTTGCGCGGCGCTCTATCCGTACCCGCAGGAGCGTATCGGCGAAATGGCGTGCCTCACGGTCGCGCCGGAAGCGCAAGGTTCCGGCGACGGCGAGCGGCTGCTCAAGCGCATCGAACAGCGCGCGCGGGCCCGCGGCCTCACGCGCATCTTCGTACTGACGACCCGCACCGAACACTGGTTCCTCAAACGCGGCTTTGTGAAGGCAACGGTCGATGACCTGCCCGAAGATCGCCGCCGTCTATATAACTGGCAGCGCAAGTCACTCGTGCTGATGAAGCAGCTCTGAGCGCCGCACACGCGGCACAGGCGCGACTGCCACCCCACATCGATTACAGGAGAAGCACAGCATGGCTCGTATGGTTCAATGCGCGAAGCTCGGCAAGGAAGCCGAAGGCCTCGATTTCCCGCCGCTACCGGGCGAACTCGGCAAGCGGATTTACGAGGGCATCTCGAAGGAAGCGTGGCAGGCATGGCTCAAGCAGCAGACCATGCTGATCAACGAAAACCGCCTGAACATGGCCGATCCGCGCGCGCGCCAGTATCTGATGAAGCAGACCGAAAAGTTCTTCTTCGGCGAAGGTGCCGATCAGGCATCGGGGTTCGTGCCGCCGTCGCAAAGCGAATAAGCCGTATCGCGGTGGCCGCGCCGCGGCTCACCGCCCCGCCGGCTTCCTCTTCGCACCGACTAGAGGAAGCGGCGGAATCTGGCGATCGTCCACCCCGGACAGCAGCGCCGCCAGCATGATCCTCGATGCAACCTGACGACTTCTGCGAATCTGCGCTTTCGATGTCGGGTTGTTCATGAAAGACATCGCAGCGACATACTCGGTGACATGAAGCAACGCGTCGTATAGCAGTGGATCGACTTTCGGATATCCCAGCGCTTCGGCTCGCTTCGTGAACGCTTCGTTCAGGTAGGCAACCGTGCGATCGCGATGCGCGCTAGCCGGCGAATTCAGATCGTGTATCTCGCGGTATAGCGCGCCTATTACCGCTGCGTCTTCGCTCTGCCACTCGAAGAAAGCATCGAGCCCGTACTCGACCAGTTCATGCAGCGAGCTGGCTCTCGCCATGGCCTGCGTCACCGATTCCGCCAACCCCGCCTTGAGTCTCGCAATCAGTTCGTCGAACACCTCACGTTTATCGTCGAACAACCGGTAGAACGTTGGGCGCGAAATCTTCGCGGCCACCAGCAACTGTTCGACGGAACTGCGATGAAAGCCATGCTCGGCGTAGACGCTTCGCGCCGCATCGATTACCAGTTCACGCAGTTCCTGCCCTGAAGGCTCACTTGCGGACGGACGTCCTGGCCTGCGTGCTTTGGGTTCAGCCTTTTTCGTTGTCCTGGCGCGGCGCACCGCATCGGGTGGAGAAGTCGACATCGGGGTCATCGCCTCAGCAAACAAATACACGGCGCAAATCATAACATCCGCGTTATGTTATGCGGCATGTGGCCGGGCGACTCAGTGTCTTCCCCTAGGCAACTGCAAAATTCTTGTTCAATCGAAACACCACTGTTACGATTGCCGTCAATAATAACAAGGCTGTTACGTTAAAACGCACGAAAAGGCCGCACCAGGGCGCGGTTGCGTGGCGCCGAAGCACATCTCGGGACACGAGATATCTAGAGGAGCATCCTTGGAATACGATTTCATCGTTGTCGGTGGCGGCTCGGGCGGCTGCGCAGTCGCAGGACGCCTGGCGCGCCTGCGCCCGCAGGCGCGCATTGCGCTGCTCGAAGCGGGGCCCGACGACAACAGCTTTCTGATTCGTGTTCCGACGGCTGTTGCGCTCGTCGGACCACGCCGCAATGCGCGCAATTACGCCTATGAGACCGTGCCGCAACCGGGCCTGAATGGCCGTCGTGGCTATCAACCGCGCGGCCGCGTCATCGGCGGCTCGAGCTCCATCAATGCGATGGTGTACATCCGCGGTCAGCACGACGACTACGACGACTGGGCCGGGCAAGGCTGCACCGGCTGGAGCTGGAACGAGGTTCTGCCTTATTTCAGGCGCGCCGAAGACAACACACGTGGCGACGATGAGTGGCACGGCAGCGGCGGCCCGCTGCATGTCAGCGATACGCCCGACCCCAATCCGTTTTCGCTCGCGTTCATCGAAGCGGCACGCGAAGCCGGTTTGCCGCACAACACCGATTTCAACGGCGCTGACCAGGAAGGCGCCGGCATGTACCAGCGCACGATCAAGAGCGGCGAACGCTGGAACGCCGCACGCGCGTATCTGTACAGCGCGTCGTTGCCGAACCTGGAAGTACTGACTCACACGCAGGCAATGCGGCTCCTCTTCGAAGGAAAGCGTTGTGTCGGGGTCGAGGTAGAACAGAACGGGGCACGCCGCAGTTTGCGTGCGCGTGCCGAAGTCGTACTCGCGAGCGGCGCCTTTGGCACGCCGCAACTGCTGATGTGCTCCGGTGTCGGCCCGGGCGAACATCTCGCGGCACACGGCATTCCGGTCCTGCACGATGCCGCGCAGGTGGGCGCCAATCTGCACGATCACCTCGATGTGGTGACCTGTCATCGTGTGCGCAACCCGGAGCTACTGGGTGTGTGCGCAAGCGAACCGTTGCGCACGATGAAGGAAATTCGCCGTTATCGCCGCGAGCATCGCGGCATGATCGCGAGCAATATCGCCGAAGCCGGCGGCTTCTTCAAAAGCGATCCGTCGCTGTCGCGCCCGGACGTTCAGATGCATTTCCTCATCGCGATCGTCGACGATCATGCGCGCAAGTTGCATCTGGGTACCGGCATCACGGGGCACGTCTGTCAGTTGCGGCCGAAAAGCCGCGGCAGCGTCAAGCTTGCGAGCGCCGATATTCATGCCGCTCCATTGATCGATCCAGGCTTTCTGTCGAATCCGGATGACCTCGAGACGATGGTAAGAGGCGCGCGCCTGATGAGCAGGATCATGCAGGCTCCAACGCTCGCCGCCTTTAAGCCGAAAGACCTCTACCCGGCAGCCCGCAGCGACGAAGAGTTGCGTGCACAGATTCGCGAACGTGCGGATACCGTTTATCACCCCGTCGGTAGTTGCCGCATGGGGAATGATGCGGCCAGCGTGGTTGATCCGCAGTTGCGCGTGCGTGGTCTCGAAGCGCTGCGCATTGCCGATGCTTCGATCATGCCGCAGATTGTCAGTGGCAACACCAATGCGCCGACCATCATGATTGGCGAGCGTGCAGCGGAATGGCTGGCCGAAGAACATCGCTAGGACGTGTGTGCCTCATCGCCCACCTGCGTGGTCCGGCGACAGGCTCATGAAGCAAGGAAACCGAACATGAAGGACGTCGCACCCTCGCAGCACAGCCATACCGGCGAGACGCAATGGCCACCCGCGAATCTACCTGTTAGCACGTACGAGATGATCCAGCGCGGCGCGGCAATCGATCCGGCTGCTCCTGCGTTGTCGTTTTTCCTGCGCGCCGACATGCACGAAAATCCGGAAACGTGGGACTACGCTGCCCTGCTGCGCCGGATCACGCAGGCGGCCAATAGCTTCCATGCGCTCGGTGTGCGCAAGGACGATGTCGTCTGTTTCCTGCTGCCCAATCTCCCGGAAACGCACTTCACGATCTGGGGCGCCGAAACAGCTGGAATCGCGGCTGCGATCAATCCGCTACTGGAACCGGCTTCGATCGTCTCGCTGCTGACGGCCATGCGGGCGACGGTACTGGTCACGCTCGCGCCGACACTCGGCAGCGATTTGTGGCCAAAACTGAAGCCTGCGCTGGCCGGGATCGATTCGCTGCGCCATGTGATGCTGGTCGATCTCACCGATCGCGTGCCCGCTGCAAAGCAGCCGTTCGATTACGCCGAACTGCGCAAAGGCCTGGCCCCGCATGTGGACGTACACGATTTCAACGCGACGCTCGATCAGCAACCTGCCGATCGTCTGCTCAGCGAACGCATCATCGAAGCTAGCGACGTCGCGTCGCTGTTCTGTACCGGCGGCACCACCGGCCTGCCTAAAATCGCGAAGCGTCGACACGGCAATGAGATCGCGAACACGTGGATGCTCATGCAGACGCTGCCCGGACTCAAACCCGGCAAAAGCATCTTCTGCGGCTTGCCGCTGTTTCATGTGAACGCAGGGAGTTGTACCGGCCTGTTCCCGTTCTCGGTCGGCGCGCAGGTGATCCTCGGTACGCCGCAAGGCTATCGCGGCGAAGGCGTGATCCCCCGCTTCTGGGAGATCGTCGAGCGACATCGCGTGAATTTCTTCATGGCCGTACCGACCGTTTACGCGGCGCTCCTGCAGGTGCCCACCGGCAAGCACGATCTGGGTTCGCTTGAGTACGGCATCTGCGGTGCGGCTTCAATGCCGACTGAAGTGTTTCGCCGGTTCGAAACCGCGTCGGGCATCAAGATTCTCGAAGGCTACGGACTGACCGAAACCTCGGCTGTGAGCAGCCTGAATCCGGCAGATGGCGAACGCCGCATTGGCTCGATCGGCCTGTGCCTGCCGGCGCAGTCGATGAAGGCCGTCGTACTCGATGCCGACGGTCACTATCTGCGCGACTGCGCCGTCGACGAAACCGGTGTGCTCGCAGTCTCGGGACCGAACGTATTTGCCGGTTATCTCGCCGAAGAACACAATCGCGACATCTGGCTCGATCTCGGCGACAGGCGCCGCTGGCTCAATACCGGCGATCTGGGTCGACAAGATGCCGACGGTTATTTCTGGCTCGCCGGACGCAAGAAAGAACTGATTATCCGCGGTGGCCATAACATCGATCCGGCTGCGATCGAAGGTCCACTGCTACGCCATCCCGATGTGCAATTCGCCGCCGCGGTAGCGCGCCCGGACGCGTATGCTGGCGAGCTACCGGTGGTCTACGTGCAACTCAAACCGGGCGCGACGGTAACAGAAGCCGAACTCACCGAATTCGCCGCCAGCCAGATCGGCGAACGCGCGGCACTGCCGAAGCAGGTTCGCATCATCGACATCATGCCGTTGACCGCGGTCGGCAAGATCTTCAAACCGGCGCTCAAGCGGCGCGAGATCGCGGAAACGTTGGCGGCGGCCCTGCGTCAAGCCGGCATCCCATTCGAACTCACCATGCTCGAAAACAGAACCCGTGGCGACGTGCTCCGGGCAATGTTGTTCAACGCGTCCGATGAAGCCGCTGCACGCGACATCCTCGGACAGTTCACCGTGCCGTTCGAAATTGCAGTTACACCAACCCTCGCTAGAGGCGATTGAACGCGACAGCGTTTCCGAAGGGAGAAAACAATGAACATGAATGAACGCGATATGCCTGGCATAGCGATTCCGGTCGAATTCGAACAATGCTTCGCGCGACAACGTGCCGCCTATCTGGCCGAGCCCAATCCGCCGTATGCGCAACGCGTGGCCGACCTGAAATCGCTTGCGCGCATGCTCAAAGAAAATCGCGCTGCGTTTATCGAAGCGATCAATCTCGACTACGGCAACCGCTCCGAATTCGAGACCCTGTTCAGCGAATTCTTCGTCGTGCTCGAAGGCATTCGCGATGCGATCAAACATCTGAAGCGCTGGATGAAACCGTCGAAGCGCCGGTTAGATGCGACGTTGTATCCGCTCGCGAAAAACCGCGTCATCCCGCAGCCGCTTGGTGTGATCGGCGTCATCGTGCCGTGGAATTTCCCGCTCAATCTGTCGTTTGCACCGCTGACGTCGATCTTCGCAGCCGGCAATCGCGCGATGGTCAAGATGTCGGAGAATTCGGCGCATCTCGCGCGTCTGCTCGCGGCAACCAGCCCGAAATACTTTTCGCCCGACAAGCTGACGTTCTTCGAAGATGCCGGCGGACGCGGACCGGCATTCAGTTCGTTGCCGTTCGATCATCTGCTGTTCACCGGCTCGGGACAAACCGGCCGCTCCGTGATGGCCAATGCGGCGCGCAATCTGACGCCGGTCACGCTCGAACTCGGCGGGAAATCGCCGGCCATCGTCGCTGAGGATTACCCGATCGAAACCGCGGCGAAACGCGTGATGTGGCTCAAGCTGCTTAACGCCGGCCAGATCTGTACGAACATCGATTATCTGTTTCTGCCGGAAACGCAGGTCGACGCCTTCGTCGCCGCGGCAAAGCAGTTGTTGAGCGAGCGCTATCCCGACATCAATGGCGGCGACTACACGTCGATCATCGACGAGCGTTCGTTCCAGCGCCTCAAGGACACACTCGACGACGCCAAAGCGAAGGGCGCGACGCTCATCAATCTCGCGGCCGGCCAGACACCCGATAGCAAACTGCGCAAGTTTCCCCCGCACATCGTGCTGAACCCCACCGACGACATGGTGCTGATGCAGCGCGAGATCTTTGGTCCGATCCTGCCGATCAAGACGTATCGCGATCACGAAGAAGTGATCCGCTACATCACGGGACGCGATCGGCCTCTGGCGATCTATCCGTTCTCGCACGACAAGCAGGTCCAGGATCTGTACATCGATCGGGTGATGTCCGGCGGCGTGTCGGTCAATGAAGGCATTCTGCATGTGGCCCAGCACGACATGCCGTTCGGTGGGGTGGGCGCAAGCGGGATGGGGCATTACCACGGCCACGAAGGGTTCATCACGTTCTCGAAGTTGCGGCCCGTGTTTTACCAGGCGCGATTCTCGTCGATACAGATGATGTTCCAGCCGCCCTATACTTCGCGCACGATGAAGCTGATGAATCTGCTGGTCAAGCTGAAGGGATAAGGAAGCAGTCTTCGACAATGGAAAGCCGCGCACCTTAGGGTAAGTGATTCTTCGCATCTCGCACCACGATAACGAACGGAGACAAAAGTGATCAAATCGGTTTCTGCAAAAATCATCGCGAGTGCGATCGCACTCGTGGTCGGAAGCGCCGCTCATGCTGGCTTGTCCGGCTCGGTGCCAGGATCGGGCGGGTCGACAACTGCTGCCGCTCCGGATTCCGGTGGAGGCTACACGCAGACGAAATATCCGATCGTGCTCGTACATGGGCTGACAGGCACGGACAAGTTCTTCGGCGTGATCGATTACTGGTACGGAATCAAGGCTGCGCTCGAGCGCGACGGCGCGACCGTCTACGTCGCCGATCTGTCGAGCTTTCAGGTCGACACGGGGCCGAACGGCCGTGGTGAACAACTGCTGGCGTATGTCAAAAACGTACTAGCCCTGACGGGCGCCGAGAAAGTCAACCTGATCGGTCATAGCCAGGGCGGTTATACAGCTCGCTATGTGGCGTCGGTCGCCCCTGCACTGGTCGCATCCGTGACGACGGTCGCCACTCCTCATCATGGCTCCGAATTTTTTGATTTCGTGGAAGAGGTGTTCAAAAAAGATCCAACGGGATTGTCCGAGCCCATCATCACGAGCCTCGCCAGTCTGCTGGGCTATGTCGCCAATAGCAATCACACGTTAATTGAGGATGCAGGCCCCGTATTTGCCCAGGTGACGACCTATGGCACCGAAGCATTCAACAAGAGCTTCCCGACAGCGGGGATCGGCCCCGCAGGCAGTTGCAAGAGTGGAGCCGAAACGGAAACCGTGGATGGCAATAAGCATCTGTTGTATTCGTGGGCCGGCAGCGCCATTCAGCCCACGGTCAACCTGTTCGGCACCACATTGACCAAAGATACCAGCGTGACGCTGCTGGACCCTGCAGAGGTACTCGATATATCGACACCACTTCTGCAAGCCACTGGCACCGTCATGATCAATCGCAATGCCGGGATGAACGACGGCCTGGTGTCGGTATGCAGTTCAATGTTCGGCAAGGTACTCAGCACCCGCTATCACTGGAATCATTTCGACGAAATCAACCAGCTCCTGGGAATTCGCGGCGGTAACGCTGAAGATCCCATCGCGGTCTTCCGGGATCACGCCAACCGCCTGAAGAACGCCGGCGTCTGACGATGGGCGCTCCGTCATCCAGCACGTCGCCGGTCAATAGCCGGCGCACCGCGACCACCTGGGTAATCGGGGCCGCCGCGTTGTGCGGCGCCCTGATCTACGGCTTCCATTCACGTCAAGTCGAGACGGTCGGACCGGACAGTTCGCGCGCACCGGCAAAGACAGGCGCCTCACCGTTTTCGCTCGCGACGATTAGCGATGCGTCGACCATCGGCCCTCAACTGCCTGCTTCGCTTCAGGGAACGACCGTACCGCGGCTCCCCATCGATGATCGCGGAAGCTTGCGAAAAACGAAGCGTGTGCGCGACTTCTACGATTACTTCCTGACTACCCAGAACGAAATTTCGCCGACTGCGCTCGATCATCTGGTCAATGCACAGATCGCCGTCCAGCTGGAGAACCGGCCCGGTCAACGCGAGGCCGAACAACTGTGGGGACGGTACCGCGCGTATCTGACGTCATTGGACCAGATCCAGCACGCACCGCAAGCTCAACCGTCCGTGCCTCTCGTCACGAATCTCGACCTGGATGCGATCCAGCTCGCGCTGGACCAGCGCACCCAACTCGCCGATCAGCATCTTGGCGAATGGGCGACGGTTTTCTTCGGAGACGACGAGCAACAGCAACGCTTTGATCTGGCCAGGCTGCGCATCAGTACCGATCCCAGGCTAAGCGATGCGGACAAAACGCGCCAGCTTGCCGCACTCGATCAGACACTGCCGGCCGACCAGCAGATAGCGCTCCAAAAACTCAAACTCCAGCAACAACACATGGACTCGTTGAGTCAGATCGAGAAGCAGCAGTTATCGCCTCAAGAGATGCAGGCTCAGATTGCACAAACGCTCGGACCAGCAGTCGCACAACGTGTCGCGCAAACAGCGCAGGCGGATCAGGCATGGAATACGACCTATGCGACCTATGCGAAGCAGCGCGATCGGATTCTGGCTGAAGGTCTTTTGCCGCAGGATCGGGATGCGCAGCTTGCTCAGCTCAGGCAGCAGTCGTTCCCGCAAGATAGCGATGCTCGTCGAGCTGCCGCACTGGATAGCGATGTAGTCAAGAACTAGTACCGTTGCGTGATCCGAAACGAAGTAATCTTTTATCAGCTAGCCAGCGCAAGCCATATTCCTAGCGTACGACGCTATCGTTTCCAATGCGACGCAACTGCTCGATGGAAACGATGGTGATATGCCGGTAGCTCATTGCAATAGCGCCGGACGCCTCGATGGACTTCAGTTCGAGCGCCAGTGTCTGGCGCGTAATGCCGAGCATCATCGCCAGCACCTCCTGACTCACGGTAATTCCTCGCCGCGAATCCGAAGCCATGGTCGTGTCGCCGTGCGCCAGCCATTCGAGGCGCCGGGCAACCCTCGCTCGCGTCGAGCGCAGCGTAGCGTCCTCAAGGAAGGAGTAGACCGCGCGTATGTGCCGCGCCTGAAGCAGTGCAATCGCGCGGCAGAAACTGTTTCGATGCAACAGTCGATCGAAGTGCTCCTTCGTCAGATAACGAAGTTCGACGCGCCCTACGGCAACCATGTCGTGTGACCGAGGTTTGCCATCGATCGCCGATACTTCACCGAACCAGTTGCCCGGTTCAAGTACGGTGAGAATCGCCTCTTTTCCATCTTCGCGAAGAACCGAGACCTTAACAAAACCGCTGACAATTCCGTAAAAGCCATCAGGCGAATCGCCCTGCCGGAAGAGGAATTCTCCTGCCTCAACGGAGTGTATCGCCGTCTTTGCGAGAAGCGCTTGTCGATCGTCAGGGTCGAGCGATACAAACCAGGGATCGACGGGCATCGGCACAGGGGAATTCTGATCGATCGGCTGCACCGGAGCGGCCCTCCTTCTGCGGATATGTCAGGTTAGATTGCAAGCTTTCTTGCAGTTCTGCGCAGCGATTGTGTTTAAGCTGGCACTCATCGACACTGGTAGTTAAAACGACCGGAAAATCTGGAGGAAAGTATGGCGAAATTCAATAGCTTCCGCGAGTTCTATCCGTTCTATCTGAGCGAGCATCAAAACCTGACCTGCCGACGCCTTCATTTCATCGGCAGCACGCTGGTGTTGTGTATCGCCGCGTTCGCGATCATCACCGGACAATTCCGCTGGCTCTGGCTGATTCCCGTGGTCGGCTATGGGTTCGCGTGGGTCGGCCATTTCTTCTTCGAAAAGAACCGGCCCGCCACGTTCAATCATCCTTTCTACAGTCTGCTTGGCGACTGGGTGATGTACAGGGACATCCTGCTCGGCCGACCGCTTACGCGTTCCACGGCCGGGCGTTGATTCGCTGAATCCCCCGCGGGACAAGGGTTTGCGGTCTCATCGCAGCCGTCCCGCCGCTTCCCGCGTTTGCACGATCGTCTTGCATCGTGTTAACATGTGCACCGTTCCAACAGCAATTCACCTTCATTCGCGCTCAATTCACCGCACGCGTTCATTCGCAGGTTAGTCCTCGGGTAGCGCAGTCCGCAACGAGTTGAGCTGTTTTCATACAAGAAGGCTTACGGCCTTTTTCGTTTCCAGCCTTACGGCGACGCAAGCAGGTTCTGCCCGCGTCTTCCTGCATCTGCCCCCCTTCCAGGCCACGCAGATGCAACCCTGTCAGCACCTCAGACGAGTGCACTTTCGCGACGAACTGTGCGATGCGAAGGCGTCGGCGTTTTCCGTCGACTTCGTGTGGCTTACGTAGCTTCCCGCCATCGTCTGCTCGCGAAACTGCACTCCCCCAGCAACCGTGGCCCGGCGCACGCGTCGGTCCACTGCCATTGGAAAGGGAGTTTCAATCTTGACCGCATCCAGCAACGGCTTCTGGCGCCATCACAAGCAAGACGAGCGCCTCACGCTCGATGACATCACCGTCGTCGATCAATCGCTGCTCAAGCGCGCAGTCGGCGCAATGGCGCTCGGCAATGCGATGGAATGGTTCGACTTCGGCGTGTACAGCTACATCGCCGTGACGCTCGGCCAGGTCTTCTTCCCGTCCAGCAGTCCATCCGCACAGCTGATCGCAACCTTCGGCACGTTCGCCGCCGCCTTCCTCGTGCGACCGCTCGGCGGCATGGTGTTCGGGCCGCTCGGTGACCGCATCGGCCGGCAACGCGTACTCGCGATGACGATGATCATGATGGCGTGCGGCACGTTCGCAATCGGTTTGATTCCGTCGTATGCATCGATCGGCATTCTTGCGCCGGTGTTGCTGCTCGTCGCGCGGCTCGTGCAGGGTTTCTCGACCGGCGGCGAGTATGGCGGTGCCGCCACGTTCATCGCCGAGTTCTCGACAGATAAACGGCGCGGCTTCATGGGCAGTTTCCTCGAGTTCGGCACGTTGATCGGCTATGTGCTCGGCGCAGGCACGGTCGCGCTGCTCACGGCGACGCTCTCGCATGAAGCGCTATTGTCGTGGGGCTGGCGGGTGCCGTTCATGATCGCGGGTCCGCTCGGCCTGGTCGGTTTGTACATCCGCCTGAAGCTCGAAGAAACGCCTGCGTTCAAAAAGCAGGCAGAGGAAAACCAGGAGCACACACGGCCGCAACAAACGCTGCGTCAGTTGCTCGCACAACAATGGAAGCCGCTGCTGCTGTGCGTCGGTCTCGTGCTGATCTTCAACGTGACCGACTACATGGCGTTGTCGTATCTGCCGAGCTATCTGTCGGCGACGTTGCATTTCGATGAAACGCACGGCCTCTTTCTCGTACTGCTCGTCATGCTGCTGATGATGCCGATGACACTGTACGCCGGGCACCTGTCCGACCGCTTCGGCCGCAAACCTGTTCTGCTGTCCGGCTGTGTAGGCCTCTTTATGCTGTCGATCCCTGCCCTGCTGCTGATCCGCACCGGCGACACGTTGTCCGTATTCGGCGGTCTGCTGATGCTCGGCACACTGCTGTCGTGCTTCACCGGCGTGATGCCGTCCGCACTACCGGCCCTGTTCCCGACCAGAATCCGCTACGGCGCGCTCGCTATCGGTTTCAATCTGTCGGTGTCGTTGTTCGGCGGTACGACACCGCTCGTTGCCGCGTGGCTCGTCGATTCGACCGGCAATCTGATGATGCCCGCGTACTACCTGATGGGCGCATCGTTGATCGGCATCGTGTCGGTACTTGCGTTGCGCGAGACCGCGCGCAAACCGCTGCCAGGTTCCGGCCCGTGCGTCGCGACGAACGCCGAAGCGCATGCGGTGTTGCGCGGTCATCGCGAGGCGGAGGAAATGGATGAGGCGTATGCGACGGCGGCGACTGCGCGGGCCTGATACTCGGCACGCAGTCTGCTGAACAGGGATCGGCGGGGTTCAGGAATTGCGAGCGGCGGCCACACGCGCCGCTCGCGTGTCGCTTTCGTATAGCTTTCGTATCGCTTTCGTATCGCTTAAGTGCCGTCAACATCAAACCGCCAGCGTATGCAGCGTCGCGTTCACATGCGCGCCGTCGATCTCGAGTATCGCCACCGACACCGGCAAACGAAAACGCCGCGGCCCCGCGCTACCCGGGTTGACGAACAGCACCCCGTCGTCGCGCAGATCGACCAGCGGTTTGTGCGAATGCCCGGTGACGACAACGCCGATGCCGTCGCGGTGCAGATCGTCGGGTACATCGGCGATATCGTGGACGACGAGAATCTTCGTCTGCTGCACGGTCAGCGTTGCGTGCGTCGGTAACGCACGGGCCCACGCCCCCGTATCGTTGTTACCACGCACGACAGTAAGTGGCGCGAGCACGGCGAGCGCATCGAGTACGGCCGCTTCGCAGATATCGCCGGCATGCACGATGGCCTCGCATCCGGCGAGGCACTGCAGCGCTTCGGGACGCACGAGGTTGTGCGTGTCGGAAATCAGACCGATGCGGGAGGGTGACGGGCGGGTGGGCATGATGGTGTGAATGAGCGCGAGCGGCGCCTCACTCAAGACTCCAGCACGCGCGCAATGCGCCGGTCCGGAATCAGCCACAGCGCAGCCGCGGCCGTATAAAGCACGGCGGAAATCCACGGCGCGACGAACGCGAGCACCACCCCCGCCAGATAGATCACCGCCGACACCTTACCCTTGATGTCACGCCCTATCGCCTTCGCGAGCGTCGAGTCGCGGCCCTCGCTGCGTATCAACGCCTGAATCAGGATGAAATACGCGACCGCGGCCATGAACAGCACGAATCCGTACAGCGCAGTGGGCCACGCGGCCAGGTGACTCTCGCCGATCCAGTCCGTGATGACCGGAAACAGCGACAGCCAGAACAGCAGATGCAGGTTCGCCCACAGCACGCCGCCGCTCACCTTCTGCACCGCGTGGAAAGTGTGGTGATGATTGTTCCAGTAGATGCCCACGTAGATGAAGCTCAGGACATAGGCGAGAAACACGGGAATCAACGGCTGCAGTGCGGCAAGATCGATGCCGTGGGGCACCTTCAGTTCAAGCACCATGATCGTGATGATGATGGCGATGACGCCATCGCTGAAGGCTTCGAGTCGTCCTTTGCCCATCTGCGGGTTCCCTGTCGGTTGATATAACGATGTACGGCGCGGCGCATACGCGACACGAACGCGCAGCCGATTATCGGCGATGCGCGGTTGCCTTGTCGATGGCGGCTGCCTCTCAAACCAGCGGCTTCAACCCATCGAGCAGCGTCGGTATCAGTTCGCAGATCGTCGGGTGAATATGCATCGCGTACTGCAACGTCGTGTACGGCGCACCGGCGGTCATGATGTCGATGAACGTATGAATCGCCTCGTCGCCCTCGATGCCGAAAATCGTCGCGCCGAGAATGCGTTTCGTCTGCGCATCGACGAGCGCTTTCATGAAGCCGTCGGTTTCGCCGCGCTCGCGTGCGCGGCCGACACGCGACATCGGCATCGTCGCAATCAGCGCGGGCCGGCCGCTCGCACGTACTTCGCTTTCCGACATGCCAACGCGCGCCAGCGGTGGATCGACATACAACGCATAAGCCATGATGCGATCGTCGACACTACGCGAACCGCCATCGAGCAGATTCGCCGCGACGATCTGGAAATCGTCGTAGGACGTATGCGTGAATGCGCCGCGTCCGTTGATATCGCCGATCGCCCACACGCCCTGCACGTTCGTGCGTAGTTGTCCGTCGACGGGAATCCTGCCGTGCCGGTCGGTAGTGACGCCTGCAGCGTCGAGGCCGAGATCGTCGGTGTTCGGCCGGCGGCCTGTGGCGAACAACACGTGTGAGGCGTCGAGCGACGCGGCGCCCTTGCCGAACTTCACGCGCACGCCGCTGCCATCGGCCTGCAATGGCTCAACGCTCGCCAGATCGGCGCCGTAGCGGAATTCGATGCCCTCGCGCGCGAGTACGGTTTGCACAGCTAGCGCAAAGTCCTCGTCCTCGCGAGTCAAGATCCGCTCTTCGCGCACGAGTACGGTGACATGGCTGCCGAAGCGGCGAAACACCTGGGCGAATTCAAGCGCGATATAGCTGCCGCCGACGATAGCCAGATGTTCCGGCACCTCGCTCAATTCGAGCAGCGTGGAATTCGTGTAATGGCGAATGCGTTCGATACCGTCGACCGGCGGCACGACTGCGCGCGTGCCAGTATTGATGAAGATCTGGTCGGCGCTGAGCTGTTCGACGATCTGGCCGTCGCGATCGGCGATCTGAACCGTATGCGGACCGGTGAAGCGCGCGTGTCCGTTGAACACCGTCACGTTCTGCGCACCGCGCAACCATTGTTCGAGGCCATCGCGCGACTGTGCGACGACCTTGTCCTTGCGCACTTTCACTTGCTCAAGATTCACCGAAACCGGGCCTTCCACCTGCACACCGAGTTCGGCCGCGTGACGCGCGACATGCGCCGCCCGCGCACTCGCAACGTAGCTCTTGGTTGGTGTGCAACCGACATTGACGCAGGTGCCGCCAAACGCGGCTCGCTCGATCACCGCAGTTTTTCGACCGCTTTCCCCAAGGCGCACAGCAAGCGGCGGACCGCCCTGCCCGGTACCGATCACGATTGCGTCGAAGTGTTGCGGCATGGCGGAGCTCCCGAAGCAGGTGTGGGGATGCGTGCCATCTTACGCCTCGGCGGTGAATGGATTGGTGTCTTCGGCCTCGCTGGTCGGGGGATGTGCCGCAGCGACCTGTCAGGCCGTGCAATGACCGTGACAGAACAGCGATCGCGCGCTATGCAACGCTGCCTGCGCACCGCGCGTCACCGCCATCACGCCGACCTGCGCGAGATTGAAATCCTGCGACACCATCAATTGCATGAGCGCAACCATCGGCAGCACCACTGCCGGGTGATACAGCTGACGTACGATCAGGTCTCTCATGACTGCTCCCATCGGGCGGTGCCGCTTCGGCGCCGTGCCGCAATTGACGTTTCGATGGGAGCATTGTAGGAAGGCGCGACCCGCGGATAAATGGGCCGAATGCGAAGTCACTTGTCGCCGGATGCGAACAATCGGCGGCGGGCCGCGCAGGCCCTACCGGCGGGGCCTCCGCGGCAGGCCGTCGCCTATTCGAGCGGTGTCGCGATGAACTCGGGCAGCGCTTCGGCACGTGCCGAGAACGCCGCCAGAGCCGGATACTGCGCCGGGTCGACCGTACCGGGCAAGATGAACTGCGTGAACCGCCAGGCAACCGCCGTGGTGATATCGGGCTGCATCAAGCGGTCGCCGAACAGCCAGCCGTCATGGCCGGCCACCAGCGTTTCGAGCTGCGCAAACGCGTGGTGCATTTGCGTCTGCACGCGCTCCACCCATGGCTCGTGCTGGCGTTCCGCCGGTCGCAGGTTACGTTCGTAGACGTTCTGCACGGTCTTCTCGGCGGCCGCGAGCGCAAAACCCGTCACCTGCTGCGCGCGTTGGCGCGCCGCCGGATCCTCGGGCATCAAGCGACGCTCGGGCGCGAACTTGCGGTCGAGATGATCGAGGATCAGCGACGAATCGATCAGCACCGTGCCGTCGTCCTCGACCAGCGTCGGCGCTTTCACGACCGGATTGATCTTCGCAAACTCATCGTAGTGACGAAACACCGACAGGTTGCGATGTTCGAACGGCAGGCCGAGCACGGCCAGCGAAATCGCGACGCGACGCACATAGGGGGAATCCAGCATGCCGATCAACTGCATCTTGTCACTCCAGGTTCGTGGAAAAGGACCTGCGCGTTCCCGAAACTTCAACGCTGCTGCAGTGCCACTCGCAAGCCCAGCGAAAGGAAGATCGTGCCGATGATCTTGCCCTGCCAGCGGACGAGCCACGTCAGCCTTTTGACCAGCCGGCCGAGCGGACGGATCGTGAGCGCGAGCACGGTGGTGTAAAGCACGCTCAACACGACGAACACGCCGCCGAGCACGGCGAACTGCGCAAACGACGAACCCTGTCCCGGATGCACGAACTGCGGCAGGAAAGCGAGAAAGAACAGTGCGGTCTTGGGGTTCAGCACTTCGGCGGGAATCGCCTGCCAGAACGCTTGTGCCGGTGTCACGGCGGGAATTTTCGGCAGTGTCGGGTCGGACGGTTTCTCGAGCAGCGCGCGCACGCCGAGATAAACCAGGTACGCGGCACCGATCAGCTTGACGGCGTTGAACGCGAGCGACGACGTCATCAGCAGCGCCGACAGGCCGGCCGCCGCGCACAGCGTGTGGATGAAATCGCCGGTGGCGATGCCGAGCCCGGTCAGGATGCCGGTTTTACGACCGCCCTGTACGGTGCGGGTCAGGACCAGCAGAACGGCCGGCCCGGGGATCAGCATCAGCCCCAGCACGACAGCGACGAAAGTGCCCAGCGTGGAAAGCGAAAACATTCAGTGCCTCCTGTCGATCGGAGTTAGCGCTTTAGCTGTCGGCCAGAGTTCGCGCTTTAGCGCGTTACTCGGGCCCCATGCAAAGCACTTACTCCGGTCCCACGCCCGAAGGGGCGTTTGCGGACAATATGTGTGAACCGCGAGTGTCGCATTTCCGGCGGCTTCGATTCAAGACACAACTGATGGGGCCACACAACTATCCGAGTTGCTGCTCGATCGTGCGCGTGAGCGGCGTGTCGACGTCGCCCGTGTGACGCGTCGTCACCGCCTCGATCAGCACGATCCAGCACTCGTCCTGCGCAACCGGATTGTGCAGCACGCCTTTTGGCACAACGTGCACGCCCCCCTCGCCAAGCTCGACGACGCGGCCGCCTTCGTATTCCATCCGCAGCCGGCCGCGCACCACGTAGAACAGTTCGTCCTCGTCGCGGTGACTGTGCCACGCCAGTTCGCCCTTCACCTTCGCGATCTTCATGTACTGATCGTTGACCTGCGCCACGACTTTCGGCGACCAGTATTCGGTCACCGCGTCGAACGCGGACATCAGGTCGAACGATTCCGCAAACCCTGTTGCAACCATTGCTATCTCCACATTGGAACAATCGATACCGCCAGCAACACGCCGAGTAGCGTATTGACAATGCGCCATTGCCGCTCGGTGCGCACCAGCCGCGCGAGCAGCACGCCAGCTGCGCACCACAGCGACAGCGACACCGCCGCCGACACCCCGAACGCGCCGCCAAGCAACAACGCGAGATGCAGCGGCCCATTCGCGAGCATCGCGAACGACGCCGCCGCGCCGAGGGCCATGGCCCAACCCTTCGGATTGAGCCAGAGCAGACACGCCCCGCCGAGCAAGGTGGTGGGCGCCGCCGTCGAGCGGTCGAGATCGGGCGCCCCGCTGCGCGCGACCCGCCACGCCAGCCACAGCAGATATGCGCTGCCGATCGCCTTCATGCCGGTCTGCAGCACGGGCGCGGCCAGCAGCACGCCAGCGAGACCGGCGGCGGCAGCGGCGGCCAGCGACGCAAGCCCCAGCGCGATGCCCGCCATCAACGGAATCGAGCGGCGAAAGCCGAACTGCGAGCCCGACGCAGTGGCGAGCGCCGTCGCACCGCCGGGCGTCACGGTGGCAACGGCGGCAAACAGGATCAACGGTGCGATCGAGCCGGTCGAGGTGGCGACGAAGGACATGGCAGCGTTCCGGAGCAAAACGTCACTGTAGTCATCTCGTTCACATTAGAAAATCGAAAGTTTCTGATGATTCACATTAGACAATATAATGTGACGATGAACCGAAATCTCGACCTCGCACTGGTGCGCACTTTCGTTGTGGTTGCCGACCACAGCAGCATGACCGTTGCCGCCAACCGCCTGCATTTGACCCAAGGCGCGGTGAGCCAGCAGATCAAGCGCCTCGAGGAGGCTTTGGGTTGCGACCTGTTCGATCGCGTCGGACGCCAGCTCGAACTGACCCAGGTCGGCGAGCGCTTTCTCGGCAAGGCGAAACGCCTGCTCGGCATGAACGATGAAATCTGGGCGGATATGGCGGCCCGTCCGATACTCGGCCAGGTGCGCCTGGGTGTCCCCTACGATCTGGTCGGCGCCTGCTTCGCGCCGATCTTCAAGGCGTTTACCGAAGCGTGGCCGAACGTGGAGATGGCGATTGTCTGCGGTTCATCGCCGGAACTCGCGGAGGCACTGGCGCGCGGTTCGCTCGATGTCGCAGTGATCGAAGAACCTGCAACCGAAGCAAGTGGCGAATGTCTGCGTGTCGAACGCCTGGTGTGGGTCGGCGCGCGCGGCGGCAGCGCGCATCTGAAGCGACCGCTGCCGGTCTCGATGGTGAGCGACACCTGCGCATTCCGGCAGACCGTGCTCGGTGCGCTGGGCAGCAGTGGCATCGAGTGGCGCACGGTCTTCGAGAGCGGCAACATCGAAGCGACCACCGCGACGGTGCGCAGCGGGCTCGCTGTGACCGCGTGGCTGACGTCGACCGTGCCCGCCGATCTCGACATTCTCAGCGCGGATGCTCAACTGCCCGAACTTCCGCCGTTCGCGATCAGCCTGCGATTTCCTGCGCAGGGCGCCAACCCGGCCGGACGCGAACTCGCGCAGTTCATTCGCGATGGACTGCTGCGGCAACATCGGCCCGCGCCGATGTGAAGCAGCAACGCGCAGCAGGATTTCGCCGATGTCGCGCTCGCTCGACTTCTCGACTTCAACCGTTCACAGCCCGGCCGGCAACACGTTGCGCGAGCTCTGCTGTGCACGCTCGACGAGCGCACCGAACAGCAACCCGATCGTCGTCCACATGATCGCCTGCATGCCAAGCGCCGCGAGGCGGAATTTCCACAGCAGCGCAGCGGGGAATGCAACCGGCACTTCGTTGATCGACGGTAGACCAAGTTGCACGGCCGCGATGATGACGATAAAAACCGCACCTGCCACGATCGCTCCGTTCCACGCACCGAAGCGTGCCGCCGCGTGACGGCGCAGCTTCAACGAAAACACCGTCGCCGCCAGCGAGATCGCGATCATCAGGAAGAACAGGCCCGTGCGATAGCCGATCGTCTCGGGGTCGCCGATCGACGGAGGATTCGCCGGGTACTTGAGATTCGGCACGATCACGATCGCGACGAACGCTGCGAGCGCGAGCAACGCCGACAATGCACGTGCACCGAGCCGACCCGAGCGGCCATATGCATACGCGAACACGAGCGAGAACAACCCGCCCACCGCTGCGCCATACACGACTACACCGGTCAACAAACCGAGCCCCGCCTGCGTGTGACGGCTGACAATTTCCGGTTCGGGAGCTTCGCCCTTCGCCGCATCGGCCTTCTCTTCGAACGAGATCGCCTGATCGACCTGCGGTTCGCCGGCGATCTTCGCAAAAGTGAACGTGAGCAATCCCGCGACGATGCCCGTGAGCATCCCGCGCATCAACAATCTACCGACCATGTCGACTCCCGGTTAGTGGCAAGGAAAGCCGAGCAGATGGCGGCCGTCGTGCACGAACTCGTGCACGTACATGCCGGGGATCAACGACGTCGCGCCCTCTTCGGCGCCGACGAAGTAGATCGCCAGTAACAGCAGCAGGCCGCCGAAGATAATCCACGGCAGCAATTCACGCAGAGGGATCGGCACCGGCTGGACAGCCGGTTTGAAAACAGCATCGGTCATGACGGACTTCTCCTGGGGTTACGCGCCCCGATAGTCGTGGTGGTCGTGAGAAAAAGATGACGCGAAGCGAGGGTCTGGCTTCCGGTTCTTCATTGAACCGATTACAGTGGCGCGACCGCACCGGACTTGCACCGGCTTCCTTGCTTCAGCGGCGTTATTCTACGCGCTAAACTTCGCGGCACATGCTTCATGGGAGATCAGCGCAATGCACACGCGGTTATGGCTAGTGAGTCATGCAGCGACCGCCGCGATGCGCAGCGGCCGCTTCCCCGCCGACGATCCACTCGATGCGCGCGGTCAAGACGACGCGCATGCGTATCGCACACAACTCGATGTGCCTCGCGATGCGCTCGTGTTCAGCAGCCCTGCCCCATGTGCTCGCGAAACGGCCGCAGCGTTGAATCTCACCGCCGACATCGCACCTGCGCTTGCCGACATGAGTTACGGTCGCTGGCATGGCCAGCGCGTCGCGGACATCGCAACAGACGAGCTGCCGATGCTCTCCGCCTGGAGTACCGATCCCCATGCCGCGCCGCCCGATGGAGAATCGTTCGCCACGGTATCGACGCGGGTTGCGCAGTGGCTCGAACAACTTGCCGATGTGCCTGCCGTCGTCGCGGTCACGCATGCTGTCGTGATACGCGCCGCGCTACTGCATGCGCTACGTGCACCGCTCACTGCTTACACGCGAATCGAAATCGGCCCGCTCTCGCGCATCGAATTGCAACGTTCGACGCGCGGCTGGGTCTGGTGGCCCGCTGCATAGATAGTGGGATCGATCTGCGCGTCGCTCATCTCCTGCATGCGCTCCGCATAAGGCTCGACTTTCATTTGCATGTCCGTTGCGCACGCACATGGTGCGCAGCTCTTCATCGCACTCGCACAATCTAACGCGCGTGTAAGGCTTGCGAACATCGTCGCATGCAACACGCGTCGATATTCTCGTGCAATTGTCATCGCAACATCACCCATGTTCGCGATTCGCGAACTATATTGGGAGGTCAGGGAAAAACAATACTGCTGAGAGGATTCACCGATGATCAAGCATCGCATCTATTCCGCGTTTCTTTCCGCCGTGCTGATCGCTGCGATCGCGCCGGTATGTCAGGCGCAGCAGTACACCACCGACTGGATCGCCAACACCTTCGGCACCGACGCCACGCATGTGGGCAGTACCGCGCGCTCGATGTGGGTCGCGCCCGAAGGCGTCATCTACACGGCGTCGTTCTGGGATGAAAACGAAGGTGGTGTTGCGCTCTATCAGAGCGGCAAGAGCATCGGCTCGTTTGGCCTGCACAACGAGTTCCAGGGCAGCGCCATTACCGGCAACGCCACATCGATCTTCGCCGCCTTGCAATTCAACAACGTGTACGGCAGCGGCGCAGTGGGACGCTACAACCGCACCACGCAAACGCGCGATGTACTCATCAACGTCAGTGCGGACACAACCGAAACCCATGCCGATGTCGTGACCGGGCTCGCCACCTCGGGCTCGGTGCTGTATGCGAGCGACCTGCCTGGCAATCGGGTCCGCGTCTACACCACAGACGGTGTCTGGCAGCAGGACATCAACGTGACGTCGCCAGGTGCGCTCGCCATCGACAGCTCCGGCAATCTCTGGGTCGCCCAGAAGAGCGCAGGCACAATCGCCGAATTCAGTTCCACCGGCACGGCGATGAACACCATCCAGATGCCCACTGGTGCGAAACCTTCGGCGCTGTTCTTCGACACGACGAAACAACTGCTCGTTGTCGGCGACGAAGGGCCGGACATGAACATCAAGGTCTACAACACCTGGCTCATTCCATTTCAGGTCGGTACGTTTGGGATCAAAGGCGGATATCTCGACAACACGACGGGTATCAAAGGCCAGGTCGGCGACAAGCGCTTCACGCGCGTCACCGGTATCGGCAAGGACTCCGCCGGCAACTTCTATGTGCTGAACAATCCATGGGGCGGCGGCTGGGATCTCGGCCGCGACGGCGGCACCGATATTCACGCCTACAACAAAGGCGTCCTGCAATGGACACTGCAGTCGCTGAACTTCGAGGGCGTCGGCGCACCCGATCCGGGTACGGACGGGGCGTACTTCTATAGCGGCACTAACATCTACACGGGCACCGCCGGAGGAACCTTCGTTGCGAACACCGTCGATCCGATCGACTATCCATCCGATCCGCGCCTCAACATCAACGATACGCAGCGCGACGAGCACTTCGGGCAGATTGTCTCGGTAGGCGGCAACCGCATTCTGGTTGCGTCAGGACAGAACCCGGCGATCTTCTACCTGTTCCACTTCAACGCTGCGAACGGCTATGTCGCGATACCGGATGCGTCGATTCCGGGTACGGCGTTCAATACGACGGCACCGATCACGGGTGGATTTTCTATCGATAGCAAGGGAGACATCTGGGCCGGTCTCGACCGGACGAACCACATCTATCACTATCCATTGATTGGCTTCGATGCTACCGGCAAGCCATCGTGGGGACCGGGCATCGCGCTCTACATTCCGCTTAGCGTCAGACCGATGACGCGCATCATCTACCTCGCGGAGAGCGACACGATGATCCTCGCGCAAGGCATTATCGGCAGCATCGACTGGACGTCGATCGGCACGCGGATCGAGGTGTATCACGGCTGGGCCGCGGGCAACATGACCAAGCCTAACCCTGTGCTCACCGTCGCCAATCCGAAGTCGATTACGGCGGCCGGCAACTATCTGTTCGCCGGATACGTGCACACCGTGCCTAACATCGACGTGTTCAATCTCACCACCGGCAACCTCGACACAACGTTGATCAATGCGAGCCCGAGCACCGTGAGTGTCGGTAACGACGTCGATTCGATGTATGGGCTCAGAGCGTATCTGCAGTCGACCGGGCAGTACGTGATCACCAAAGATAACTACAACGACTCAAGCATCATCGTGCATCGCTGGACGCCGTAACGCTGTAACGCCGTAAGCGGCGACACCGCTACGCCGGGATATCGCTCTCGCGATGTCCCGGCTCGTAGAACATCGCGAACAGTTCCGACTGCGAGCCGATGCCGAGCTTCGCGTAGATGTGTTTCTTGTGCGCGCGCACGGTCTCGAACGAGATCGCGAGTTTCTCCGCAATCGCGCGCGTTGAAAACCCGCTCAACGACAACATCGCCACTTCGATCTCGCGCGCGGTCAGCACACCGCGGCCGTTCCTGCCGGACAATGCGCCGATGCGCGCGGGTAGATCGGTGGCATCGGCGGCGTCGGCTTCGGTCACAAGCACAGTCTCGCCGGCCGGACCAAAATTCTCATAGCGCAGCCGCTGCTGCATGAGCGCAAGCACCCACGGCGCGAACAGCGTGAGCAACGCAATTTCGCGCTCGTGATAACGACGCCTGCTGCCGAGCGAAAACGCCATCGTGTGATCGGCGTCGATCACGACATTGAAATGCACTTCGTCGCCGACGACGTTCTTGCAAAAATACCGCTGGTAGTACTCGGTCATGCGGAAGTTGTCGGGCGCCACGTCAGCGAGCGTGAAGAAGCCCGACGCGCGCGTTTCGAGCGCGGCGAGATAGAACGGATCGAGTTGATAGAGCGCCGCGAGATAGTCCTGAAACATCAGGTCGGGCTTGCCGTCCGGCAACGCCTGCTCGGCGCACACAAACGGCGGAGCCGCGCGCGTGAAGCGCAGCGCCACCCAGCTGTCGAACTTGATGTGCCGCTCCAGCACGCGCGTGAGACGGGCCCAGAAATGCGGGCTGTCGAGAGCGTCGATGGCTGAGCCAATCTCCCGATGAAACGCGAGATCGCGCCATTCGAACTCCATATCTGCTCCGGTGAGGTAACCCACGTGGGTAATTTCCGGACAAAAATAACACACTGATAATGCGCCGGACGGAATCATGCGGCAGCGCTGCCCGGGCGACTGCAAGGTATCTGGAAGGAGACACACGATGCAGGTGGAACTCGCGCAACTCGCGCTCGTCGACAGCAACGTCGAACACAATACCCGTAAGGTAATCGAAACCATCGGTCGCGCCGACGTGGCAGGCGGCACGCAACTGATCGTCTTCCCCGAAACCTCGCTGTCGGGTTTTCCGACCCGCGAGAATGTCGGAGACGTCGCCCAGGCGGTCGACGGTCCCGCGCTCAGCGCCGTGCGCAATGCCGCACGCGAGGCCGGTGTCGCCGCCGCCGTAGGTTTCGCCGAACGCGACGGCAGCCGCTTCTACAACACGACCGTGCTGATCGACAAGAGCGGCGCGATCCTGCTGCGCTACCGCAAGGTGCACCTGTGGGCGTCCGATGTCGGCGTCTTCACGCCTGGCGACCGCTTCGAAGTCTGCCAGTGGAACGGCCTCACGGTCGGCCTGCAGATCTGCTACGACATCGAGTTTCCGGAAGGCGTGCGCGCACTCGCCACGCTCGACGCCGATCTGCTGATCGTCACCAACGGCAATATGGATCCGTTCGGCCCGGTGCATCGCCGCGCGATGACTGCGCGCGCGATGGAAAACCAGATGTTCGCCGTAATGGTGAACCGCTGCGGCGCGGGCGACGACAACCTGACCTTCCCCGGCGAATCGACGCTCTTCGAGCCGTCAGGGGACGTGGCCGCCGAAGCCGGTGCCGAAGAGACCGTGCTGCGTGCGCGCATCGATCTCACACGGCTCGAAACGAGCCGCGAGCATTACCGCTATCTGCACGATGCGCGCGTGCCGCTCGGTCTCACGCGCGTCGATCATGAAGACGGCTCGCGCTCGCTGGTGATCGAAGCACGTCGTCGTTACGACTGAGCGGCGAAGTTCTCAAGCGAATTTCTCAAGCGCTTTTAGTCATCGCTTTTCAGTCGTTGCCCTACCGCGTTTCAGCCTTTCTTTTACGCGTTTTGCGGACCGCGCTGTTTCAGGCGGCCCATTTCAGCCAACGCCATACCATGCCCGCGCAAAGCTCACGCTCCGGACGCGGTCGTTCAAGCCTGCACAGGGCCTCGGAGACATCATGCAAGACACGGAAGCTCAACCGCATCTGAAACGCACGCTCGGGCTGCCGTCCGTGCTGCTGTTCGGCCTCGCCTATATGGCGCCGCTGATCGTGTACGGCACCTACGGTGTGCTCGCCAAGGCCAGCGACGACACCGCCGCCCTCGCCTATCTGCTCGCACTGATCGCGATCGCGTTCACCGCGCTTAGCTACGGCAAGCTCGCACGGCTCTATCCGGTGGCGGGTTCCGCGTACACCTATACGCGCAAGACCTTCAATGCGCATCTGGGCTTCATGATCGGCTGGGCGACGCTGCTCGATTATTTCTTCCTGCCGATGGTGATCTGGCTGATCGGCGCCGCGTATCTGAACGCCGCGTTTCCGACTGTGCCCTCGTGGATCTGGATCGTCGCGTTCATCGTGCTGACCAGTGCGCTGAATATCGTCGGCATCGAACTGGCGGCGCGTTTCAACATCGTGCTGATGGTCGTGCAACTTGCAATCGTCGCGCTGTTCGTCGCGCTGTGCTGGCACTACGCCGCCGCAGCGGCGGGCCCCGGCGGCATTGCGATGGCCGAGCCGTTCTTCAAGGCGCACGTGCCACTCTCGTCGACGATGGCAGGCGCGGCAATCGCGGCGTATTCGTACCTCGGCTTCGACGCGGTCTCGACCTTGACCGAAGAAACCATCGATCCGAAGAAGAACATGCCGCGTGCGATTCTGCTCATTGCATTGATCGGTGGCGCGATTTTCGTGGTCGCGTCGTACACGATGCAGCTCGCGCATCCCGGCGTCGACTTCAAGGACACCGACTCGGCCGCGTTCGAAGTTGCGAAGACGATCGGTGGTGACCTGTTCGTGAGTGTGTTTCTTGCCGGGCTGATTCTCGCGCAGTTCGCCTCTGGGATTTCCGCGCAGGCAAGCGTCGGGCGTCTGCTGTATGCGATGGGCCGCGACGAAATCCTGCCGAAGCGCATCTTCGGCTTCATCCATCCGCGCTTCAAGACGCCGGCGATCAACATCGCGATTGCGGGCATCGTCGGGCTGATTGCGTTGAAGCTCGATGTCGCTACGTCGACGTCGTTCATCAATTTCGGCGCGTTCCTCGCGTTCACCGCCGTCAACGTGTGTGTGATCCGCATTTACCTGTCGGGCAATCACGGCGATCGACGCATGGGTGTGATTGGCGGGCTGCTGTTTCCGCTCATCGGCGCGATTGCCGATCTGTGGCTGCTCGTCAGCCTCGAGAAGACCGCACTCGTGCTTGGCGCGATCTGGTTTGCGCTCGGCCTCGTGTACCTGTGCTGGATCACGCGTCTGTTCCGTCAGCCGCCACCGGAAGTGGTGATCTGACGGACAGACTTCTTCTTCGACCCAGGTTCACGCGCGCGCCTGGCTCCAGCGCCGATAGCGACGCGTGAGCCGGCGCGTGCGCAACTGGTCGACCACCAGCGTAAATGCCGCCGAGTACGATTGCGGTGACAGCCGCCCCGCTCCGAGCGCCCGCAGGCGGCGCTTGACGAGCGCCATGCGGGCGAGCGCCGCCATCACCTGATCCTTCCAGCCGACCTGCTGGTTCACCGTGGTGTGATCGCCGCCTGCCTGCCAGCGCGCTGGCAGATCGGGCGCCAGCGCCAACGCGGTCGCTATGCCCGCGACGGCCACGCCGTTCGCAATCACGTCTTCGGCAACTGCGCGCCGACGGATGCCGCCGGTCGTCATCACCGGCATCTTGGCCGCGGCCGCCAGTTCCTTCGCGAACGTGAGGAAGTACGCTTCGCGCGCGAGCGTGCGGCCGTCTGCGGTACGTCCCTGCATCGCGGGGCTTTCATAGCTGCCACCCGACAACTCGACTAGATCGACCTGCATTTCGTTCAGCCACAGGATGACCTGCTTCGCGTCGTCCTCGGAAAAACCGCCGCGCTGGAAATCGGCGGAATTCAGCTTCACGCTCACGCAGAATGTGGGCGACACGCGCTCGCGCACCGCCCGCACGACTTCCAGCAACAGACGCGCGCGATTGGCGAGACTGCCACCCCACGCATCGGTGCGCTGGTTGGTGAGCGGCGACAGAAACTGCGAGATCAGATAGCCGTGGGCCGCGTGAATTTCGACGCCGGTGAAGCCTGCCCGTTCGGCCGCCACAGATGTCGCCGTGAAGCGCTCGATGATCTCCTGGATCTGCGCTTCGTTCATCGCCTGCGGTTGCGCGAAGCGCTTGCTGTACTTGCCGAGATCGAGCGCGACAGCCGACGGCGCCCATGCGGTTCCACCCATATCGGCGTTGACCTGACGGCCCGGATGATTGATCTGCATCCACACATGGCCGCCTTTGCGGCGCGCGACGCGCGCCCATTCCTCGAACGGCGCAAGCGGCGTGTTCGCTTCGAGCACGATGCCGCCGGGGCCGGTCAGCGCGCGCCCATCGATCATCACATTGCCCGTAATGATCAACCCGGAGCCGCCGTCGGCCCATGCGCCGTACAGCCGGTACAGCGCCGAGCCGGGAAGCTGCCCGGCAGCGGCCATGTTTTCCTCCATCGCGGCCTTGGCAATGCGGTTGGGTAAGGTGGTCCCGTTCGGTAAACGGAGCGGCGTAAACAAAGATGTAGTCATGTCAGCACACAAACAAAAGATGAGATGCCGCTATACTAAGATTCAAGTCAACTTGAAGGTCAAGTGCCATGAAAATCGGTGAACTGGCGGCAAAAACGGGGCTGGCAGCGTCCGCGATTCGCTATTACGAGCAAAGCGGGCTGCTGCCGGAGCCGGAGCGCGGCGCCAATGGTTATCGCGACTACGGGAATACGGCGCTCGAGCGCCTGCGGTTGATCCAGATCGCGCAGAGTCTGGGGTTTTCGCTTGAGCGGCTGCGTTGTGCGTTTGCCAATCAGCAGGATCTGTCGAAAGAGGATCTGCTGCACGGGGTCGACATGCGGCTCGGGGAGATCGGGGAGTTGATGGCTACGTTGCGTGCGCAGCGCGACGAATTGCGCAAACTGCGCAAAACGCTGACTGATACGTGGGAAGCGGGCAAGTGCGTCGACGCGGGCCAGCTTGCGGATGATGTGGCGGGAGGGCCGGCTAGTCTGCATGGCAAGAAGCCATCGAAGCAGCGCAAGCAACCAGCGCAGCGGCCTTTGCAACCGTTGGCCCATCGGCAGTAAATCTATTCGCAGGACGTCGCACTACTCCGCCGCGTTGCTGCCCGTGCGGACGTCATCCTCGGACGTGTGGGCCTCGGCGTCATCGGGCTGGTTTCGCGTCTCCTGAGCCAGCACCGAGGTAGAGAAAAAGCTGCCGATGACCGCGAAAAGGATGATGAAGGCCGACGTCGCATCGGCCAGCAGGTTGAAATACTTGAACAACACCATGCAGACGGAAAGTATCAGCAGGTTGAGCGACAGGCCGAGAAGCGCAGACGCCTTCGGCACCGTGTTGATGAATACCGCGATCCGCGAGTCGGAGTGCGGCACGTACCAGACGAACAGCAGGCCAAACGCGACGATAAAGCCGATTTCCGCCCATTGAAGCCAGATTGGCCTGCGCAGGAGCCGGCCTTCGTAGATCGTTTCGATACCCTGCGCCTGGATTTCGATGCCGGGCACCAGCTCGCCCAGCGCTGTGGTGCGCGTGTCGGTCAGGCCAGTGCCTGTCAGCCCGACCAGCACCAGCTTGTTGCGAAAGCGCGTCGCACTGATCCTGCCTTGCAGGACATCGCTTGCCGACACATAGCGTTGCTGCGTCGCCTGGATCGACGCGAAATATAGCCAGATGTCGCCGTCGGGCTGCGTGGGAACCCGCAGGTCCCCGGCACCCACCGCCTGCACGCCTGACTCGTCCGCGTACACGTCCACCGCGGGAGCGCCGATAGCGACCCGCAGCATCTCGATCGGCAGGCCGGGAACCATCTTGTCACCGAGACCCATGATGAGCGGAACCCGCCGCACTGTGCCCTGTTCCTGGGCCACGTTCAGCATCGCCTGGCCATGCGCCGCGCCCTGCAGCTCTGAAAGGCTCGCCAGCACGTACTGAAAGCGCTGCATCTTGCCCAGCGGGTCCGGGCCATGCACGAGGATCGGCGTGCTCAGCAGGTCCGTACTGGTCGTGGATGTGGCGTGATCGAAAGCAGCCGCGCCGAGTACGGACGGCGCCGCGCGCAACGACGTGGCAAGAATGCGCTCGTGACTCGGTAGTGTCCGCAACTGGGTCGCAATGTCCGCCGCCGAGGGCGGCAGATTGTCGGCCACCGTGGCCGGTGAGGTTTGATCGAGTTCCGGCATGTAGATGTCGAGACCGATCGCCAGCGGTTTCTGTGCGGCGATCGCGTCGACGAGGGTAGCCAGCCGGTTGCGCGGCCACGGCCATTGACCGACGGCTTCCAGCGTCTTGTCGTCGATTTCGACAACGATTACCGGCTGCGTCGTCGGCACGCGCGGAAAACGGCGCTGGTAGTGGTCGAACAGCAGTTGCCGCGCCGAACCGAAGGCGTCCGGAAGCACGCCGTTGAACGTATTGAGAAAGGCCGGACGCGACACATTGGTCGGCCACTCGCCGCATAGATCGAGCAGGACCAGGGTGAACAGCACGACGAGCGCCCAGGGCCGCCCTTTACGCGCTCTGAGCATGCTTCTAATGAAGATGAGCCCGGTGTTGAGATAGCGCTTCATGTCGACGGCGGAAAAGAGGCGACGATCACGCGAGGCGGTGCGCCATGGTCCGGTTCACTGAATCGTGATCACGACACGGCGGTTCATCTGGCTCGGCACGCCGTCTGCCGTGTGCACGATCGGCTCGCGCTTGCCGCGTCCGGCGGTTTCGATTTGCTGCGCGGGTATGCCGGCCTTGGTGAGGAATGCGGCGACAGTCTGGGCGCGGCGTATCGAGAGCCTGTCGTTGAATTCGACGGAACCTGGTGAATCGGTATGACCGACCACCGTGAGATGGGGAGCGGGCCACGTTGCCAGCGCAGTCTTCAGCTTCGTGACAGTGGCCGCCGAATCCGGGGCCATCTGGGTAGCGGAGTCGAACAGAAAGTTGATGGTGAACGTCATGGGACGCGGGGGGCGTGCGGCCAGCAGATCGCCATAGCGCCCCTGCACGTCGGACGGGTTCCCCTCGGTCACTTCGATCGCGCCGTTCCTCGCAACACTGGCCTGCGCATAGGCGGTGTCGATCACCTGCGTTGTGTTAACGCTCTTGACGACGACGGCGCCGACGCTCCCGCCCGGATCCGGCAACAAGGTGATCTTGTCCGGCGTCGAGCTGCACGCGCAAAGGCAGGTTGTGACGATTAACGCCGCCGGTCTCAACCGGTCGCTCTGGATGGACACTTTCAACGCCCGCTCCCGCTTTCGCCGCCGACTTCGATAATGAATTCGGTGCCGCGCACGCCGAGCGTGGTGGTCGGCGTGCTGTAGCGCACCGATTCCGGATTCGCCTTTGCGAGCTCGCCATCCACGACGGCGAGCGAGCCGCGCCGGATGGTGGCGTCGAGCGTCCCCTGGTAGGTGGTGGTGTTGAAGGCGAACTTGTTGAGTTCGAGTACGGAGTTGGAGCCTTCGGATAACAGCGTGTTGTCGCGCAACGTGATGCCAACGGAGGAAGCGGGACCCGTCACGACGCGGTCGCTGCCGAACACATCGCTGCCGATCGCAGCATCCAGGTTCTGCCCGGTGCGCTCGATATGTACCGCCCCTTTGACGGTCTTGACCGTGCCAATCGATTCGGCGGCGTAAGTGTTCGCCACAAGCGGGCACCCGCACACGAGAAGCAAGACACATTTGATGGCTTGGCTATGCATGGGCGACCACCGTAGTGATGAGTTACTCGTCAGTTCCGCCGTGCCGCGTTGCAGCCCGGCCCTTGAAACGTGCGTCGCGAGAGGGCTCTTCTCAGAGTGCCTAAGGCGAGGTTGTGTTGAATGACGTTGTCGAAAGCCGGTGCATAAGCGCAGGCAGCAACCCGAAACCTGTAACAGAATAGTATTTGACTGAATAGAACGCCAGCACAAGCATTTCGGCAGACCTGGCGCTTTTTTACCATCGCCCGTTCTATCAATGGCCGCAGATCGATACCGGCCTACTGCACTGTTTGTGCCAGTTCCGCAAACTGCACCGCCCGCGAATTCGCATCCCCCCGCCGATGCGCGATATACAGCGTAGCGGTCGTATCGCTATCGCTCAGTTCGCGAAACACAACACCGGGCACCGAGATCGCGCGTAGCGACGCCGGCACGAGCGCCACACCGAGCCCCGTCGCAGTCAAACCAATCAATGTCGACGCCTGTTGCGCCTCCTGCACGATATCGGGCGTGAAACCGCGCTTCTCGCACAGCGCAAGCGTCTGCGAAAACAGCGCGACACCGGCCTGGCGTGGGTACGCAATAAACGGCTCGCCGCGCAGATCGGCGATGCACACCGTGCGTTTCTTCGCCAGCCGATGACCCGCATGCACCGCGAGCAGCAACGGTTCTTCGAGCAGCGGCGCAAGCACGAGATCCTGCGCGGGCGCCGGCATTTCCGGCGGCAACCGCAACAACCCAACATCGAGCTCACGCGTATCGAGCGCTTCGATCTGCTGTAACGACGACAGCTCGCGCAGCACGATCTGCACACCGGGGCGACTCGTCCGGTACGCGTGAATCAGCCGCGGGAAAAACGGCGACAGCGACGACGCATTCGTAAACCCCACCCGCAACCGACCCACCTGGCCGCTCACCGTCTGCCAGACATTTTCTTTCGCCATCTCGAGGCGCGCGAGCACGCCGCGCACATCGTCGAACAGCGAGAGCCCCGCTTCGGTCAGCGAAACCGTACGACGCGTGCGATGAAACAGCCGCGCGCCGAGTTCGGTCTCCAGCGACTGGATCGCGAGACTCAGCGGCGCCTGGGTAATGCCGAGCCGTTCGGCGCTGCGCCTGAAATGCAGTTCTTCGGCAAGAACCGCGAAATACTCGAGATGCCGGAGATTCATTGATTTTTTCTCCAAATCAATAAACTGGTTTTAGAGAATAAATCAAATCTGTTTTCAGGGCGATACTGGTTCGCACCGATAACACGAAACACGATGGAGACACGATGAACGGCATCGAACTGACCGAACGGCTGCGCGCGGGCGAACCGGTCTATGCACTCGGCATTCGTGCCTCGCGCACGACCGACGTGATTCGCTGGGCCAAGGTCGCGGGCTATCACACGGTCTGGATCGACATGGAACACAGCACGCTGCCCGTCGACACCGTCGCGCAGATGTGCGGATGCGCGCTCGACATCGGTCTGTCGCCGTGGGTACGCGTGCCGGAACGCGATTACGGCACGATCAATCGCGTGCTCGACGGCGGCGCGCTCGGCATCATCGTGCCGCGCGTCGAAACGGCAACTCAGGCACTAGATGCAGTCACCGCGACGCGTTTCCCGCCGTTCGGTCAGCGCTCGCAACTCGCCACCCTTCCCTACGTCCACTTCGAAAAACTGCACGCTCGCGAACTGAACCAGCGCCTGAACGATGCCACCGCGGTCCAGGTGCTGATCGAAAGCCGCGCCGGTGTCGACGCCGCCGATGCGATCGCTGCAGTCCCCGGCGTCGACGTGATCGGCGTGGGCTGCAACGACCTCAGCGCCGATCTCGGTCATGCAGGCGAATCGACGCATCCCGAGGTGGTCGACGCGTGCCGTCGCGTGATCGCCGCCGCGCATCGGCACGGCAAGGTCGCGCTGGTCGGCGGCATGCCCGATGGCGAAGCGCTCACCACACTGCGCCGCGAAGGCGCGGTGCGCTACATCTTCGCCGGCATCGACACCGATCTGTTTCTCGGCGCGTTGCGGCAGCGCATCGACAGCAGCCGCGCCGCGCTTTCCTGATACAGCACACACGACTACATCGTTCTTCAATCGAACCAATCGATCTACCTATTTATCGACCCGTCATGGCAGAAACCCCGCTGATCTCCACACCGATGCGCGACCCCGCTACGCTGTCGCGCCCCGCCTTCGCAATGCCCGTTCACGCATGCGATGCGCACATGCACGTCTTCGGACCGCTCGACCAGTATCCATGCGTTGCGCATCCGCATTACACGTTGCCCGACGGCGCGCTCGCGCATTACCTGAAGCTGATGGACGTACTCGCCCTTGAGCGCTTCGTGATCGTGCAACCGAGCTTCTACGGCACCGACAACCGCTGTCTGCTCGACACGCTGCAGGTTGCCGGCCCAGGCGCACGCGGTGTCGTGATGATCGAAGAAGACACCGACGATGCCACGCTGGCCCGCTTTCACGAAGCCGGCGTGCGCGCCGTGCGTCTCGATCTGTTCGCGCGCTCGGGTCAACCCACCGCGGAAATCCAGCACTACATCTCGCGGATGGCGCAGCGCTGCGCGGGCCTCGGCTGGCATCTGCAGTTCTATGCGCCGGGATGGGTCGTGCGCAACCTGATTCCGTTTCTCGGCGATGTCGAAACCGACTTCGTCATCGATCACATGGGCTACATGCTCGAAGAAGACGGCCTCACGCCCGCCGACTTCGAACGCCTGCTCGCGTTGCTGAAAACCGGCAGTTGCTGGCTAAAACTGAGCGCGCCATATCGCATTGCGAAGCACCGCGGTTACGATGCGGTAGCGCCGATGGCGCGCGGCATTATCGAGGCTGCACCGCACAAGGTGATCTGGGGTTCCGACTGGCCGCACATTCCCGATTCGACGCGCGACAGCGGCGAGTTGCTGAACCTGCTCGGCGCATGGACCTCCGATCCGGCCGTACACAAGATGATCCTCGCCGACAATCCGGCGCGGCTGTTCGATTACTGAGCGGCTACTGAGCGACTACTGGGCAACACCTCTCCACTTACTCCAGGGATCGGGCAAACAGCGATGACCTATCAACCGAATGCGGCGTTTGCGGGCCTGTTCCGTGCATTCACGTCGGACCCGGCCAGCATCGGCAACCAGCTCACGCAGCAGATGAACGAGCGGGACGCCGACGCACCGCTGATCGTATCGACCGGTTCGGACATCGCGCTGTTTCCTGGCGCGGGTCGCGCGCCGCTAATCGAAAGCTTTCGCAAGTCGACGCGCGGTTTTATCGAGCTGACCGCGGTATCGCATCTGCCGCTCGCGCTCGCCTACCTCGCACGCATGCGCGAACTCGCTGAGCCCGCCACGCGCGACGCCGCCGACAGCAGCTGGCGTCAAGCCGCCGCGCAACTCGCCGTGCATGCGGCGCACGTGCGCGAAGCGAATTCGGTCGCGCTCTGGCGCGATGACATCGCGGTGCACAGTCTCGCAGGACAGGAAACGAAGCTCACCGCGCTGGTCGACTACACATGCGCCGTATCACTGGAAATGCTGGAGCGCGCGCAACACGAACCCGACCTGTTAACCTTCGACGCGCTGCGCGATCGCTACTTCGCGCCGCTCGACGAACACGCTCTGCCGGTGCCGATGAACGACGTGATGTTCGCGACCTTCGGGCTCGCGTTCGTCGACATCGTCTACCGGATCGGCAACTGGTTGCGCGCTCAATCACTCGACTGGAGCCGCACGATGGTGCTAGTCAGCGGTCGTTCCGGGCGGCCGACCGCGGGCGCCACGTGGGCGTCGAACAACATGTGTCATCTGATCTGGCGCGCATCGGGCCGCGCGCTGCCGCCCGAGCGGCTGTTCATCGCGCCGCACGCGCCGTCGTTTTCGGTGGCCGAGTTGCCGGACGCCGCCGGGCTTGCCGCGCTCGAACAGACCTATCGCACGCTGTGGCAGAACACGCGCGCGAGCATCGACGTGGCGCGCGAACTGTTCCCCGACAACGAGGGCTACCGGTTCGAGCCGAGCGCCGCCGAAGGCATGCCGCCCTTCGCCGCCCCCGACGACCGCCACGCGATAAGCGCGCGTCTGCGCCGCATCATGGAAGACCCGTCACAGCTGTTGTCGAACTGCGTCGCGGACCTGATCATCGACCAGTTGCACGACAACGGTAACCGGCCCGCCGACGTGACGATTCCCGGCTTCACGCACGTTCGCTATCCGGAGATTGCGCCGCACTGACGCACGCGATCGCACACGATCCCGCACATACCGGCGCGCAGGGCGACGCAGCCGGCCGACATAGAAAGCCCGCCACGGAGACGCATCACCATGACCCATTTCGACGCAGCATCGCTGAACCCGCGCAGCACAGCACCGGTCCTGCCGACCGCAACCGTCGTGCGGATCACGCTGATCTGCTTCGCGGTATCGATGATCGACGGATTCGACACGTTGATGCTGTCGTTCGTCGCCCCGCTGCTCGCGCATTCGCTGCACATCGATCACGCGGCGCTCGGCCGGGTGTTCGGTGCGGGCTTTGTCGGTACCGTGCTCGGTTCGTTGATTGCCGGTCCGCTCGCCGATCGTTTCGGACGTCGCCCGATGCTGTTGCTGGCGCTCGCTGTCACCGGTGTGTTTACGCTGGCGTGTGCGTTCGCCGGCTCGGCGACGTCGCTCGCGACGCTGCGTTTTCTCGGCGGGCTCGGGATGGGCGGCGCGATTCCGGCGGTCGCGGCCATCACTGCCGAGAGCAGTACGACACAGCGCCGCTCGTCGCTGGTCATCCTGATGTTTATCGGTTTTCCGCTTGGCGCTGTGGTGGGCGGTGCGATCACCGCTGCATTGATGATGCGTTTCGGCTGGCCCTTCGTGTTTCTGATGGGCGGCATTTGCGCGCTCGTCGCAATCGTGCCGGTGTTGCTGGTGATTCCGTCGACGAGCGCCGCACGCACCGAGGTCGTCGCGCCATCCACGCACCGTAGTCTCGCCGGTCGCGCATTCGGTTCGTTCGTCGGCGACCTGCTCGCGGACGGCCGACTCGCATCGACACTCGCGCTCTGGTTCGGTGTGCTGTCGAGCATGATCCTGTCGGGCTTTCTCGTCAGCTTCATGCCGACCATTCTCAATCTCAACGGCATCGCACCCGATCGCGCAGCACTTGGTGCAGTCATCCTGAACCTCGGTGCGATCGTCGGCGCGTTGCTCATTTCAGCGGTCGTCGGACGCATCGGACCGTTCGTGCCGGTGGCCATTTCGTTCGCGTGCGGCGCAGTGCTGGTGTTCGCGCTAGGCCGCGTGATCGGCACGGGCAACGCGGCGTTCGGCATGCTTTTCATCACTGGCGCATGCCTCGTCGGCGGCCAACTGACGATTCCCGCGATCGCGAGCCGGCTGTTTCCGACGCCCGTCCGCGCGGCAGGGATCGGCTGGACGATGGCGATCGGACGAATGGGATCGATCATCGGACCGCTGGTGGGCGGCATCCTGCTCGCACAGAAACTGCCGCTCGAACAGATCTTCGTCATCGCCGCGCTGCTCGCCGTGTGCGGCTCGCTCGGCATCGCACTCGTCGCCGCATGGCGGCCACGCGAGGACGTCGATGCGCGCGCGCCAACCTCTCCGTTCACCATCACCCACGCAGAGTCAGGCAATGGAAAGTCTTGAGTCAATGACAACGGCAACGGTATCGCCCGCAGTGACGATGGGCGGCCTGCTCACTCCCGTACAAACGCTCGCGACGAGCGGTGCGCGGGCCGTCGAAACCTTCATGATCGACGGCACACTGCACCTCGCGATACCGCAGCTCGCGTTAGACATTCCCGGCCAGCCAGCCGCGATGAACGGCGGCGACAGCGACACCGACGCGTTGCTCTATCGCTGGGAAGCCGGTCGCTTTGTCGAAGCCGCAACGCTGCCGCTGCCTGGCGGCGAAGATATCGAATTCTTCACGCTCGGTACTCGCCGTTTTCTTGCGACCTGTGGCGTGCGTTCCGGCCGCGGTCCGTATTCGCTCGATACCGAAGCCGTGCTGTACGAATACGACGGCACGCAGTGGCAGTCGTTTCAGCGCTTTGCCGTTTTCGCGGCGAAGCAGTGGCGCTTCTTCACACTCGGCGAGCGGCACTTCCTCGCGCTGGCGCAGGGTGTGACGCTCGAAGGTGTCGTGCCGCGCCATCCGCGCGAATCGTATCTGTTCGAGTGGGATGGCGAACGCTTCGTGCCATTCCAGAAGTTCGATGGACGCTGGGGTTACAACTGGGCCTTCGCTAGCATCGGTGCGCAGCATCTGCTTGCGTATGCGGACCATGTGGACGGTTCGCTGATCTATCGCTGGGCGGGCGAACGCTTCGAGCCGCTGCAACGCTTCGATCAGACGGGCGGTCGCGCGTTCTGCTTCTTCGAGGACGCGGGTACGCTGTGGATGGTCTACGCGAATCTGAGCGGCACAACCCGTCTGTACCGGTTCGACGGTACGCAGTTCGAGCCGGTGCAGACGCTCGGCGAAGCCGGCGGGCGCGAGCTGAAACTGATCGACGGCGTGCATGGCCGCTATCTCGTGCGTGTGTGTTTCATCACCGGCACGCCGCATGATCCGCATACCTCGCTGACTTCGCAGATTTATCGCTGGAACGGCAACGGCTTCGATCTGGCCGACACCTTTCCGACCACCGGCGGCACCGATGCCGCGAGCTTCGTCGCCGACGCTCAGCGCTATCTGCTCGTCAGCAACAGCCTGAGCGCGGACGTACGTTTCCGCGCGGATACCGTGCTGTACCGGTTCGACGGTTGACCCAAAGGCGCGCGCTTTAGCGCGCCCGTTTCACGCAGTTTCTCGACGCCCTCCCAAAGTCCCTCGCCGAAGGGACAGGGCGTTGCTTTGCCCGAAAAAAGCTAAACCAATGGAGACGACACGATGAAGAAGATGCTTGTTTGCAGTGCGTTGTTCGCCGCGTGCGCCGCTCAGACGGCGCACGCGCAGAGCAGCGTGACGATGTACGGGATCATCGACGCGGGGCTCACGTATTTCAGCAACCTGAACGGCCACTCGGCGTTCGTCGCAAACGACGGCTCGATCCAGTCGAACCGTTGGGGGCTGACTGGCACTGAAGATCTCGGCGGCGGAACGCGAGCGATCTTCACACTCGAAAACGGCTTCAACCTGTACAGCGGCACGATGGTGCAGTCGGGCGTGCTGTTTAGCCGCCAGGCCTGGCTCGGTCTCGCCGACAACCGGCGCGGTACGCTGACGTTCGGCAAACAGTACGACTTCTTCTGGGACAACCTCACGCAGTTCGCAATGGGCCAGTATGCGGGCCAGTACTCGTGGCACCCCGGCGACTTCGATCACCTCGCGGGCACGCTGCACATCAACAACGCGGTGAAGTATCGCTCGCCGAGCTTCTACGGCTTCACGGTGGGAGCGCTGTATGCGTTTCCGTCGCAGTCGATATCGGCGGGTACCGGGCGCGTGATGGCGTTCGGTGCCCGCTACGACAACGGTCCGTTGCATATCGGCCTCGCGTACACCAATACCCACGACATGGGGCTGAACGCCCCGACTCAGGCCGGCACGACCTTGTTTGCGGACCTGCCAGCTGGACCTACCCTCGTGACGAACATGAGCACGTTCGGTGCGGGCGCGAGCTATACCTACGGCATCTCGCTCACACGCATCCTGTTCACGGACACCCACTTCCGGGTTCGCGACGACAACGGCTCGATGCCGACTTACGAAATCAACGAAGTGCTGCAGCTCACGCCCACCACTACGGTTCTTGCAGGCTACTGGTACAGCAAGCTCGAGGACCAGCGCTGGCAGAACGCTACGCTGCTGCTCGACTACGCGCTGTCGAAGCGCACCGATATCTATACGAGCGCGACCTATCTGCGCGCGTCGGGCGGCGCGGCGCCGGTGTTTCTCGGCGGTGGGGCGGCGCCGGTGTTCGTCAATGGTACGTATGTGGGAACCGGCAATTCATCGACCGCGGTGCGCATCGGGGTTCGCACGCGGTTTTGAGCGGAGCGTAGCGGAGGGTCTTGCTGGCGAGATGATCGCAGCGCACGGGGTCGTCGTGCGCTGCGATAATTACTTCATGTGACTTTGAGCAGGTGCAGCAGGTGGGCTCTTGCGGGTTCGGCCCTTGTGGTTCGCCTAGTTCGCCTACCCCACCTACTCCGCTTATTCGTCGCTGCCTTGCAGGACTTCGGTTGCTGCCGCAGCTGTGCGCAGAACCGGCCTCGCACCCGCCTCATGCTGGGTTTGCGTGACGACCTCGATCGGAATGCGCCGATGGTACGGCCCGGTCGGCGCAGCAGCGCGTTCCGCTGCGCCGCTTTCGCGCAGCAGCGAACGTAGTTCGTTAATCACCGGAAAGACTTCGTGATTCCAGTCGGCGCCCTGGCGATCGTGCGCTTCCTGCTCGCGCTCGACGATCCAGCGGTCTTCCTTGAAGATGCGTTCGGTGAACCACACCAGCAACGGCCACGCGATATCGAGCAACACGCCGACACCCGGCCGGCGTATCGACAGCAACCCGAACGTGCGATTCGTGCGCTGTTCGGCATCGAGCGGCACATAGACGATCCACAGATCCATCACGACCGTCTTCGACGAATTAACGATGCGCAGCGTCTGGTACGGATACTCGGTGCGAATCGTCATCACGTCCTTGTCGTTGCCCGACGCGCCCTGCCGGCTCTGACCGAAGATGATCGCCTCGCCGACGGGCTGCTGGCCTTCCATCCGCGCGAACGTGTAATCGACTTCGACCCAGCCCTCGCCGCGCCGACGCCCGAGCGAGCGCGCGCGCATCTGCCCCATCTGCTTGCGATGCAGGAACTGATGGTTCATGTCCATCAGGTTCTCGTGCATGAACGAGTAGTGGCACGCGACTTCGCGGCCGAAGCGTCGTGTCTTGTACTTGGGGTCGCTTGCGGCGTTCATTACGGGAAGCGCAACGGTTTCGGCCAACGCGGCGTTGCCGGGAAAAACGAAGATCAGGCCTTCCACTTCGCGGCACGGATACGAGCGCACGCCGTTCGGCAGACGCTCGCGCCCGAGGTAGGGGACGTCGATACAGCGGCCGGTGCAGTCGTAGGTCCAGCCGTGATAGCAGCAGCGAATCGATTCACCGTCGACCACACCGCCGTGCAGCGGCACCTGGCGGTGCGCGCAGCGGTCTTCGAGTGCAAACACGGCGCCGGATTCGGTGCGCACGAGCACGATCGGTTCGCCCGCGAAGCGCACGCCATGCGCCTTGCCGCGCTTGACCTCACGCGACCAGGCGAGCGGATACCAGAAATCGGGGTGGATATCGACCCGGCGCAGATCGCGCTCGAGGGCTTCCGGCGCTTCGGGGACTTCAGGGGCAGAACCGACTGCACTGCCTTCCAGCGGGGGAACTGCATGCACGGGTAATGCCTCCTTGCACGACGGGGAGTTGGGTTGGCCGAAGCCACAAACGGAACGTCGACATCGCCGCACAGTTTACTCGAACCTTGCGACGCCATGGGCCTGGTGTCTACACCGGGTTTCGGCCGGCATTTAACGCAATATGGGCAGCGTAAAGTTGTCGGCAGAAGATGAGTCGACAGGTCGATGGGCAACGGTTGCGACGCGAGCGTTGCCACAGGCGGCATTGCGACGCATCATGGTCGGCAACGTGCCAGCAATTTCTGGACCTGCAACGGCCGATTTGCATTCCTGCCCTCGCGTATCGCAGCGCAAGCGTGTGGATGTCCTGCGCGGTCGATGTCGCCCTGCGCACGAACGCAATCGATAGCTCCGGACCCGCTCATGGAAAGACAAACCGCCCGGCTGCGCCTCAGAAAACCGTCGCTCGACGACGCCGCCACCGTACTCGCGATCTTCGGCGATCCGGCCACCAGCCGTTTCAATCCGGCCGGGCCGATGCGCGATATCGGCGCGGCGCGGGCGCGTCTCGAAGCATGGATTGCGCACTGGGACGAGTATGGATTCGGCTACTGGGCCATTCATGAAACCGACGTGCCCGACACGGTGATCGGGTTTGGCGGTTTGCTCTGGCGCCCGTTGCGCGGTTACACGGGGCGGCTGCAACTCGGTTATCGCTTCGCCACGGGCGCCTGGGGTCGCGGCCTCGCCACCGAGTTCGCGCAGGACGCAATCGACTTCGCCCATCGCAAGGTATCCGCCGACGTGCTGGCCGTCGTCTCGCCGGGCAACGCCGCATCGATACGCGTGCTCGAAAAAGCCGGCATGCGCCGGATCGGCGAGATAGACGACATCAGCGGACAGCCGCCGAGCCTCGTCTTCAAGGCGGCCCGCGTGGCTGCGTCACGATAGGCGACGCAGCCGCACAGCGATTTCACCCCGCTTGCCGCTCACGCACCACCGGCTCGACTTCCTTACGCCGGTTCGCGACACGCACCGCGTCGAAATACGCCGGGTTCGGCGGACGCTTCAGATAGCGGCCCGCACCGCGCTGCGCACGCAGATCGCCGTCGGCCCACGCGAGTTCGCCGCGCGTCACGGTGTGCGTGGCGAGCCCCTGCACCTGCATCCCTTCGAACACATTGAAGTCGACGTTCTGGTGATGCGTCTTGACCGAGATCGCCTTCGTCGCCTGCGGGTCCCACACGACGATGTCCGCGTCCGAGCCCTCCTCGATCGCTCCTTTGCGCGGATACAGGTTGAAGATCTGCGCGGCGTTCGTCGACGTCACGCGGACGAACTCATTCGGTGTCAGGCGACCTGCGTTGACGCCGTGATGCCAGAGCACCGACATGCGGTCTTCTACGCCACCGCAACCGTTCGGAATCCGCGTGAAATCGTCGCGCCCCATCGCCTTCTGCGATGCGCAGAACACGCAGTGATCGGTGGCCGTCGTGTGCAGGTGGCCGGCCTGCAAGCCATGCCACAACGCATCGCGATGCTCCTTCGAGCGAAACGGCGGGCTCATCACGTGGGCTGCCGCGCGGGTCCAGTCTGGATCGCGATACACCGCTTCGTCGATCACCAGATGGCCGGCGAGCACTTCGCCGAACACGCGATGCCCTTCGCTGCGCGCGCGCACGATTGCATCGAGCGCATCTTTCGCCGACACGTGCACGATATAGACCGGCACGCCAAGCACCTGCGCAATGCGAATTGCACGATTCGCCGCTTCGCCTTCGACTTCCGGCGGTCGCGACAACGGATGCGCCTCCGGCCCGGTAAAACCACGCGCAAGCAGTTCGTTCTGCAGGCGGAAGACGAGCTCGCCGTTTTCGGCATGAACGGTCGGCAGCGCACCGAGTTCGAGCGCACGCGCGAAACTGTTCACGAGGATGCCGTCGTCGGCCATGATCGCGTTCTTGTACGCCATGAAGTGCTTGAAGCTCGACACGCCATGTTCGTGCACGAGCGTGCCCATGTCTCGATGCACCGACTCGTCCCACCACGTCACCGCAACGTGAAAACCGTAGTCGGCCGCGGCTTTCTCCGCCCAGCCGCGCCACTCGTTGAACGCGGCCATCAGCGGCTGGCGCGGCGACGGAATCACGAAATCGATGATGCTCGTCGTGCCGCCCGAAAGACCCGCGGCCGTGCCGGTATAAAAGTCGTCGCTGGCCTTCGTGCCCATGAACGGCAACTCCATGTGCGTGTGCGGATCGATACCGCCCGGCATCACGTACTGGCCGCCCGCATCGATCACCGTGGCACCCGCGGGTGCCGCGAGGTCGGGACCGATCTGCGCGATCGTGCCGCCTGCCGCACTGCCGTGACACAGGACGTCTGCGCGCCACGTGCGGTTGGCGTCCACCACGGTGCCGCCGCGAATGAGGATTGCCATGTTGCTGTCTCCTGGTTCCTGTTTCATTTACGCACGCGCAATGCGCGTGCTCCCTCTGCCAGCGAACTTCATCCAGAAGCCGTACACCAGTGCTGCCAGCGCAAGCCCGACGAACCATGCATACGTATAGAGGCTTTTGAACGCATCGGGCACATTCGGAAACGCCGCCGGAAACGCGGTGTTCAGAAAACCCGGCAGATTCGGCAGTACGCCGATCACGAGCGCGGCTACAGCTGCGATGTTCCAGCCGCCCACATACGCATACTCGCCGTGCTCGTCGAACAGTTCGCGATGATCGAGCCGCGTACCGCGAATCAGGAAGTAATCGACCATCATGATGCCGGCCACCGGTCCGAGCAGCGCGGAGTAACCGACCAGCCAAGTGAAAATGTAGCCCTGCGTGGTGGCGAGGATCTTCCACGGCATCATCACGATCGCGATCGTCGCGGTGATCATCCCGCCCGTGCGATACGAAATGCCCTTCGGCCACAGGCTCGAAAAATCGTAGGCCGGACCGACCAGGTTGGCCGCGAGATTGCAGCACATCGTATCGAGCGTCAGGATGATCAGCGCGAGGCCGACACCGATACCGGTCATGCGGCTCGTCAGGTCGATCGGGTCCCAGATCGCCTTGCCGTAGATCACCACAGTCGCCGACGTGACCACCACCGAGATCACCGACAGCAGCGCCATCGGCAGCGGCAAGCCGATCGCCTGGCCAACCATCTGGTCCCGCTGTGTTTTAGCGAAGCGCGTGAAGTCCGGAATATTCAGCGCGAGCGTCGCCCAGAACCCGACCATTGCGGTGAGGCTCGGCCAGAAGGTGGCCCAGAACATCCCGGCCTTCTTGCCGTCGGCGACGAACTGCGACGGTGTCGACAGCATCGAGCCGACGCCGCCCGCCTTCGAAGTCGCCCACCACACGAGCGCGATACACATCACGACCTTGATCGGCGCAGACCAGCTTTCGAGCCAGCGGATCGAGTCAGTACCGTTGACGATGAAATAGATCTGCAGCGCCCAGAACGCGAGAAAGCACGCGGCCTGCCCGATCGAGATGTCGATCAAAGGGAGTGCTGCGCCCTGCAATGCGTTGCCGGTCAGAATGTTGAGCAGCGTATAGATCGCGCTACCGCCAAGCCACGTCTGGATACCGTACCAGCCACACGCGACGATCGCCCGCAACAACGCCGGTAGTTTTGCTCCCTGCGTGCCGAACGACGAACGCACCAGCACCGCGTAGGGAATGCCGTGCTTCGCGCCTGCGTGACCGATCAGCAGCATCGGCACGAGCACGATCAGGTTGCCGAGCAGCACCGTCGCCACGGCCTGCCATGGCGACATACCCTGCTCGGTCAAACCCGAGGCCAGCATGTACGACGCGATGTTCATCACCATGCCGACCCACAGCGCCGCGAAGTGATACCAGCGCCACGTGCGTTGCGCGCTGCCGGTCGGCGCGAGGTCGTCGTTGTAGAGCGCACTGCTGTGAACGTCTGCCTGCAGCGGCGAAGCGCCGGTTCCCGCGGACTGATTCATTGAAAGTTCTCCAATCGTCGAAAGGCTGGCGCGTCGTCGTCGCGATGCGTCCAGAGTCAGGCTGCGTGCGCTGCGATCGTCTGACCATCCGGGCTGCCATCGGCAACGACGCGCGCCGGGTTGTTCGGATGCGTGGTCCAGTTCGAAGACGCGCCCGAGTCGACGCGCTCCATCGTGATGCAGCCGTCAACCGGGCATACATGCATGCATAAATTGCACCCGACGCAGTGTTCGTCGACGACTTCGAAGTGCCGCACGCCATCCTTCTCGGCCAGGATCGCCTGGTGGGCCGTGTCTTCGCAGGCGATATGGCACAGCCCGCACTGGATGCAACGGTCCTGATCGATGCGTGCCTTGATGTCGTACTGCAGGTTCAGGTATTTCCAGTCGGTGACATTCGGTACCGCGCGGCCACGGATGTCATCGAGTGTCGCGTAGCCTTTTTCGTCCATCCAGTTCGCGAGACCGTCGACGAGATCGGACACGATGCGAAAGCCGTAATGCATCGCGGCCGTGCAAACCTGCACGCTACCGGCGCCGAGTACGATGAATTCCGCGGCATCGCGCCACGTCGTAATTCCGCCGATGCCGGAAATGGGCAGGTTAGGTGTCTCCGCATCGCGGGCGATTTCAGCGACCATGTTCAGCGCAATCGGCTTGACCGCCGGGCCGCAGTAGCCACCGTGCGTGCCCTTGCCGTCGACGGTCGGCATCGGTGCCATCTGGTCGAGATCGACGGCGACGATCGAATTGATCGTGTTGATCAACGACACGCCATCCGCGCCGCCCTTGAAAGCAGCCCGCGAACCGAGCCGGATGTCGCTGATATTCGGCGTGAGCTTCACGAGGCACGGCAGCCGCGTTCCCTCCTTCACCCAGCGCGTCACCATCTCCACATACTCGGGCACCTGACCCACCGCGGCGCCCATGCCGCGCTCGCTCATCCCGTGCGGGCAACCGAAGTTCAGTTCCACGGCATCGGCGCCGGTGTCCTCGACGAGCGGCAGAATCCATTTCCAGTCGCGCTCGTTGCACGGCACCATCAGCGAGACGATCATCGCGCGATCCGGCCAGTCGCGTTTCACCTGCGCGATCTCGCGCAGGTTCACGTCGAGCGGGCGGTCAGTGATCAGTTCGATGTTGTTCAACCCGGCGATGCGCTGGCCGTTCCACTGCACCGCGCCGTAGCGCGAACTCACGTTGACCACGTGCGGGTCGAGACCGAGCGTCTTCCATACCACGCCGCCCCAGCCCGCTTCGAAGGCGCGGTTGACGTTGTAGGCCTTGTCGGTGGGCGGCGCGGAGGCGAGCCAGAAAGGATTCGGCGAGGTGATGCCGGCTATCGTGCAGCGAAGATCGGCCATATTCGGCTCCGTGGGGAAAGCTTTTTTATATCGGCAACCGGTGCACGCCGCGATGTCTGGCGATCCGTTGCACCGTCCTGCTCTGGAACCACCTTAAGCTGCGCGAGCCGCCGTGCGCGCAAACATCCGGTCGATCGACGCGGCCGCGAGCTTGCCGTCCTGCACCGCCTGCACGGTCAGGTCGAGCCCGGTGGCCGCGCAATCGCCGCCCGCCCATACGTCCGGCAACGAGGTTCTGCGCTCCTGGTCCACCGAAATACGCGTACCGTCGAGCGTCAGAATGTCCGCGCTCAGTTCCGACACGATGAGCGTCTGGCCAATCGCCTTCAGCACCATGTCGGCGGCGACGATGAAGCGTTCGCCTGTACCTGTGCCTGTTCCCGTGAGTGCGCCTGCGTCGCTACCGGTCAATTCGAACTCGACTGCTGTCACACCTGCACCGTTGCCGAGCACACGCACCGGCCGGGCGTTGACGATTAATGCCACGCCCTGGGTCTGCGCGAATTCGCGTTCGGCCCACGTTGCGCTCATCGTGTCGACGCCGCGCCGGTACACCATCGTCACGCTCTGCGCACCGAGCTTGCGGCTCTGCACCGCGGCATCGACGGCCGTGTTACCGCCGCCGATCACGACGACGCGACGGCCTACCGGCAGCGTCGCAAGATCGTCGGCCTGGCGCAGCCGCGCGATGAAATCGACCGCGTCGTACACGCCGGCAAAACGCTCGCCTTCGATCTGCAGCGCCCTCACCCCGGCGAGACCGATTGCGATAAACACCGCATCGTATTGCTTGCGCAACTCCGCCAGATGCAGCTCGCGACCGAGCGCATGACCGCCGCGCCATTCGATGCCACCGATCGACAGCAGCCACGCCACCTCGCGCTGCGCGAAATCGTCCACGGTCTTGTACGCAGCGATGCCGTATTCGTTCAGGCCACCCGCTTTCTCATGCGCATCGAACAGCGTCACGCTGTGCCCGGCCAGCGCCAGACGATGCGCGCAGGCAAGCCCTGCCGGACCGGCACCGACCACCGCAACGCGGCGACCGGTCTGCGCCGCGCGGTGGAACAGCGATACGCCGCTTGCCATGGCCCAGTCGGTGGCGTGGCGTTGCAGCGCACCGATCGCAACCGGATCGCCGTCTTGATGATTACGCACACAGGCTCCTTCGCACAGGATCTCGGTCGGGCACACGCGCGCGCACATGCCACCGAGTGGATTTGCAGAGAGAATGTCGCTCGCGGCGCCCTTCAGGTTGCCGTTGCCGATCTTGCGGATGAAGCTGGGAATGTCGATCTGCGTCGGGCAAGCCTGGACGCACGGCGCGTCATAGCAGTAGTGACAGCGACTGGCCGCGACGGCAGCCGCCTGTGCATCGAGCAGCGGCGCGACGTCGCTGAACTGGCAGGCCAACTGGTCGGCGGGCAGACGGCCGGCGGCGATGTCGCCGGTTTCCTTGATAGCCATGCACACTCCGTTTCGTAAAAGAGAGGCGAATGAAAATCGCCGGCCTTGCAGTACGAGGACCGGCTTGTCCGACAAGGGTTGCTCACAATCTTTTATTTCTCACGCGGCGCAATGGGACCCACCTCGCGACCGCGCGCTCACCACACCATCACTACGCCGGTTCGCGTGCGCGTTCCAGCATCGCGTGCAGCAGCACGTTCGCGCCGGCCTCGATCCATTCGAGCGTCGCGTCCTCGATTTCGTTGTGACTGATGCCGTCGACACACGGCACGAATACCATCGATGTGGGCGCAACCTTCGACAGGTAGCACGCGTCGTGACCTGCGCCCGACACGATGTCGCGATTCGGATAGCCGAAGCGCTCCGCCGCGTTGCGCACGGATTTCACGCAGGCGGCATCGAAGGCGATCGGCGCGTAATAGAAGATCTGTTCGAGCTGCGTTTCGAGGCCGATGACGCCCGCGATCTTCGCGACGCCTTCGCGCAGTTCCGCATCCATCTGCGCGAGCACGGCGTCTTCCGGATGACGGAAGTCGACGGTGAAAAACACCCGGCCGGGAATTACGTTGCGCGAATTCGGATGGACCTGCATCATGCCGACCGTCGCACAGGCGAGCGGCGCGTGGTTCAGACCGATCCGGTTCACCAGATCCACCACGCGCGCCGCACCGAGCAGCGCATCGCGGCGGCGCGGCATCGGCGTCGGGCCCGCATGCGCTTCCTGTCCGGTCAGCACGATTTCGTACCAGCGCTGACCCTGTGCATCGGTCACGACGCCGATGGTCTTGTGTTCGGCTTCGAGTATCGGCCCCTGCTCGATATGCAGTTCGAACGCGGCGTGAATCGGGCGACCGCCGCACGGCACGTCACCCGCATAACCGATGCGCTGCAGTTCCTCGCCGATCGTCTTGCCATCGACGTCCTTGCGCGAAAGCCCGTAGTCGAGCGTGAATACTCCGGCGAATACCCCCGAGGCGACCATGGCCGGCGCGAAGCGCGAGCCTTCTTCGTTGGTCCAGATCACGACTTCTACGGGACGTTCAGTTTCGATGCCGCGATCGTTCAGGCTGCGGATCACTTCAAGCCCGCCAAGCACGCCGTAGATACCGTCGAAGCGCCCACCTGTGGGTTGCGAGTCCGCATGCGAACCGGTGATCACCGGCGTTGCGTTAGCGTCGCGCCCCGCGCGGCGCATGAACACATTGCCCATCTGATCGACCGTGACCGTGCAGCCCGCCTCTTTGGCCCAGCTCACGATCAGGTCGCGCCCTTCGCGGTCGAGATCGGTCAGCGCGAGGCGGCACACACCGCCTTTGGGCGTAGCACCGATCTTCGCCACCGTCATCAGGCTGTCCCACAGACGCTGGCCGTTCACATTGATCGATACGTCCAGCGCGGCTTCGGTTACTGCGTTCATCGCATGCACTCCTCATCCGGATCGGGCGATCCGTATTGAAGGCCGCCGTGCGTCGCACGACGGGTGGGGATGACGGACGCTTCTACAGCGTCTTCCTTGTTCCATGATTCGACCTGTGCGCGAGTGCGCGCAACCAGTGCATCCGTGACGGGCTTTGGGGCTGCGCGCCCGTAGCCGGTGCAACGATGCAAACCCTGCTTTCGCTTCTCTGCTGTTGCTGCTCTAATCCTGTCCGAATGGACAGGTTTTATACGATTAACGCCTATATTTCAATGACTTCTTTGTGAGCGAAAAGTATGCCATTGCGATATAGCAGAAACCCTGGGTAGTGTGCGAGGTCATCGCGCGAGGCAAACGTGCAGCGCGGCAATGTGGCTACAATGAGGCGCTACCGAGGCGCGATCAGGCGACCCGCCGAACGAGAACCGACAATGAAAAGCGACGACACGCCCGCCGTGGCGACCGAACCCGAAGCCAGCACGCCGCCGAGGCGACGCAAGGCACACATCCGTCACAGCAACGAAGCGCATCTGCTCGCATGTGCGGAAGCGGTTTTCGCGGAACGCGGTCTCGACGGCGCGAGCACTGCGATGATCGCGGAGCGCGCAGGGCTGCCCAAAGCCAACCTGCACTACTACTTCCCGACCAAGCTCGACCTGTACCGGCGCGTGCTCGAAGATGTGTTCGAAGAATGGCATCGTGCGGCCGATACGTTCGAGAGCAGCGACGATCCCGCCGACGCGATTGCCGGCTACGTGCGCGCGAAGATGGCGCTATCGCGCCGGCGACCGCTCGGTTCGAAGGTGTGGGCGAACGAGATCATCCATGGTGCGACGCACATGCAGGACATCCTCACGGATCGCGTGAAGCCGTGGATGGAAACCCGCATCACGATGATCGACGACTGGATCGAACGCGGCCTGCTTGCGCGCGTCGATGCGCGGACGTTTCTGTTTACGATCTGGGCGCTGACGCAGCACTTCGCCGATTTCGACGCACAGATCCAGGCACTGGCGGGCAAGCGCGCGCTGTCGAAGAAAGCGTTCGAGGCGACGACTGAAGAAGTCGTCGCGCTCGTGCTGCGGGCGTGCGGGGCGAGTCCGGTGGATGCGGGTGATGCGTCGGGCGCAGTGGCAGATTCAGGCACGCGCCGCGACTGACGCGACAATCGACGCTAACCGCGCGCATGCCGCGCGGCCACCTCCTGCAAGTCCAGATCGTGTTCGAGCGTATGCAGCATTTCATCGTGCACGATGCCCGCTCGATGCATACGCAACAGTTCCGCGCGACCGGCGGCAACCGCCGCCAGCACCACATCGTAGTGCGCACTGCGCGCCTCGGAGGGATACGCCTCTTCGTCCCGGTGCTCAGCGGTAATGCGCGCGCGATAGCTGTACTGCTCGAGCAACCGCGGGTGAATCACGGTGCCGTCCGGTGCGTGCACGAGCGGCAGGATCGCAGCGAGCTGCGCGGCTTCGAGCCGCGCCCATGCCCCCGTTTCCGTCAGATGATGCGAGGCTCGCGCGTCGCCGCCCGTGAGACCGACGAGGCGAATCAACGGACCGATCGTCGTACCCTGCAACAACACGGTCACGAGAATGACCGCGAATGCGGCCACCAGAATCAGATCGCGGCCCGGCATCGCTTCCGGCAGCGACAACGCAATGGCGAGCGTCACGACCCCGCGCATGCCGGCCCAGCTCACGACCGTCGCCGCACGCCATTCGAAGGCACGCGGGACGCGCCGTACGATGCGCGGCAACAGCGCGCGCAACGCATCGACGCCGAACACCCAGACGAAGCGCGACACGACGACAGCGCCGAGTACCGCGCCGACCGCGGGCGCAAAAGCGGCCATCACGTCGCCGATCCCGCCCAGGCGCACCATCACGCCGCGCAGCGACAGCCCGATCAACACGAACACCAGCGCTTCGAGCAGAAACACGATGACCTGCCAGAATGCGGTGCCACGCGTGCGCACTGCCGCCGAGAACACTTCGTGCTGATGCCAGCCGAGCACCATCCCGCAGGTCACGGTGGCGATGACACCGGATACCCCGGCCAGATCGCCCGTGATATAGCTGCACCATCCCGCCATCACCGATGCAATGATGATGAGGTAATCGTCGTCGAGTACTCGCACGAGTAGCACGACCAGCATCCCGACAATCCATCCGACCGCGACGCCGCCCACCGCGAGCGTCGCGAAACTCAGCGTCGCGTGCTCGATGCTGAACACGCCGGTCAGCGCTGCGGCGACCGCGAAACGAAACAGCACGAGCCCGGCTGCGTCGTTGAGCAGGCTCTCGCCTTCGAGCAGCACCATCAACTGGCGCGGCAACGCGACCCGTTCGAGCACGGCCTTGGCGGCGACCGCATCGGGCGGCGAAACGATCGCCCCGAGCGCAAAGCATGCCGCCCACGGCAAGCCAGGTGCGGCCCAGTGCGCGACGACGCCGACCGCGAACGTCGTAAACGCCACGGCACCGACTGCGAGCAGCAGGATGCCGCTCAGGTTGCGCTTGAAATCGTCCCATACGGAGAAGTACGCGCCGTCCATCAGCAGTGGCGGCAGGAACACGATCAGGACGAGATCCGGATCGAGGTTCACCGGCGGCAGGCCGGGTATAAACGCCATCGCAGCGCCGCCGACCAGTAGCGCGGCGGCGGGCGGCAGACGCAGGCGCTTCGCGACGAGTTCGAGAACGATGATCGCAATCAACGACAGCAACACCAGCTTGAATGCCAGTACAGAAGACATGAAAGCGCCTGTTAGAAAAGAAAGATCGTATGCGGTCGCGTTAGGTCGTATTCGTCATTGCAGCGCGGTGGCCACGCACGATGCCCGTTCAACGCCCAATCTCCGCCATGCCCACCAGATAGCCGCGCACCGCGATCCACACGCGCTCGCGCAGCGACTGCGCATCGGTTTCCATGCGCTCGCCGGCGACATCGTTGATGCCGTGTGCAAGCGCGAGCACGTCCTGCGCTGCGGTTTCGCGATCCGTAATGGCCGGCGCATCGGGTCGACCGAGCGCTTCGACGATCACCCGATGCAGTTGCTGCGCCACATGCAGGTTGCGGTCGCCGAGCGGCAAACGACGTTCCTCGAAATCGATCACGCGAGCGAGCGCCGGTCGGCGCATCTGATGCGCAATCGCCGCGTCGATCAGGGCGCCGAGCACTGCCGCGCAGGTCGGCTCGGCAGCTGCACTGCGGGCCTGTTCGAGCAACGTGCCGGTCTCGCGCTCGATCAACGCCGCGGTCAACGCATCGCGATTCGGGAAGTACTGATACAGCGAACCGATGCTGACGCCCGCGCGCTCGGCCACCGCGTTGGTCGTGTAGCCGCTGGGGCCTTGCGTCTCCAGAATGCGGGCGGCGGCTTCGACGATCGCGTCGACGGTTGCCGCGGCGCGGCGCTGCAGCGGCGCCTTGCGGGGCGAGAGCGGGTTTTCTGGAGGCTTTGGCGTCATGGTCGGATGCGGGATTTGAATATCACGGCAGGTGCGTAACGATCTTGTACATCACACGATCGACGCGCCCCGCTCCGCCAGCATCTGGCGAAGAACGCCGCGATGGCAGTGATCTTCGTGCTCGCAGTAACAACCGATCGAGAAATGTGCGGTGTGCGAGAGTACCGCAAGCAGGTCCAGCACCTTGCCGGCGTCGCCTTCCATCTCCGTGCGGAATTTGCGCGTGAAGGCTTTCCAGGCGGCGGCGTCCTCCGCCGCTTTCGCGTCGGCCACCAATGACGGGCTGGGCGAGAGGATCGGTAGCCAGACGTCGTAGTAGTTGCGCGAACCGAACTCGCTTTTCGGCACGCCGCGTGGCGGCCGCCGCACGGTGCCGATGCGTACGCCTTCTGCCGGGGCGCGTGGCGAACCTAACCGGACGATGCTGATGCTCATACGCTGGTTTCCTTGTGATCGGGAGATGCTCCGTCGCCGCCGGGCGATGGCCTATCGTGCGACAGTAGCCGGCTTTATGCGCGATCGCAATCCGCACACGTGCGCCGCATAGACGAGCATGTTCACGGATCTGTCAGAAAACCCTCTAAAGAGAAGGCTCTAAAGCGCACATTGACCATCCGCACATCGGCGCACTATCATGCCGATACGGCTAAAGGACAGACCTGCAGCCGCCAATCTCTTGAGGGAGCCTCATGAGCACGTTGTCCAGGCGCTTCGATGCGCTCGTTTTCATCGGTCGGTTTCAACCCCTGCATCGCGGTCACGTCGAAGTGCTGCGGCGCGCGTTGAGTCTCGCCACGCGAGTCTGCGTCTTGATCGGTTCGACCGATCGGCCGCGCACGATCAAAGATCCCTTTTCCTTCGACGAACGCCGTCAGATGATCACCTCGGTGCTCACGGACAGCGAACGCGAGCGCGTCATCATTTCGCCGGTGCAGGATTCGACCTACAACGATAGCGACTGGGTCCGCTGGGTACAGGATGCCGTCGCTACCGAACTCGGCGACGCGAGTAGCGCGAAAATCGGGCTGATCGGTCACGAGAAAGACGGCTCGTCGTACTACCTGCGGATGTTCCCGCAGTGGGAACTGGTCGAAGTCGACGCATCCGAAGACATCTCGGCAACGGAAGTACGCGAACAGTTGCTTGCGGAGCGCAGCAACAGTTTTGTTTCGTGGGCCGTGCCCGCACCGGTGTTCGAGTGGCTCGAACAGTTCCGCACCCAGCCCGAATTCGCGCAGCTGAAAGCGGAAGCGGAATTTATCGCCGCATATCGCAAGGCGTGGGCCGCGGCGCCCTACCCGGTCACTTTCGTCACCGTCGATGCGCTCGTCGTGCACTCGGGCCACATCCTGCTCGTGCGCCGCCGCAGCGAACCGGGACGCGGGCTATGGGCGCTGCCGGGCGGCTTCGTCAATCAGGACGAGCGACTCGAAACCGCGTGCGTTCGCGAATTGCGCGAAGAAACCGGCCTCAAGCTGCCGGAGCCCGTGATTCGCGGCTCGCTCAAAGACCGTCAGGTGTTCGATCACCCGCAGCGCTCGCTGCGTGGCCGCACGATCACGCATGCGTTCCTGTTCAGCTTTCCGGTCGGCGACCTGCCGCGCGTGAAGGGCGGCGACGATGCGGACAAGGCGCGCTGGGTACCGCTCAACGTGTTCGCGCGCATGCGCAACGTCATGTTCGAGGATCACTTCGACATCGCCTATCACTTTCTGGGGAAACTCTGATTCATTCACCCGCCGGGATAGACCCGGCGGTACATCAACGGCCTAGAGGAGCTCTAGCCATGCAAGCCACCACCGGCAGTCTCGCGTCGATCCTGTCCAATCCGATCCTCAACACGGATTCGTACAAGGCGTCCCACTTTCTTCAATACCCGCCCGAAGCGTCCGCGATGTTTTCGTACATCGAATCGCGCGGCGGACGATATGAGCGCACGCTGTTTTTCGGCCTGCAAATGCTGCTGAAAGAATATCTGTGCCGTCCGATCACGAACGAGATGATCGACGAAGCGAAGACCTTCTTCGCCGCGCACGGCGAACCGTTCAACGAAGCAGGCTGGCGCCACATCGTGAAGCAATACGATGGCTATCTGCCGGTGCGGATTCGGGCGGTCGCCGAAGGATCGGTGGTGCCGACGCATAACGTGCTCGTTACCGTCGAATGCGACGATCCGGCCGTGTTCTGGCTCGCGTCGTATCTCGAGACGATGCTGCTGCGCGTCTGGTATCCGGTCACCGTAGCGACGCAGAGCTGGCATCTGCGGCAAACGATCCGCGGTTTCCTCGCTAAAACCAGCGACGATCTTTCGCAACTGCCATTCAAGCTGCACGACTTCGGCGCGCGTGGTGTGTCGAGTGCGGAGTCGGCGGCGATCGGCGGCGCGGCGCATCTGGTTAGCTTCATGGGTTCGGATACGGTGCTCGGTGTGGTCGCCGCGAATCGCTACTACAACGAACCAATGGCCGCGTTCTCCGTGCCCGCTGCCGAGCACAGCACGATCACGTCGTGGGGCCGGCCGCGCGAGGTGGATGCGTATCGCAACATGCTGCGGCAGTTCGGCCGCGAAGGCACGATCGTCTCGGTCGTGTCCGACTCGTACGATCTGTTCGCCGCACTCGACATGTGGGGCACGCAGCTCAAGCAGGACGTGATCGAATCGGGTGCCACGCTCGTAATCCGCCCCGACTCCGGCGATCCGCTCACGATCGTGCTGGCCACCGTCCGCGCGCTCGATGCAACATTTGGCTCGACGCTAAACAGCAAGGCGCGGCGCGTGCTCAATCACGTTCGTGTGATCCAGGGCGACGGCGTCAACGCTACATCGATCGAAGCGATTCTCAGCGCGCTCGACGATGCCGGCTATGCCGCCGACAACCTCGTCTTCGGAATGGGCGGCGCGCTGTTGCAGCAGGTCGATCGCGACACGCAGCGCTTCGCGATGAAATGCTCCGCCGTCCGACTCGGTGATACGTGGCAAGGCGTCTACAAGGACCCCGTGACCGATGCGGGCAAGCGTTCGAAGAAGGGTCGGTTGACGCTATTGCGCCACCGCCGCACCGGCGAGTATCGGACCATTGAATTGCCGCTTGCGTGGGACGACAGGCGGATGGAGGACGACTGGGAAGACGCGCTTGTCACGGTGTTCGAAGCGGGCCGGCTGCTCGTCGATACGACGTTTGCCGAGGTGCGCGCTCGTGCGCATGCGGACGAAGGCTGAGATCGCCTCAATTGCAATCGTCACAAACCGCCCCTATAGTGGCAAGCAACTTAACGGTTCCGGTCCAGCTTGAGAGGTTGTCGGCATGATTCATGTTAGACACCTCTGCTTTTGTCGAAGGACTGCTGCTTGGCGCCGGCCTGTTCACCTCGGTGGGTCCGAAAGACGCGTTCGTCATCAGACGTTCGCTGGCGGGCCGGCATCTACTGCTTATCGTGGCGGTCTGTGCGGGCAGTGATGCACTGCTGATCGCACTCGGTGCCGGCGGTTTCTCCGCACTACTCGCCCGCCATCCGCTCCTGCTCTCTGTCGCTCTATGGAGCGGCATCGGTTATCTCGTCTGCCATGGGTTGCTTGCGCTGCGCGCGGCTATTGCCGGCCACCATCATGCCGACGGCGACGCTACGCCCGCACGCAATGCATTTCTGCAAACGCTGATGGCCACGGCCGCTGTCTCGCTGCTCAATCCCTACGCGTGGGTCGATACCGTGCTCGTGGTCGGCTCGATTGCGGCGAGCAAGCCGGGGGGCGCTCGCTGGCCGTTCATGCTCGGTGCGATCGTCGCGTCGTTTGCCTGGTTCTGCGGTTTGACGAGCTTTTCGCACGCGTTTCGCCGGCTATTTTCTAGTGCTATCGCGTGGCGGGCACTCGATGCGTTTGTCGCCGTGATGATGTTCGGCATGGCCGTGCATCTGGCTACGGCACGTTTGCAGTAGCCCCGCGGTCAGTGCGCGCTCGTTGCACGGTCTAGTCGTCCAGTCCGCCCGCGCGCTGTTGCACGCTGTGCCGATACGATCGCCGCTGCCAGATCGTCCAGAGCATGAGCCCGCCAAAGACGACATACCGGATCAGCGCCGACGCGATCGCCGCGTGTTGCCGGTCGGTCCATGTCAATGCGACCCAGCTTCTCATGACGTTTTCGACGATCAGTCCAACGCCCCAGACGATCGTCATATGCCGGACCATTCCTGCCAGCTCGGGTCGCTCGCGCCAGCGCCGCTCGAAGCGGATCGCCCCGTTTGCACTTTCGCGCGCGAACGTCGAGCGTGCAAGGTAGTACACCATCGGCCGGGGTAGCAGCAGAGAAACCAGAAACGCCACGCCGATCATGCCCGACACCATCGGGTCGCCCGCGGCATGCATGGCCGGCCAGTCGACGAAGGCCATCACCAGCAGAGACAGCGCGATGCCCGCCAGCACGACCGCACTCAACGCATCGAAATGCCGCAGGCGCACCAGATCCCACGTGATCCACGCGAGTAGCGGCACCGCCGACGCGACCAGCGCGCCGACGTATCCCCAATGCGGAAACGCGAGGTGGTACGCAAGCCACGGCAAGACCAGGTTGACGCCCAGCGCGGACAGATAACGCAATGGGTTCTTCATAAGTCCCGTGTGCTGCTCTGGAAGACAACGTTAGCGTCGTGCCCGAAAGCCGTGCGGCACGTGTCGCTGCGAGTTCAACAACGCCGTTGCGTCAGATGCTTGCAGCACCGCGCCGGATCGGCGCAGTTTCGTTTGCCATCATCCCCGCTCCTATGCAGATCGCAGTCGTAACGAGCAAATACCCGGTCGGCGCCATCGGATTGCCGGTGGCCCCGATCAGCCACGTGATGATGCTTTGCGCCGTACCGCCGAACAGCGACACCGCAACGGCATAGACAATCGAAAAACCGGTCGAGCGAACTCGCGTCGGAAAACTCTCGGCGATCAGAATGATCAGTGCAGCACCGCTCATGCCATGCAGCGCGGAAAGCACCGCAAGCGTGATGAGAAATACCGCGGGTGTCGGTTGGGACACGATCAGGTGCAGTGCCGGAAAAATCAGCAGAAGCAGGAGCACGCGTGGCCAGATCAACACCGGTTTGCGTCCAATCGAATCGGAAAGACGCCCTCCCACGAGACACCCTGCTGCAAGCGTAGCGCCCGTCGTCAACGTCGCGAGCATCGCGATGCTGCCCGGCAAATGCAGTTCGGTCAGCGCAAACGTCGTCATGTAGTTGAGGAAGTACTGCGTAATCGTGCTGCCGAGCAGAATCAAAAGACCAATCACGATCGGGCGGCGATGCTGCGTATTCAGTTCGCGCAGGATCTCGCGTGTCGAAGCAGGTGCGCCGTGCGAGTCGATGGTGTCCGACAGGCGGCGGCGAATATAGATGCCGATAGGCAGCACCAGCAACCCGAACACGAAAGGCACACGCCACCCCCACGAATACAGTTGCGATTCCGATAGCAGCATCGTCAGCACAAATCCCGCGAGCCCGGCCGCGACCGCCGCGAACCCTTGAGTCGCAACCTGCCAGCAGGCGTACGTGCCGCGCCGCTCGATCGGTGCGGCCTCGAGCAGATAGGTGGTAGCGGGCCCCGCCTCACCGCCCCACGCGAGCCCTTGCACAAGCCGCGTACACACGAGCAGGATCGGCGCCGCCATACCAATCGATTCGTAACCAGGCAGCACGGCGATCGCGCCGGTGCCGACAGTCATCATCAGCAGCGTCAGCATCATGGCCGGCTTGCGACCCGCGCGATCCGCATAGGCGCCGATCAGTACCGCACCGAGCGGTCGCACGATAAAGCCGAGCCCGAACACCGAGACCGACAACAACAGGCTCATGAACGCGCTCTTGGTCGGGAAGAACGCGTGTCCGATCATCACGGCGAAAGTCGCGTAAGTGCCGAAGTCGAAGAATTCGACTGCGTTACCGAGCGCGACTGCGACCACGCTGCGACGCGCATCCGTGCGGGACGCCACGCTACCGGTTTCGGTCATCGCGGGTCGAAGCGTGTTTTCCATGGGCATCCTTCATCGGGAAACAACGACGCGGAACTTCGCTACACATCGGCAACGCGCTCAGGCGGGTGGCACGGGCCAGCGCGGCATTGCTCCGCGCCAGTTTTCGTATGCCTTGCCGATCTGCAGCACCAACCGGTCTGCGAAACGTGGGCCGACGATCTGAAGGCCGATTGGCATGTCGTTCGACGTGTACCCGCAGTTGATCGAGAGCGCCGGCTGTTCGCCCATGTTCCAGGGCAAGGTAAAGCCGATGTGCTCGAACGGACGTAGCGGATCGTTGATTGGGCTGGCCCATTCCGCGGGGAAACTGCTTATCGGGTTGACCGGTGACAAGATAGCGTCCACGTCCTGGAACGGCCGGGCCGCGGCGGCGCGAATCTCGAAGGTTCGATTGAAGCTGCGGATTGCCTCGACACCGGAAACGGCCGCGCCCTGTCCCGCCCATTCGAGTATGTACGGCAGTATTCGCGCGCGCCGATCTTCCGGCAGTTTTTCCAGATCGCCGAGCAACCGGGCCTGAAAAAAGCGGTCGATTCCGTCGAGCATCTCGCGATTGAGCACCGGCGCAACCGGAACGATCACGGCACCGTGTTGAGCAAACAACTCTGCGGCGGCTTGCACTGCCGCCACCACCTCGGCTTCGGGCGCGAGCCCGCAACCTGCCTCCAGCATCAGCCCGATGCGCATGCCACGAACGTCCGCCGCGTCGATTGTCCAGTCGATCGCTTCGTATGGCAGGCTGGTCGCATCGCGCGAGTCCGGGAGGGACAGGAATTGCATCAGCAGCGCGCAGTCGTCGATGGTCCGGGTCATCGGACCCGCGCAGCGCCCGATGTAATACGGGTCGATCGGGACGCGGCCATGCGATGGCTTCAATCCGACGAGACCGCACAATCCGGCCGGCAACCTGATCGAGCCGCCGATGTCGGTGCCGACGTGGAATGGTCCATAGCTCGCCGCTGCCGCAGCGGCGGCACCGCTGCTCGAGCCGCCCGGGTTCATCGTGAGTCGCCACGGGTTCCGTGTGAGTCCGTGCATGCTCGACATCCCCGACGTCAGCATGCCGTAATCCGGGTTGGTCGTTTTGCCGATCAAGACCGCGCCGGCTTCGCGCAAGCGCATCGCGATCGGCGCGTCTACCGTAGCAGGCGTTAACACCGTTGCAGCCGAGCCTTGCGGTACCGGATCGCCTTCAGTGGCAATCAGTTCCTTGATCGTTACCGGAATCCCATCTATTGGGCTAAGCGGTATGCCTGCTGCCCAGCGTTGCGTAGCAGCTGCCGCCTGAGTACGAACACGTTGCGGATCGAAGCGGTATAGCGCATTGATATGCGGCTCCCAGCACGCGATATGGCCAAGTAGCGCCTCGGCGTAGTCGGCCGGTGTCAGGCTGCGCTCGCTAAAGCGCTGGGCAAGCGCGACGGCCGTTAGATCGTATAACTCTGGCATGTTCTCGAACTCCGATCGGCATTTCTCCAGAAGTCTGCGCGATGTCTCTTTTCGTAGCAAGGCTCTCTTTTTATCGCCGTTATTCAATGCGAAGCCCCGTTTTTTAGTGCGCGGTATGGCGCGTTAATTACACCTGTAATCGTTCACTCCGAATTCCCGCTGCATCTGCAGATAGCAACTGGTAGAGTCGACAGCACGGTTGCCTCTACCCGTGTATCCCTGCGCGCATCTATCCGTTATCCGGCAAGCATAGATCGGGAATCTCACGCATGACCCTGCAACCATCGACATGGATCGATCTGTTCGCGAGGCTGGATGCTGCGGACAATAAAGATCAGGTCATCAAAATGCTCGACGAGATTGCCGTCAAACTCGGCTTTCGTTATTGGGCCTACGGCGTTAAAACAAGAAATTTGCCGGGCAGCCGCAGTGTCGAAGTGCTCGATAGTTATCCGTCTGGCTGGATGTCGCATTACCTGGCCGAGGAATACATCGAAATAGATTCATCGGTCTCGCTCGCCATGAAACGATCGACCACGATCTCATGGGCCGAGGCACGACCTGCTGGTGGCGACCGGCTATGGGACGATGCTGCGGATTTTGGCCTGAAACATGGGCTCGCCCATCCTTCGTGGGACCGGCTCGCCATGTTTGGTTTGCTCACCGTTGCACGGGAATCGGATCCCGTTAGCGCTGCCGAATTCGCCTCGGTCTCGCCCTATCTGGCGTGGGTCAGCAGTCTCATCCGTGCCCGGCTAAACAGGCCCGGACGCCGGCACGCCCCTATCGACACCAGGCTCTCCTCGCGCGAACTGGAAGTGCTCAAGTGGACCGCGCTCGGCAAGACAGCCGCCGAAGTCGCGTTGATCATCGGCGTGGGCACGCGGACGGTGAACTTTCACATCGGCAATATCCTTGCAAAACTCGATGTGACGAATAAGGTTCAGGCAGTGATTCGGGCCACGGTTTTAGGCATTCTTTGATTGGCGACGAGATCGTGCCAGCTTAAGAACCGTTATGGGAACCATCTCCTGTTCCGGGCTGATAGCTGGTGATCGAGTAACGGTCGACGAGATTCGTCGCCGGTGTGAAGCCAAACACCGACGCTTCCGAACCGCTCGTACTGTTGCCCCAGATGTTCATACCGGCACCGCTCTGGCTCAATGAACCGCCAGGGTTCATGACGTCTACGGCGTCGCCTTTGGCATTCACGATGAGATTGTTCGAGACTGTGTCGTTCGAGCCGTTCATGGTCCTGCTGTTCGAATCGGTGCCGACCACGATACCCATCCATTGAGAGCCGTCCGTGACTGAGTTCTCGATCGTATCGCCAGTCGAACCCATCAGGGCAAATCCGCGCCCGTAGGCATTCGCCAGCGCGAAGTCGTGGCTGAATACGTTGCCGGAATCCTGCCTGCTATCGAAGGTATATGAATCGTCCGAGAACGAATCGTCGCCGGCCTGATAGACCTCGTTACTCGCGACGAAGTTGTTCAAGGAGCCGTTCATCAACGCAATACCATCCGCATTGGTTCCTTCGACGAGATTGCTGCTGATCGTCGCCCCTGTCGCGCCGTCGAGGCGAATGCCATTCGACGCAGCGCCTAGCGTCGTGACGTAGCTGACGCCATCGTTCGATCCGGTTACGTCGATCGCCGCGGCATCGGGCTGCGAGCTACGATCGAGCGCCCGCGTGGAAGTCTCGATGTTCGCTAGCGTCGAATTGCTGCCGAGCTTGATCGCTTCCTCGTCGGGATTGGTCGCGCGCAATACCGTCTGGCTCCCCGCGCCCGTTACGTTCACACCGTTTAGCGACAACGTCCCGCTGTGGTTATACGTGCCGGCAGGAATGTAGACCGATTGATGCGATGACGCCGCTGCATTGAAGGCGTTCTGCAACGCACCCGTATTGTCGGTGTTCCCATCGCCCACTGCGCCATAGCTCGCGACGTTGATCGAACCTGAAGGCTGTGAGATCGGCGTGCCAGTTTGCGCACCGGGTGTGCTGCTCGAAGCACTCGACGCGGCTTTCTGCACCGCGACATTGGAAGACGCATTAGCCGCGGACAACGCGGTCGATCTGGTCGACGAACCAGGCCCGTCACCGCTGCAGCCCACACATGCCCACAGCATAAGTGCCGTCGATACGACACGCATCAGTTCGATTCTCATGTCACGCCTCCTCGATGATGCTCAGAAGCTTAGGAACCCGACATTAAGAAAAGCACATTCGCGTCATAGGTCAATCGATTTCGTCATGGACCTGACAACCATGCCAGTTCACCGCTCGACCGGAATTCCCGATCATGGCTCGTCGTTCATCGCACACCGAAAATCAAAAAAATGGAGGGACGCCATGCATATTTCATAGCACCGATATCCATTTCACATACCGCCGGATACGAGTCAGCCTTCATTGATCGTAGAGATCGTAGAGCTTCAGTCACTCCCCTCAAGACGAGAAAAGGATAGATACATGATGACGAAGAGACTATCTGCAACCGTGCTGCGTGCCGCATTCGGCGCCGCAGCAGCATCGCTGTTGTTCGGAATGTCGTCGGGCCAGGCATTCGCGGTCAGCGCATGGGCGCCCGATACGTATTACACGGCTGGAACCATCGTGAGTTACAACGGCAACGATTACCAGGCACTCGTCAATCAGACGGACTACTCCAGCACCGGATGGAATCCGACGACGGCTTCCCTGTGGACGCTCGTCGGTCCCGATTCCGGTTCGGGTGGCGGCACCGGTTCTACAGGTTCGGGCGGCACAGGTGGCACGACTACCGGAACCGCAGCGGGATTCATCTACAGCCCCTACAAGGACACGTCGATCTCGATGAACTGGAACACCAACACGATCTCGACGAACGTAACCGGCACCCTGAGCCCCGTGCTGTCCATCTTGCCGACCAGCGTACGGGCACTCACGCTTGCCTTCGCAACCGGCGAGTGCGGCAGCGAGAGCTGGGCCGGCCTCGGTGGCAGTACCCTCGCCTCGTCGAACGTGTCGCTCTTCACTGCAAAAAACATCAACTATGTGATTTCGACAGGCGGCGCGTCGGGGGTATTTACGTGCGGCACCGATGCGGGCATGACGACGTTCATCAATCGCTATGCGTCCAATAACCTCGTCGGGATCGATTTCGACATCGAAGGCGGACAGACCCAGGCGATCATCAACAATCTCGTGCAGCGCGTCGTCGCGGCGCAGAAAACGTATCCGAATCTGCGCTTCAGCTTTACGCTTGCTACCGTCGCGCCTGCTCCGTCGGGTGCGAGTCAGGCCACCTCATGGGGCTCGAGTGCTCCGGACAGCTTCAACACCTACGGCGACTGGGTGATGCAGGCCATCCAGACCTACGGGCTGAAGAACTACACGATCAACCTGATGACGATGGACTACGGCTCGGCACTGCCGGGTAATTGCGTGCTTTCAGGGGGGGCCTGCCAGATGGGGCAATCGACTGTCCAGGCTGCGTTAAACCTGCATGACCACTGGGGCGTGCCGTATAGCCAGATCGAAGTGACGCCGATGATCGGCGGTAACGACTCTGCCGGTGAAACGTTCACGCCGTCCGATGTGGATACTGTGTCGAACTTCGTGAAACAGAACGGGCTGGCCGGTCTGCATTTCTGGTCGTTCGATCGCGATGTCGACTGTGCGCCCGGTGCCGCATCGCCGACGTGCAATACGATCGGCGGGGTGGGCACGCTGGGTTATACCAACCACTTTGCCAGCGATCTAGGCCAGTAACGCGTGCAGCCGAAGATGAGTGGCTACGGCCCGATGCCTTCGGAGTAGCCGTTCGTACAGGCCGGGAGTGACCCAGGTCCTCCCGGCCTGCTACGTGCGCAAAGCATACAGTCACGCATGCACGCCGGCATACTGACTCACGATTTCCACGTCCGACAGATGCTCGCGCGGAATCTCTCCGCCTATCTGTCCGCGTCGAATGACGAGCACGCGTTGCGATACTGCCGCAATGAAATCGAGGTTCTGTTCGACCAGCACGATGGTCAGGCCGCTGCGCTCGCGCAACTTGACGAGTGTCTCCGCGATCTCATCGATGATCGATGGTTGAATGCCTTCGGTTGGCTCGTCGAGCAACAGCAAGTCTGGCTTGCCCGCCAATGCACGCGCAAGTGCCAGCAACTGCTGCTCGCCCCCTGAGAGCGAACCGCCGGCCCGATCGAGCAACGGCTTCAGACGCGGAAAATCTTCGAGCAGGGCGTCGATAACCGCATCGGGCTTTCGCCCGGTCTTGATCAGGCCGAGACGCAGATTGTCGTAGGTGCTCAACGCCGCGAAGATCTCACGCCCCTGCGGCACGTAAGCCATACCGCGGCGCGACCTCGCGTGAGGTGCGAGCCGCGTCACATCGGCACCGTCGAAAAGGATCGTGCCCGACGTCGCCGGCAATGCGCCGATCAGCGTGCGCAGCAGCGTCGTCTTGCCCATGCCGTTGTGCCCCAGGATGCCGATCGATTCGCCGCGCGCGATCGACAACGACACGTCGTAGAGCACCGGAATCGAGCCATAGCCCGAGCACAACCCGGTGATGTCGAGCATTGCGCCATCTGCATTCATTGCGGTTTCTTGCCCAGATAGATCTGCTGGATCAACGGGTCGCTCATGATGCGATCCGGCGTGTCTTCGCGAATGATCGCGCCTTGATGCAGCACCGTCACCGTCTTCGCGATGCGGCGAATGAAGCTCATATCGTGCTCGACCACCACGAGCGCGTGCCGACGGTTGATGTCCAGAATCAGATCCGCCGTGCGTGCGACTTCGGCATCGCTCATGCCGGCGGCGGGTTCGTCGAGCAGGATCAGCGGTGGGTCCGCGGCGATCACGACCGCCAGTTCGACCCATTGCCTCTGGCCGTGTGCGAGCAGACCGACGGTCGCTTCACGATAAGCCGACATACCGACCCGTTCGAGGACCTCGCGTGTCACGCGCTCCGTTTGTGCGGGCGTGTGCACGCGACGGGCCGCAAGCCAGACGTTGTCCCATACCGAGAGCCCATTGAAAAGACTCGGCACCTGGGTCTTGATCCCGATGCCGAGGCGGCCGGGCTCATGCGGTCGCATGTTGGAGACGTCCTTGCCGCGAAACAGGATCTGTCCTGAAGTCGGCTTGACCTGGCCGGTTAGCAGCTTGAAGAAGGTACTTTTACCGGCACCGTTTGGGCCGATCACGCAGCGCAATTCGGCTTCGGCTAGCGTGAAATTGACATCGCGTGTGGCGTGCACGCCACCGAAGCGCACGTTCAGATCGCGCGTTTCGAGTAACGGTGTCGTCATCGTGCGGCCTCCTGATGCGGATCGGCGGGCGCGGTTTCAGCGGCACTACCCTGCTCGGTGCGTTGCGTACGATCCCGCGCGGTCGACGCACGCCGCTGTTCCGCAGTCGTCGCTGCGACGGTACCGCCGCGCAACTTCCGAACGAGCATGGCGCCCAACGAACCGATCGCGGGCACGATACCGCGTGGAAGCATCAACACGAAGCCGACGAGAATCGCTCCGAGCACGAGATTCGAATTGACGGTCTGCTGCGTGCCGATCTGCGTCGTCAGCCATTGAATGGCGACGCAGCCCACTATCGGCCCAACCAGCGTACCCAGACCACCGACAATCACCCAGATGATGATCTGCGCCGATTGCGCAAGGCCAAAGATCGTCGGGCTCGTAAAGGCGCCCCAGTTCGCAAAGAGACATCCGGCTAGTCCGGCAATCGCCGCACCCAGTACGAACGTAAAGAGTTTGTACGCACGCGTGTCGTAGCCGAGCAGCAACAGACGCTGTTCATTTTCCTTGCCCGCGACGATGACACGACCGACCTTGAGCGCCAGCAACGCACGCAGCAGCACATACACAAGAAGCAATGCACCGAGTGACAGCTCGAACAACCCGCGCGGCCCGATCACATCGTCGATATTGCCGGGCACGTTGAGTGGCGCAATGCCTGGAATGCCATTGAAGCCGCCGAGCGGCGCATTGCCGATCTTCCACTCCGGCCCTGCCGTCGAATTGATCAGGTTGAAGAGAATCAGCGTGACGGTCAGCGTGATGACGCCCATGTAGACATCGGAAAGGCGACCGTAAAAGATCAGATAGCCCAGCACGGCCGCAAACGCGGCGGGCAAGACAATCGCGAGTAGAAACGGCACCGTACTGTCGCCGAGGTTCGTGACGGCAATCGCATAGGTGTAGGCGCCCAATCCGAAGAACGCCGATTGTCCAAAGCACAAGATGCCGCCAAAACCCCAGATAAAACCGAGGCTCACGGCAAGGATCGACATCACCACGTAGATCGTGGCCTGCACCAGTGCGAAGTCGTCGAGCATGTGTGGCAAAGCGACGAGCAGCACCACGCCGACCGCGAGCGTCAATGCCGCGCTTTTCCACGAACGGGAGAAACGCTCTAGCGCATTCGGTCCCGGTATGACAGGGGCATCCGGCGTCGATGTGCTCACAGCGTCCCCTTGAAGAAGCGCCCAGTGATGCCTTGTGGAAGCAGTCTTAGCATAATGATTGCGCCGATCAGCAGCGCGACTTCGCCCATGACAGGTGTCATGGCGAACGTGGCGATCTGGTTGATCGCGCCAAACAGCGTCGATGCACTGACAAGCCCGATCACGATGGCAGGTCCGCCACCGATAACAGTAATGAACGCTTTGGCGACGAACGCACCGCCCATCGTCGGCACCACGCCGGTCATCGGCGCGAGCAAGGCGCCGGCCAGACCCGAGAGTGCCGCACCGATCGCAAAGGTCGTCGAATAGACGACACCCGGATTGATACCGAGCGCATCGGCCATCTGCGGGTTCTGCATCGTGCCGCGCGCGATCAGTCCAAGCGACGTATGCAGCAGCACCCATCGCAAGGCAAATGCGAGCACGAGCGCAACCGCGATGATGACCAGCGTATAGGTACTGACGGAATAGGCGCCGATAGAAAAATTGCCCAGCGGAGCGGAGATTCCAGCTGTGGTATTGCCCGCAATCGAAGTGACGATGCCGATCAACAGCAGCGAGAGTCCCCATGTGGCGAGCATCGTGTCGACCATGCGCCCATACAGCCGGCGAATGAAGAGGCGCTCCAGCACGATGCCGATCGCGCCGACCACGCTGGGCGCCACGACCAGAATCGCGACCCACAGATTGACGCCGAACCGGATCGATTCGATTGCCGCATAGGCGCCCAGCATCATGAACTCGCCGTGCGCGAGGTTGATGACCTTCATCATGCCGAAGATGACCGCCAGTCCCGCCGAGACAACGACGAGGCTTGCGATTGCGTACAGCACCTGAATGACCACAATGGCGGCGAGATCCATCGAACCTCCTTCACATCGCGTATTGCCGGTTACCTGACGAGGCGAGCCTTACAGCTTGATCACGTATTGCTGGTTGTCGCGCGGATTCTTGATCAGGTTGCACACGGCACTCGTATCGCTAGGTGGCTGCGCCTGGAATGTCTCGACGATATCGAGTTTGTGATTGCGCACCTGCGCAATACTGACGTTGAGAACGCAGTGGTGCGTGGCCGGATCGATCGATACCTTGCCGCTCGGTGCATCGATGCTGATACCGGATTCGAGTGCCTCGATTACCTTGGTTCGTTCTAGCGTGCCCGCTTTCTTCACGCCCTGCGCCCACAGATTGAAGCCCTGATAGGTGCCCATCGCGAGCTCGGTGATGTTCGGATAATTGCTGCCGAAACGTTTGTGGAAGCGGTCCTTGAATGCCTTGTTGACCGGATTGTCGAGATTTTCGAAGTAGTTGTACGACACCAGAAACCCGTCGCATTCCTCGGGGGAGAGCACGATCTGCTCATTGCCGCCCGCAAAGGTCGTCGACGCAAGCGGGATCTTCTTGTGCAAACCGGCTGCCGCCCATTGCCGGTAGAACGACATATGCGCGCCGCCCACCAGCGCGGACACCACCATGTCCGGTTTAGCCGCCTCGATCTTCGAAATGGTCGAACCGAAATTCGTCACGTCGAGCGGAAAGAAATCGATCGATGCGACCGAGCCGCCGTTATCCTGCACAAACTTCTTGACCCACTGCGAGGTGATCTGGCCGTAGTTGTAGTCGGCCGCGACGACATAGACTTTTTTGCCCCACTTCTTCATCGCGTACGGCACGAGCTTCGCGACGGTCTGCCCCGGTGTCACGCCGGTGCAAAACGTATTGCGGTCGCACACACCGCCTTCGTACTGCGTGTTGTAGAAATAGAGCGTGCGATAGCGATCGAGCACCGGCCGCATCACTTCGCGCGAGGCCGATGTGATACCGCCCTGCACGACCGCGACCTTGTCCTTGAGCGCTGCCTGCTGCGCAAACTGCGTATAGAGCTGCATGCTGGACTGCGGATCGTAGGTCAACAGCTTGATCTGCTTGCCAAGCAAACCGCCTTGCGCGTTCCATTCTTCAACTGCGATCGTCAGGCAATCGGCCATAGGCTTGCCGTAGATGTCGAGACCACCCGACAGGTCCGTGATGCCGCCAACCAGGATTTCATCCGCAGCTGACGCTGCAAATGGCACCGCACCGGCCACGCCGGCGGCAAGGGAAAGAGCGGACGACTTGATGAACGAACGACGATCCATGGAAGGGTCCAGAATAAGATGCGGCGGTTAAACAGCGTATGCGTCTCTTCACGCGCTTAAGAGGAATGGCTCGTACGATGCAACTTAAAGCGTGGTCCAGTCGGCGGATTGCTCGAACGCCCAGGCCGCCCGATAGATCGTCGCTTCGTCCCAATGCCTGCCGATCAGCATCATGCCCACCGGCAATCCTTCGATCATGCCGCACGGAACGTTCATTGCCGGGTGTCCGGTCACGTCGAACGGACAGGTATTCGGCAGCATTTCGAAAGCGCGCGTAATCACCTCTTCCAGCGGCGCGCCCGCTTCGGGAAGCGGTGTGGCGGTTAGCGGCAACGTCGGCATCAGCAACAGATCATAGTCGGACAATGCCGTATCGTAAGCAAGTTTCAGTTGCCGCGACAGGTTCTGCGCCTTTGCGTAGAAGTGCCCGCGATAGTGCTTGATGAAATACTCGCCCAGCACCATCGTGATCTTGAGTGTCTCCGACAGTTCGTCGGCGCGCTCGCGCCAGCCCGCATGAAAGTCGATCATGCCCGTCACGTAGAGACCCTTCCAGTTGAAGCCGTGACCGTTGTCTTTCATCATCTGTTGGGTCGCGCCTTCTGCTGCAATCGGCAGCCAGATGGCGGGTCCAAGCTTATGCATGGGAATCGACACCTCGCTGACTTTTGCGCCGAGATCGGTGAGGCGATTGGCGGCCTCGCGCACCTTGTCGTCGGATGCGGCCTGCGATTGCGGCCAGCCAAAGCCTTCGCGTACGACACCGATTCTTAGTCCGCGCGCGCCTTCTTTCATCAGATCGGCGTAGGGCTTCGAGGTTTGCTCCGCATACTGGCGAGGATCGAGACCGTCGGGGCCCGCGAGCACCTCCAGCATCAGCGCGTTGTCGGCGACCGTCGCGGACATCGGCCCTGTGTGATCGATGGTCAGTTCGATCGGCATGACACCGGTATAGGGAACGAGTCCGTGCGTAGGCTTCATGCCATACACGCCGCAATACGACGCCGGCATACGGATCGATCCGCCCTGATCGCCGCCGATCGCAAGATCGACCTCCCCTGCTGCAACGAGCGCCGCGCTGCCAGACGACGAGCCGCCCGCGGAATAACCGGCGCGTCGTGGGTTATGAACCGGCGCAGGCGAGCTCGTATGCGAGCCGCCCGAAAAACAGAAATATTCGCAGGTGGCCTTGCCGACTATCGTCGCGCCCGCGTCGAGCAGGCGCGTCACGATCGTTGCGTCCACATCGGGCACATAGCCTTCGAGTGTCGAGGCACCGTTCATCATCGGCACGCCGGCTAAGCAAACATTGTCCTTGAGCGCCACCGTCTTGCCTGCCAGCTTGCCGGTCGGCGCGCCCTTCACCTCGGTCTTGACATACCAGGCGCCGTAGCGGTTTTCTTCGGCAGACGGCCGGTAACCTGGCGTTCTCGGGTACGTCACGCGCGGCACATAGTCAGGCAACGCATCGATGACATCGTAGGCATCGAAATTGGCCTGCAACAGCTGGTTGTAGCTGGCAAGCTGGGACTCCGACAGATGAATACCGAGACTCAACGCAACCTCGTCAAGCTGACCAGGCGTAGGACGTTTGACTGCCATGACGACTCCTCACTCGATGGGAATCGGGACAGGTCGGCCTCTTCTTCAGGCCGACGTGCCTTGACGGTCAGCCGTATCCTGGATGCGGCACACCTGACCTGCGAGCAATGGTAGGAAGGACTATTTTCCAAGTCAACGATTTATTTTCCGTGGAAAATAAATCGTTGCTGCGCAGCATGGAGATCAAATTGGTGTGATCACCTCGAACTGGTGACCTGCTGCTCGAGCGAGGTAGATCGGTACACGATTGACCCGGCCACCGGCATAGGCCGCGCCACGCGCACTGCGATACGCGAGCGGAGCGGTGCCGAGCCGGGCAAGTCCACCTTCGTCGGCGGGATTGCGCCGGCGGGCATCGTCGAGCAACGCAGCTAGAAAGTGAACGCCCTCATACGTGGACTGGCCGAAGGTATCGAGCGTCGGCGCACGGGCACCGAAGTGACTGTGGTAGCGCTCCTTGAACGACAGATTGGCGTCGGTATTCAGGCTGGCGAAGTATCCCGATGCGACGTAGAGATCGTCGGTATGTTGCGCGCCGATGCCGAGCAGTTCGTTCTCACCGAGCGCACACGACAGACGCACCACACGTCCCGCAAGACCTGCGGCGCCAAAAGCGCGATTGAAGTCGATCGCGTCCTGACCGATCAACGACAGCAATACAGCGTCGGCCTTCTGGGCACGTATCTGGTCGAGCACGTAGCCATAATCGCCGCCGCCGAACGGCAGATACATTTCGCGCACAACACTCGCGCCGGATTCGCCGACGAAACGATGCGCGAGCCGATGCGTCACGTGCGGCCATACATAGTCGTTACCGACAAACATCCAGCGGCGCGGATGGCGATGCTCGCCAAGCCAATGAATCGCGAGACGCAACTGGTTGACGGTGGTTTCCCCAATCGCGAACACACCGGGCGTGCGTTCACCGCCTTCGTAGAGTGGCGTATAGACGAACGGAATGCTTCCGCCGATGGCGTTGAGCAGATCGTGGCGCACGGCGCTCGTATGCATGCCGACGAGTGCGTCGACCTCTTCGGCTTCGACCAGCTCGATCAGGCTTGCCTCGATTTCGTGGGCGTCGTCGCCGGCATTGATCGTGACCAGCCGGCAAAACCGGCCCGCAATGCCCGACGATGCATTGAGCTCTGCCACGGCAAGGCGTGCCGACGCGAGCGCGGCCGGCCCCCAAAGGCCCGCCGCGCCGCCTAGCGGCACGCACAGGGCAATCGTCAGTTCTTTCGCATGGCGTCGCGAAGGGGAACGTCGCTTCATCGTCGCTCGAGTACTACGTTGACGGTCGAACAGGCGGGCAAGGCAGTCTCCTGGTTCTGGCAAGAAGCACGACACTCCATACTCTACGCTCGCGCGCGCACCATCAACGGGCGCACAGAGGCCCGCGTCGCACCGCCACGGTGTATTTTCGCACCGATACTTTCCTGGGAAAGTTTACTTGCGTAAGATCGATGGCATTCAACCCACGATATGCATCTACCATGCCGGAACAAGCACTCTCAGACTATCTCGCCTATTTGCTGGCGTCAGCGAATCGTCAGATGAAGCTCGGCGTGACCCAGTCGATCGCCGACGAACAGGTGACCGAAGAACACTGGCGCATTCTTCAGGCGGTGTCCGACGAACAAGGTCATGCAATGGGCGAACTGGCCGAGACGGTGCTGCTCAATCATCCTGCACTGACGAAGAACATCGACAAGCTCGTCAGTCGCGGCCTTGTGCAACGCGCGCAGGATGAAAACGACAGCCGCAAGGTGCTCGTGTATATCAGCGATCGGGGTCTGGAACTGGTTGCGCGTCTAAGGCGTAGCGTCGACGCGCATCATGATGCGATCGAAGAAGCACTCGGCCTGCGCAACACGAAAGAACTGAAGCGCCTGCTTGGGAAGCTGATCCGCGAATCGCAAGCGGATTGAAGCCGCTTAAATGCCGCTTAAACGCCGCTATTCAAAGTCGATTTGCGGAATCTGAAACGCGCCTTTAAGCGATTTCAGTTCTGCACGATGCAACTCAGCAAGCTTCACGAGCACTCGCTCGCCGGCTTTTTCAAGGTGTACTTCCACCTGACGGCGGTCGACCTCACTCACCTGACGTCGAACCAGGCTAAGCGCCTCGCAACGCGAAACCAGTGCAACCACTCCATGATGCTGCGCCTGAAGCCGCTCGGCCAGTTCGCCGATCGTCGCCCAGTCGCGCTCCGGATAACCTTTTATGTGCAGCAGCAACAGGTACTGCAACGGCGTGATGCCTTCGTCTTGCGCAGCCTGTTCGGAGAAGCGCTCGAAGCGTCGCATCTGGTAGCGGAATTCCGACAACTGCTCGAAGTTGGCCTTGGTTAGCGCACGAATCTGTTCTTTCATCGGAATCCCATCTATGCAGTGAGCGGAAACTATATCGCAGAATGATATGCGTTAGCGCCGGGGAAGAAGTCAGCGCGTCTGGACATTCCCATCGTGCAGCGTCTCCTTTGCCGCCAGTTCGTCGACTTCGAGCCTCATCGAAGAGAGAACGTCGAAGCCGCTCATCCAGCAGTTGATGTCGAGAATAGACAGCAGATGCGTTTCAGCCTGCAGTTGTCGCGCGAGCATCGCGCCGCACCGCAGCGCACACCGCCCTTCCGGCGTCGCGTCGTAGCACAGAAGAATCCGTTTGAGCGGAGTCAGCACAGGTCGGTACTCCCAAAGCCGCGTGACCATGCTCCGATTATACATCATATTGTGATGTATAATTCCGTGCAACATGTGCCTGAAACTGGCTCTTACACCCGACTATCTGGATTCGACGTACACGTGAACACCTCCAAAGGCGATTTCGCCACCGATACCCGGCTGCTCAGAATCACATTCATTGCGGCGACGCTAGGCGTAATGAGTACCCTCGCGGCCGGCTTCCTGCTCCACCTGATTCGCTTCTTTACCAATCTGTTCTTCTTTCAGACGGTATCGATCGGGAACCACTCGCCCTCCACTAACACGCTAGGCTGGTGGGTGCTCGTCGTGCCGGTGATCGGCGGTCTGGTTGTCGGATTGATCGCGCGATTCGGCTCCGAACAGATCCGCGGACACGGCATTCCAGAAGCGATCGAAGCCATCCTGTTCGGCAAGAGCAAGATGTCGCCGAAGGTCGCCGTGCTCAAGCCGCTTGCGTCTGCTATTGCGATCGGCAGCGGCGGTCCGTTTGGCGCGGAAGGTCCGATCATCATGACGGGTGGCGCGATCGGCTCACTCATCGCGCAGTACTTTCATCTGTCGAGCGGCGAGCGTAAGACGCTGCTGGTTGCGGGTGCCGTGGCCGGTATGACTGCTGTGTTCGGCACACCGGTCGCCGCGGTATTGCTCGCTGTCGAGTTGCTGCTGTTCGAGCTGCGTCCACGCAGTTTGTTGCCGGTTGCGGTGGCCTGCGCGGTGGCTGGGTTTACACGACCTCTTTTGATGGGCGCTGGCCCGCTGTTTCCTCTGCAGACGCTGCCGCTTGGCCCGATTGGCCTCGCTTCGTGTGCGGTCGCGGGACTCATGACCGGTGCGCTTTCGTGGGCGCTGTCGAGCTGGCTTTACAAGGTGGAAGATCTGTTTGCGCGCCTGCCGATCCACTGGATGTGGTGGCCTGCGTTGGGCGGTATTGCCGTAGGCATCGGCGGTTATTTTCAGCCTCGTGCACTTGGGGTCGGTTACGACGTGATCGGCGACTTGCTGCTGAATCACCTGACGGTGAGCGTTGTATTGGCAATCGTGCTCGTCAAGGCGGTGATCTGGGTCATCGCGCTAGGGTCCGGAACGTCGGGAGGCGTACTCGCCCCGCTGCTGATGATGGGTGCGGGCCTAGGCGCTGTGTTCGGTCCGATGATGCCGGGTGGCGACCCCGCTGTCTGGCCGCTGGTTTTCATGGCAGCGGCGCTCGGCGGGATGATGCGCGCGCCGATCATGGCGGTGGTGTTCGCATTTGAACTGACGCACGATGCGAATGCGTTGCTGCCGTTGCTGACCTCCGCAGCCGTGTCGTACGGATTCACGGTGCTGTTCATGCGTCGCTCGATATTGACCGAGAAGATCGCGCGTCGTGGATACCACATCTACCGCGAATACGGGATCGATCCGCTCGAACGGCATCACGTCGACGAAGTCATGACGCGTACGGTAAAAACCATCGATGCGGATGCTAGCGTGACCGATGCGCTTGAGCAGTACTTCGATTCGCAGCAACTGCACCGGGCGTATCCCATCGTGCGCGCTGGAGTGCTGGTCGGGATGGTGGATCGGCAGATGTTGATTGCGGTAGCGCAGGACGATGCCAGAACAACTAGCGTCGGTGATCTGTGCGTGGGTCAGCATCCCGATGTTGCGTTGCCCGACGAAACATGCCGGCTTGTCGCGGCGCGTCTTGCCTCGCGCTCGCTCGATCGTGTGCCGGTGGTGGCGGATGAAACGGGCCGTTTGTTAGTGGGTATCGTGTCGCGACATGATCTGGTTAAGCCGTCGCTGTCGATCTTTAACGAAGAGCGTCAGCGCGAACAATTCCGGAGTGTTTCGTTGACGCGTGGGAAGCGGTCGGTGGATGTTGGTGAACGTACGTCGCAGCGTTAGCGCGAGGCGTCGTATCGCGTCTCGACGACCGTGTTCGATGGGATTCTCCCGCGAAGTCTACTGCCCGAGTTCTTCCGCAAGCCCGATGAGAATTCCCTCGGGACTGCGGATGTAGCAGAGCCGATACACGTTCTCATACTGGACCACTTCGCCGACGAGCTTCGCACCGAGTTTGGCAAGGCGCGCGAGCGTATCGTCGATGTCCTCGACGGCAAACATGACGCGTAGATAGCCGAGCGCGTTCACTGGGGCCATGCGGTGATCCGCGGCCACGGGTGGTGCGAGGAAACGGGAGAACTCGATCCGGCTGTGACCGTCTGGTGTGCGCATCATGGCAATCTCGACGCGCATGCCACGCAGTCCGGTGACGCCGTCTGCCCAGTCCCCTTCAATTACTGGGGCACGCCCTTCGAGATCGAGACCGAGTTCGGTGAAGAACTCGATGGTTGCGTCCATATCTTCGACCACGATGCCGACGTTGTGCATACTCTTGATGGGCATGATGTCTCCTTGGCGTCCGGCCTTGGTTATAGGGTGATTGCCAACCGCTTCCATGGCACTGAGGGACTCGTGCGTCCGATTCTGCACCTAGGTTATATTCACCCAATGATCGAGACCGAACGCCTTATCTTACGCCCCCATCGCCTTGCCGATTTTGAGGCGTGGTACGCCATGTTTACTGATCGTGAGCTGTTTCAGTTCATCGCTGCGCCTACGCTGTCGCGCGAGGATGGGTGGAACCGGCTGCTGCGATATGCAGGGCACTGGTCGCTGCTAGGCTTCGGCCTCTTTGCTGTTTTTCGAAAGTCCGACGGACAGTTCATTGGTGAGACCGGACTGGCGGATTTTCATCGTGCCCTCGGTGAAGACTTCGATGGATATCCGGAAGCAGCCTGGATCATTTCCCGATCCATGCAAGGGCAAGGCGTTGCGCTCGAAGCTGCAGCTGCGGCGCATCGGTGGATCGATGAGACGCTATCGCCGAAGCGTACTGTGTGTCTGATTGGGAAGGAGAATCTTCCGTCCTTTCGGATCGCGAGTCGTCTGGGATATAAGCCCTTTGCTGAGCGCAGCTATAAAGGCTCGCTTCATGTGGTGCTAGAGCGTGTGAAGTGAGTAGTTTTTTCTAAGTGCTAGTGCTTGTGGGTGTAGGCCCGTCGAGAGCATGTGAACGTTGGGCCTCGCTTCTCCATCCGTCCGCGGTCGACTCCTTGCGGACAATCCAGGCCCAGGCCCGAATATGTCCGCGTTCAACGTGACCTCCGCCCTTCAGGTCAAACGGCTTTGCGTTTCAGGAAACCCTCGATAACGGTTGCGAAATACGGTGGACACTCCTGCATCGGGTAGTGGCCGCAGTTGGGAATGACGTGCAATTCTGCATTCGGATGCCGCGCCAGAAAAGTGTGCTGCATGGCTGTGGAGTCAAGTCCGGGATCCTTGTCGCCGACAACGATCAGATACGGCGTTTTAAGGCCGCGAACGTCATCGACGAAATTTGCTGTGGCCAGCATGTTCAGTATAGATAGGAGTCCAATTCTGCCAAGGCAGGACACTAGTAGCGCATTAGAATTTCGAGCACCGAACGATCATATCAACAATCTCTCAGACGTATATAACCTCAACCACGTTGGTCTCAGGATCGAAATCCACTCTCATGAACGATTCCGCATCGTAGAACCAGCGAGCAATCCCATCATGAACTGGCCATAGTTTATTCGGCTTCCCCAACACGCGAATCACTTCGTCTTTGGTGTACCCGATTCTTATCCCACGCACATCGCCAGAAAACGGACTCCTAATGCGGACGGAATAAACTTTCCCGTTCTGAGAATACGCAGTCACCGCCCCATCGCCCCGTTCGATAGAATTGACAACCTTACTCCCAATCTGTTTTTGCTGTGGGACGGCATTCAGGATGAAGGAAGCATGTGCCTCAGTTTCACCGCTTAACGGATAGTCCATTGCAAACCTTTACAAATTCACTTTTGAACGCATTTTCGTCAGACCTCGCTCTTGTCTTTCATCGCATCTAAAAAATCCGCAAAAGAATCAAAGAGCAATGTTATGTTGTTAAAGCTGCTCAGGACAGGATCCTCTGATGGCTCGGCACTCTCATGATTCCAGAAGTAGATTTTGCCGTTACGCTCCGAGTTGCGGTCACAATCTAGCAAATACAAGTTTCCACCCGGATCGTCAGCGATAGGTACAAAGCCCGATGGGATGTACTCGTCTAGATTTTCGATCTGTGTTGGGATGTGGCGATTTTTGCTGGGAGCCAGCGTCGAAAAATAGGACACAAGCAATGGTCCCAATGACGTATCTGCTAGATAACCCTCATTGAAACAGCCACCGTTGTACTTCTGCAAGAACGCCCGGTAGTCAGCTGGACACGCCAAACCGCGGGAAGAAAAGAATTCATCGATTTCCTCGTCGCTAGCACCATCGTGCCGAACAGACGAATGCTCATGCTTCGAATATGTAAGTTCTTTCATGTCCTTCACCGTGTCTAAGCTCGAACCCGCTAACCGCCACCACCCACAGATACCCCACCCGCATGCGGGAAGCCGCCTTCAGCAACATTGTGAATCGACTGAGGCACCAGTTGCATCGTCTTCCCATCTTCGACATGGTGCCAGGTGAAGCCGTCCGGCGGATCACTGCCAGTCAATCCAATCTCCTCGTTCGCCTTCCGGAAATCGCTAGTATGGTTGAACTGCATATCGTCAATCTCAACCGTCTGCGTGGCATGTGGAGAAAAGTCAGGGAACCCTTCCTTATTGTAAGTGACTTGAACACCATCTTTGCGAATGTACGTCACGGAACCATCTTCATGGGTAACGATCTTACCGCCCTTCTTGATCCAGCTACTCCAGTTAGGTGGGTACTTCCAAGCACCTCCGGCAGGTTTGACACGAACACCATCGCCGGAAATATCAGCCAATTTTTCGAACTCGGCTTTTGGAACGACCGGCGCTTTCGTTCCTGCCGCGCCAGCAGCATCAGCTACCTTCGCTGCGTCTCCGGCCTCCGCCACCTTGTCGGCGGTATTCAGGGCGTCAGCACCCTCACCGATCTTGCCGACAGTGGTTGCTGTTTCACCTACTTTACCGGTGGCATTCGCAATCTCACCCACCTTACCCGCTATATTGCCCGCCTCTCCCGCCTTGCCGGCAACTCCGACTCCACCGGCGAAGAAACCTCCGACATCAACAACGCCGCGACCGACAGCTTCACCATAGTTTCCCTGGCTCCAAGCTTCCATATAGGGCTTGGTGATGCCATCAACAATCGCTCCAGGATGGTTATAGACCGCCTGTGCCGTTTGATTGATCGCCTGTTGTGTCTCCGAGTAGCCATGGTAGACATTCGCTCCCGTCAGGTCGGAAAGGCCTTCCGCAAGCTGCGACACGGGCGATAGCTTCGCGGCTCCGACTCCGAGTCCCACCAGCCCCTTCCCCATGTCCCACAAGGCCCCGCCAGCCCCCTTGAAGAACCCACCGACCTGATGCAAAGCCCCCTTGTCGGGCGGCGGATTGGCGTCCCCGACCACATTTCCACTGCCATCCACTGCAGTGCCCGGTGACGGCGCGGTCACATACGTGCCGGTACAATTGCCGCTGTTCATCGTGCACGGATCGCCGTCACGAATGACTTGATGTCCTCCCGCTCGAACCGTACTACTGCCTCGGCTCGGCTTGGTTTCACCCCCAACGGTACCGGACTTCACCCCATCGGCCACACCGGCCTCGTCGCCCGTACACGTTGGTACCACACTCTGATCGAGAACATAGGCCGGCTTGCCATTGAATCGTACAGTTGGAACGATCTCCGCCGAGCCACCGAGATCAGAAATCACCGGGTACGGCACAGGTGGCGTTGCCCCTCCCATTGGAGTCTTGCATACATCCGGAGTACTGCTCACCGCCTTGAAGGTTCCGTCCTGTCTCGACGCAATCGGGTTGCCGGTCGAAAAATGATCCGAGGGTTGCGCCTGTTCCTCGGGCTTATATCTGCCAGATTCGAAGCGCTGCTTCACCTCCTGCGCCGCTTCATCGAACGTCTCGCGATCGACCGGACGTCCGCGCTCACTCCAGGGATTCGGGGTATTCCACAGCGCGTCCAGATTATTAACCGCGTCGCGAGCCTGCTCGACGTTCTGGATGTTGAACTGTTCGCGGAAGACGTCTCCCGCGTCACCGGTGATCGTGATTACAGGAACGGGATCAGCCATGGCGTTCTCCCGCTGAACCGTCCAGAACCGTTGGTGTCGATGCAGAAAGCCGTGCCATCTCGTCGCTATCGATAAATCTCGCCTCGAAGCGTTGGGCGCGGACCGATTTCATGAGTGTGGCCCGCCAAACTAGAGTGACTTCTGGCTTTGTCGTCTCCGACAAATCCACCGACAGCGTATCCAGCAGGAAGGGGGCGAACCCGAGTCCCTGATCGGTGTAAATCCAGCCCATCGGCAGGTGACCCGGCAAGGGAATGCGCAAAGTGGTATTGCCCCGCTCGTCTACCTTCGAATGTAGTGTTCCGTGCGGAACGAGGTTCGTTAGTACGAGGGTTTCATTACCCTTCAGATGCGGAACCTGCATGTCCGCATGCGCACCATTCCAGTAACGAAACTGGAAGTCGTCAGGCAATCCTGGATGACGCTCGGCGAGCCAGCGCTCGTCGTAGGTCCCTGCCAAGCTGAGCCGAGTAGTCCATGCCTTACCGACAACGCCAATACCAGCAGGACGCAATGAGGCGGGAGATTGCTCTTCCGACGCACGGAGCCATGCTTGTACCGTAATCGACTGTCCTGCCGCCTCAATCTGCGGAGCGGCCACCTGCCGCAACTTCATCGCCTTTACGTACCACCGGCATGCAAATCCAAGGCCTACCGGATTCGCCTCACACGTCGTATGGGCAACGGGGATTTGCCCCTGATCCGGATGCCCGGCTTGCTGCTGGTCATCGAGTCGAACGGCCTTCGGTACGCGCCCGGCCGCAGCATGATCAGCATTGACGCGACACTGCCCGCCCCATGCGTATTCGTAGCGGACAGGCAATGCGGCAATCGGCTTCGGTGCTGTAAGTTTCCAGTCCGCGCGACGCACTGCACCGAAGGTGCCTATGGCGACGGCCTTGTTCAGGTACCGTACGAGCGTCGATCGCCGGACAAAATACCTTTCCCCCATGACAACCAAACGTCGATCAAGCAGGACCTGAGTCGACGCAGTGGCCGAGGCTCGATCTGTAATCATCGGTGCCGAAGTAAGCCTGACGCCCACCGCGAAGCGCGGTAACGGCCTCCCTTGGGGGACATACGCAGTTGCATCAACGAGCACGTCACAAAACGGTTTGTACGGCGCGAGATCGCTTTCCTCCACGACGCTCGACTGGTTCGGTTCACCAAAAAAACGATCGGTGGTTGCCAGAGGCTTTTGCTTCTGCGCAAGCACCAACGAGCCGTTGCGTAGTTCGAAGGTCTGTCGAAGGACAACGGTATGAAATGACGCTCCATTGGGCGCAAATGATTCAAAAGCCAGCGCCGGAAAGGGCGTGAAATTGGAGAACTCCATCGCCGCCCCCGTCAGTTGATGTCAACGTCCTTGCCATTGATCTGGACAGGACCGGAGCCTTCGATAAGCAGTTGCGTCCCGCGCAATGTGATGTGCCCGTTGCTTTCCATAATGAGCACAGCTTTGCCCGTCTTGAGTTCAATCTTGTCGCCTGCCGTGATCGTGTAGGTTTTGCCAACCTTGGTGGTTTTTGCGAGTCCCACCTCTTCCGCACTCGCCAGGCCGACCGCAGTGTTTGCGGCACCGATGACTGTCACTCCATAGGCGCCGCCCACCGTAAGCGCCTTGGCCAGGCCGACCGTCTCAGTCGAAGTCAGCGCGACCACCAGATTCTCCATCCCCTCAATGGTCTCGGTGCGGTTACCGCCAACCGTCAACGTTTCATTACTGCCGACCGTCTCCGTCCGGTTCACCCCCACCGTAATCGTCTCATTGTTGCCGACAGTTTCCGTCCGGTTGTTGTTGACCTGAACAGTCTCATCATGGTCGACGGTTTTGGTGCGATCGTTACCCACGGTATGCGATTCGTTATGCTCGACCTCGATCCGCTGATCCTTCTCAGCATGGATCCAGACCTCCTCCTGCCCCATCTTGTCTTCGAACCGAATGGCGTTCGCCGTATTGACGCTCCCCCCTTACTCGAACGGGTCAATATCCCGCTCTGCGTCGCATTGTCAGGCAACGCCCAGGGCGGCATATTCATCGCGTTATAAACCCGCGAGATAATCAGAGGCCGGTCCGGATCGCCATCCAGAAAAATCACGACTACTTCATCCCCGATTCGCGGAATCTGGACCATCCCAAAGCCACTGCCTGCCCACGGCTGCCCCACGCGAACCCAGCACGAACTCCCCTGATCGCGCTTCCCCTGGCGGTCCCAATGAAACTGCACCTTCACCCGGCCGAGCGAATCGGTATAGATCTCTTCGCCCTTTGGACCGACCACGATTGCGGACTGCGGGCCGATGTTCGTCGGCCGGTCGATCACGAACGGCGGCCGGTAGGGAATCTTCTTGCGGATGCAGGTGAAGCTGCACGCATAGTTCGCCGCACCCTCGCCCGCCTGATAGTTGTTCGTGCCGGAATGAACCACACTCAGCAGCACGAACTGCCTGTCATCCTGCTCGGCCTGCTCATGATCGTAGTGATTATCGAGCTCGAAATACCGGCCCGGCATCAGACGCCGGCTTGTGGTCATACCGCTGAAAAGCTTGCTGTGCGCAGCTAGCGCCTCAGTCCGGAAACGCGCCATTTCCTCGCCTCGGTCGCTGTTGGGAAAACCATGTTCGCCGAGGTAATCGTAAATCTCGTACGATGGGACGTCCCCCTGGTCGACGTCCGTACTGCCGGCTGCAGCACGGCGAGCACCCGGCATCTTGTAATCGAACGTCTTCACGCCGACCGTATCCGATGCCAGCTCCCGCCGCGCCGTGAACGACTTGACGACGGCTAGGTTGTCGAGGGCTTCCCCCTTGTTGTACTGCAGTACCGCGCTCTGGCCATCGATCGGTTTTGCCGTAGTCGACGTGTCGGTAATGATCAGTTTGTGCCCGTTCTTCGCGTGTTCGAAGTAATAGAACAGGCCATCTTCCTGCATCAGCCGCTGCGCAAACTGAAGATCCGTTTCCTTGTACTGCGTGCAGTAACTGCGATTCGCCGTCGCCTTCGAAAGACGGAATTCGAACGACGCGAGATTGCCATACTCCTGAAACACCTTCGTGAGCACATCCTGCGTAGTCTGTTCCTGAAAAATCCGGATATCCTGGCGTCGTGAGAGCATCCACAGCCACGGCATGATCGTCGCGCGGTATTTCGCGAAGCCACCGTCAGTATCGATATGTGAAAATGACACGACATAACCGTGAAAATATCGTTCATCCGAACTCGCGGTCGCGTCCGTGAGCTGTAACGTAATTGTCACAGCCTGGCCGATCATTTTCTTCAGTTCAATTGTCCGGTCCTGCGAAGCCAGTTGAACGTCTATATGAAACAGATCAGACAGGCTTTCATCGCAGTGAAAATCGACCAGCACCAGTTCCGAGTTCCCTTTTAAAGGGCTATCAATCGAAAACAGGCGGTTGTTCTGGAGCTGAAAGAAACTTGCGATATCGGACATTTGCATGGCTGCCTCGGAGCACCTCCGGAAGGAGTGTCGATATTAACCTCAGATGTTTTTAAAATGCTACCTCCGCGCCTCAACCTTGCGCGATTTAACTTTTCCCTTTCAATTGAGATTCACGGCGATCTGCCCCTGGGACGCGGATTCCCGGATCCACCGCAGGTTCAGTGCATGTACCCGGCGAGGATGCCTATGCTGGCCCCAGCTTGCAGGCCCAACGTCCGACCGCGCATAAACAGCAGGGCCGGCGCATGCGCCACCGCATCCTCCATCAGCATCGAGAACGCAGGATTCGAAAGCCCAAGGAGAAACATCGGCGTATCGATGCCCAGCAGCATCAGATCTCCCCCCCAGCCGTAGATGAGGCCGATCGACGCATCGATATAGAGAATCGAACCCTGAAGATCTGCGCGAGTCAGCTCTGCGCCGTGAAATGAAGGGGTTATGAAGATGTCTCCATAGCTGGGAAAGTCGAAGGTCGATCCAGTTGCGCCCACGCTGTGACCGCCAACTTTCGCCAGCTTGACCTCAGGTATCGAAAACTTCGGCAGCTTGATCTTGGGTATCTTTATCGACCAGCTCAGGCCAACCCCAACGCCACCATAACCAAAACTCTGGGGTTTTCCCTGTGGATCCGCCAGGATAATGTCGCCGCCTGTCGCCATCACGAATTCGAAGCCGGCACCGCCACCCGCCCCGGTGGTGTACGTCCATTTGCTGCGCCTCATGAAAGACATACGCACCGCTCCGTCATCAGTTTATTTTCGCCACGGCAGGGTCACTAACCCACTCACAAGAAAACCGATGCCCAGCACCGTGAAAAAGATCGTATTACCCCAGATGGCTTCGAACGTCGTTATCGTCGCCGTGGGAATTGGATTATCGGGTAAATACCGGACTTCAGGTTGATCGCCCACGTTCATGCGCGTCGTGATTCCACCCTGCGGATATGAAACCGATTCGCCCGCCTTTGTGACAAATTCGATCTGCGGGTGATAACCGCCGGCATTCAGCCTGACCACGCGCCCCGGCACAACGATCGACGTTTGCAGGAATTCACGTGTTGACTGCACACTAACCGCCGCCGCGATCAGCAGGCCGATCCCGATGACGAGAGCAATGATCGCTTTTAGCATATTGAAAGGTCACTTGAATGTCTAACATCGAAAATTCGCCGACACATCATAATCCGAGCCTGTCTGGACGAACAATCGCTGGATCGATGAAAACAGACTTGTGCGACGATCACGCTTCGCGGTCGCGGGAAGTTCGTGGGGAAGGTTGCTGCCGAGTTGTCAGACTCACCGTTGAGTCGGCGGCCTGCGAACTAGCGACCAGTTGCAAACTCAGTCCTGGGAAAATCACTCACGTCTAAAACGCAGAGTAGCCCTTCCTGTTGGATTTCCCGACACCAACGGATTCGGCATCCAGGCCGTAGAGACCTCGAGCGTGTCTCCATCGAGCTTGTAGAAGCGTTCCTGCTCGCTCCCGTTCCAGGCTTCATTCGAAGATGCGTCAATCTTCGTGATGAACCTATCCCCGTCTATCCGATACCGTCCGGTGTAGGCCATCAAGGTACGGAAAAGCGCCAGCAGTTTCTCATCCGTATTCCCTGGCTCGCGCGCCATTGCGGTAACGAGCACCATCATTCGCCCGTCGGCGCCAAACATAAGGTAGCCATTGGGGTCGGTGCCCCACGGTTGACTGCGCTCGTTCGAATCCTGAAGTTCAGTTTCGAAAGAAATCAACCGCCAGCTACCGTGGAGTTTGCTGTCGCGCTCAGACATATTTAGTCCTGTTGTAGTTTGCCTGGATGTACCAGAAAAAATCGGTGGTGCCGGGGATCGGACTCGAACCACTCCTTGCTCGTCACTGGCCACCCGATTGACTGGATCGCTACCCTAACCAATCCAATGAGCGCATTCGTACCGAAATCCGTTAAGGTTTCGCGCCGACCGCTGCGTTCATAACCTGTACGAGTGAGTTGTAGTCGTCGTCGGTGCCTTTGACGAGCAACCCTTTCATGCTGTACCCGGTAAACAGATCCCGTTCGATGGAGAGACTTTCGCCAGGTTTCCACTGCCCGTGAAAGCCACCCGATACGAGGTCGTTCGGGTCATTGGGATGATAACTATCGAGCCAAAGGCTGGTGCGAAACTCGCGGGTTGGATCTTTTGCAGAGATGGAGAGTGCTTGTATGCGGAAGGCCCGTGGCGGCTGGCCGGCGATAGAGATTTCGCCGGTTCCGCCGTGGTTGCCGAGAAAGTAGCCGGGGGGGCCGAGTTCAAAGCGGATGACAGCCGGTTTCGAGAGAGCACGGTGCCACGGGTCCTGAATACCGTAGATGTCGATGTGACCAACCCATTCGCCCTTGATAGAGCTGGAAGAAGTGCCGGGCATGAAGCCACGCACCCGTTCGAGCGTGTCCTTGGGATTGAGCAGCACCCAGATCAGGGCAAACACTGTCAGGACGATCAGCACCAGCCTACCCGGTCTTTTACTCCGGTTGATTGGTCGGAACTTGTCCATCTACCCTTCCTTGCCGAAAATACTGCCCGGTTATCTGGTTACGGCGAACGTCAACGCATCAAGGTAAATGTCGCCGGTGGCGATTGCACCGTCATGTATTTTTCAGGACTGTTTACCTGTACGAAAGCGGAATAAATCACACTATAAACGTGCGTGCCTGTCGCAAATCGGTATTGCGTGGTGATGTCCTGCTGCGCCTGCAAGTTCTGTCCGGGTGCCAGCCGTACCAGATCTTTCTCTTCCGTGGCCCTTCGTTTAACCATCGCCCCCAGAAAATCAACCTCCTGTCCCGCCTGCGATATTTCCAGAAGACTACCTTCCATCAAATTGTCCCGGAAGAGTTGCCACGGACTGAACAGGTAAGTATCCGTCTCCGAAGTATTCTTCCACGTCACGTGCACGATGACATGTCCATCGCTTGTATCCACATTCGTGGCGATCTGCAGATTCATATCCGATTCTTTTTGCGTTCGAGCAACGCCCACCTGTGTCGGTGAAACGTGCGCGCCAGCTTCTTGGCGGCAGCCCAAACCAGCCCCCAGCAACAGGCTCAGGCCGAGTGCTCGCCACGTCCTGGTCGATACCTTCCGCGGAATATTCATAGTTGTCCGCACCATGGTTCTGTTGCGATAACGGTCACCGGTCGCATCGGTTAATCATGTATGTAGACGTCGCATAGCAAGGGGCACGACAACTCTCAGGCGGCACAATCTCAATGCGCGACAAAGGCGCCATCAACCGGCAACGCTACACCGACAATCAAATTAGCGCCAGGACTGCACAACCAGAGTACAGCTGCGGCGACCTCCTCGGGCCTGCCCGCACGGCCAATCGGCTGATCCTTGAGAAATATCTTCGTCGCCTCGGGATCGATCCCGTCACTCATTGGGGTGTCGATGCAACCCGGGCATATCGCATTCACTCGTATACCTAGCGCGGCAACGTCCAGGGCGGCGCTCTTGGTAAGCCCAATCACTCCATGCTTGCTCGCGTGGTATGCCGCACGTCCTGGCAGCCCGACCAGACCACCCAGCGATGAACAATTTACGATCGCGCCGCTACCCTGTTTCTTCATCTGGCGTAGCTCATGCTTCATGAACGTCCAGACGCCGCGCAGGTTGACCTCCTGCGTCTGGTCGTATGCGTCGACCGTTTCGTCGGACATCTCGCACATGGGGCCAAGAATGCCAGCGTTGTTATAGACCATGTCGAGTCGGCCAAACTCCGCAACCGTGCGCTCGACTGCGGCTTCTGCCTGCAACTCGTCGGCCACGTCGCAAACGATCCCGATTGCCGTGTGACCAAGCTTCGTGAGTTCTTCGGTCGCGGCGCTCAATTTATCGGCATTTATATCGACCAGGGCGACAGCCGCACCCGCTTCAGCGAACGCCCTGGCAGTCGCCAGACCCATTCCCGAACTCGCGCCCGTCACGAGCGCGACCTTGCCCTTGAAATCGTAGACCGGATTCATGATTGCTCTCCTTGAAGCCCGGCGAAATATTGTTCGTCGGTAACGCGTTCCATCCACTCCACGTTCTTCCCTTCCAGGGCTTCCTGGATGGCAATGTGCGTCATCGAGGTCGTGGGTGATGCGCCATGCCAGTGCTTGTGGCCTGGCGGACACCAGATCACATCGCCGGCCCGTATTTCCACAATCGCTTCGCCCTCGCACTGCGTCCAGCCACAGCCGGCTGTGACAAGCAGTGTTTGGCCCAGCGGGTGGGTGTGCCAGTTCGACCGCGCGCCCGGTTCGAAGGTCACACTTGCGCATGAAACGCGGGCGGGCGGCGGCGGTGCGTTTAAAGGATCGATGCGCACCGTGCCCGTGAACCACTGAGCGGGGCCTCTGACTGATGCCTGCGAACCGGGTCTCTTCAATTCCATGACGTTTCCTTTAGATGTTCGGGGCCGGGAACAACTCGTTGAGCTTCGTCACGGCCGACATTGCATTGGGCCAGCCCGCATAAAACGCGAGATGGGTGACAAGCTCGACGAGTTCAGCGTGCGTGACACCGTTCTCGATGGCGCGCGGAAAGTGAAAACTCATCTGTTCCGTCTTGCCTTGCGCGACAAGCGCGGCACAGGTCACGAGACTGCGATCTCTCCTCGACAGTTGCGGGCGCTCCCAGATATCGCCGAACAGGATTTCATCGCTCAGTTCCGCGAGCTTCGGCGCAACTGCCCCGAAGGACTGGCGCGCTGCAGTTAGTTTGCTTGACATGTTTCTCCTTGCGTGGCGTATCTGATCAGCACATCCGAAATTCTGCGCGCGGATGCTCATGCCGACTAGGCAGTAGAATCTGCTAGGACTTATGAGAGGTGCTCATCAATGCTGCGCGAAAATGTCTCCGACCTTTTGGCTTTCATCGCCGTTGCGCGCGAAGGAAGCTTCACGCGTGCGGCCGCCACACTCGGGGTCTCGCAAAGCGCGCTCAGTCATGCGTTGCGCGCATTGGAAGCGCGCATGGGAGTACGGCTACTCAGTCGGACGACTCGCAGTGTTGCGCCGACCGCGGCTGGGGAACGACTGATGCATGCCATTGCACCTCGCTTCGACGAAATCGAGAGCGAACTTGCCGCGATTATCGAAACCCGGGAAAAGCCGGCCGGCACAATCCGCATCACAACCACCGATTACGCAGCCGATACCGTGCTGTGGCCGCGCCTGGCGAAAGTCCTCCCAAACTATCCAGACATTAAGGTCGAAATGGTGGTGGACTACGGCCTGTCGGACATCGTCGCTGACCGATACGATATTGGAGTGCGTTGGGGCGACCAGGTAGCCAAGGACATGATTGCGGTTCGCGTTGGACCCCGCGCTCGACTGGCTATAGTCGGCTCCCCTGCGTACCTGGCGAAGCATCCCGCGCCGGTTCGGCCAAAAGATCTGCTCAATCACAATTGCATCAAGTTGCGCTTGCCCACGCGAGGTGGTTTGTACGCCTGGGAGCTAAAGAAGGGGAAGCGGGAGATACAGGTCCGCGTCGACGGGCAGCTCACATTCAATGGGGTCTATCAAATGTTGAATGCGGCCATCGATGGTGCAGGATTAGCCTTCGTGCCGGAAGATCTCGCGGAGCCGCATGTGTCTGCCGGACGGCTGCGATGGGTGCTGGAAGACTGGTTCCCGACGTTTTCCGGGTTACACATCTTCTATCCCAGCCGCCGTGAATATTCCCGCGCGTTGTCGGTGGTCGTGGATGCCATACGAAATGGTGGATGAATAGCTGATGGTTCGGCAAGTGCGATATCCATCGTCCGGGTTCGACACGGAGCAGTTGTCGAGCGTTACACGTCGATGTATCGACGACCGTACTGGCGTGTTCAGCGCCCCGTGATGCGCACCCCTCTGCACTATCCGGCGCAGACAACCATACCGGTCAAGTTCGCAAAACTTATTTTCTGCTGAACATCTGCGACAGCAACCAGGCGAGGACCATGTTGAACCACGTCACCGGACCATAAAACGGGAATCCAGCGGCGATCTGACCATTGATTGGGTTAAGCGGACCTGTCATGGTGAACATTCCGAACACGGCGCAACAGTTCATCAAGACGGCAATCAGCGTGAGGATATTCAGCCAGCCGGGTAGTAGCCCGGATTTAATCGAAATACAAAAGCATGAAAGTCCAAATGGTGCCCAAAGAACCCCAAGCACAGATGCGATGGACGCAAAACCGGCGATCAGCGTATAAGACACCGTCTGCGGCGAATACTCCTGAACGCCCATGGCTGCCAGACCAAGGCCAATGGCAGCGCCCCATGCGCCGAGAAACGCAATATCGCTGATCAATGCGATCCAGCTCAACTGATGATATTGGCTCGTATCCGCGTGCCATAGGCGGCCTGCCAGCATCCCCGATATTACTATCATTGGCCCCAGCAAGAACGCGAGCAGGATGGTCGTAGCTTTGAACTGAAAAGCATGAGCCGTATAAGCGGACAACATCGCAGGAATCGATGTTCCGTCGTGGAAGTTCGCCAGATAAAAGTAAAGAACGACGTTCAATAAAACCGAGGCGACTGCGCCCTGAATGTAAAAGAAAGCCTTGGGCACGTAGAACGTTCGCTTTGCAGCGTAAGAAGAGCTCACGATTCGTTTTATCCTTGGATCATCCTGACTAGTCGCTTGGTGAGGAATGTCGGAGTTCTAGTGCGGATCTGGATCAGTAGTCACGGGTTTCCTACACAACAATTACATTGAACACTGTAATGGTTGTACCGGTAGGTAGTATTAGGTTAAACCCTTGATGTGCTGCGAACGATCGGGATGACTCGGTGGACGAGTAGCAGACTCATCACCCGGCTTTGATAGTGGATGGGAAACGTTGAGAAAATCAGTGGTGCGGGGACCGGACTCGAACCAATAGGCGTCGCGGTACTCCGCACGATCGCGGGCAGTTTGTGGAGAGTGCCGAGGCCAAAAGCGCCATCAACTAGAGAACAAACGCCAGATACCCTCTGCGCGTTAGTGCGGTCCCGATCACGTTAAGCCCCTTGACGCAAGTATTTCTACATGTCATTTCGATTCCTCCACGATGAGCTGCTTGAATACCAAGGCCAGACCGCCTTCGTCGATGTGTTGATTCCTTGGATAGAGAAGAATCCTGCTGAAATCGAATGGCTCCGATCCATCCGCTTAAGAACCGGCAGACTCATTCCGAATGTATCCGAAGACGAACTCTGGTTGCTTTACGCGGCAAGCCGCGTGTTCGAGCTTCTAGTGCTTCGTTTCCAGAGTGGACGAGCCGATGGAAGTGACTGGCCTGGCCCGACCATCTCAGAGGACGAGCTTGTGTGCTTCGCAGAACGCATCGGCTTAGATGTCATGCGCCCCGATAGGTACTCGCCTTTCTATCACGAGATCGCTGCGCTATCTTGCTCCCCAAAGACCGCTCAATCACCTCAAATTATCAAGTACCACTGGCCATGCCTGATGCTCGGTCCTCTTCTCTTGATCCGGGCAGGCGTAACCGTATCTGCAAGTTCCAGCGTTATGCACCCGGAGGTCGCTGGCACTTCCACTCTTTATTGGGCCCATCGCAGAAAGACACGACCGCACCACGACCTCGCCCACGGATGGGGACACAACTCATCATGGCGAACTTCTTTTAGGCGCGATTACCACTTGGGCGACACCTTTCACTTTAATGTCGATGGCGCGGTTGATCTTTTGGGACTGCGAGCTGAATCGCTCAATGAAGAAGGACTGACGCCGAGAGAGCGCATGGAACTAGTGGCGAACCGCTGTTTTGTTACCGTCACCAAGGACAACGTTGATCAGTTTCCATACGATGATCGGTTTTCACTGAAAGCTGTGTAGTAGCTGAAGGCAGCCCTATCTTTCCATCGATAGGACTCTCCTCAGAGAAATTCCGCTTCTTACACGATTCACCGCGCTCAGAGAAACCCCCTGATCAGCACCGTCACCCACCGCCACGCCCCCCCGCACCCAACGGCCCGGCAGCGCGCATCGGGATCCGCCAAAAGACGGCCATTAGCGTCGCTCACCGAACTCGAGTTGCGCAGGAAGTACGCCACACTGTCTTGCAACGGATCGAGCCCGTCCTCAGGGATATCTATCCACAGGCCGTTTTCGGTATTCAAGCGGGCCGACAGCGAGTCGAAATTGAAACTGCCGAGATAGTATCGATGGCCGTCGATGAGGACCAGCTTGGCGTGCATCATGCGGTTCTCCCGGTCGGCATATTCGCGCACCTCGATCCCGGCATTCACCAGGCCGGGCAGATCGTTGGCGTAGGCGCGCCCGACCGCGGGGAATTCCTGCGTGATGCTCGCCAGCGAGGCGCTCACCAGGATCACGTGAACACCTTCGCGCCGCTTGCGCTCAAGCGCCTCGCGCAGTTCCGGCACCAGGATCAGGTAGGGGTTGATGATCAGGATCTCGTGCTGCGCCGTATCGAACGCGTCTAGCATGTCCTGCAACGTGCCAGGCGAGCGCTTGTCGGGCCAGTCGTGGACATAGCGCAGGCGCTCGCAGGCGATCGGTGTCCAGGCGGGATCATTGGGCGTATCGGAGGCAGCCGGTGTATCGGTAGCGGCCAGGTCCGTCGCCCGGGCTGCACCATCGAGCGGAGCCTGCAGCCGTTCGCGCCAATAACGGATGCGCACCGGGTCGAGCGTCGCATGACCCTGCGAGACGCGATAAGGACTTGCGACCTGGAGGAATTTTTCCGGCTCGGGGCGAACCACTTGCGGGCTATTCCAGAACAAGGCGAAATGCTGGTACATGGCGTGCAGGGAGGAAGCATCCTGGCGGGCGTCGCCCGACACCATCAGATCGCGCTCGCTGAGCCAGTTGCGGAAGCTCTCATCCCAGATCGAGGTACTGCCGATCACCGCCGTGTCGCCAACCAGGAACAGCTTGTCGTGCATGCGATGCGAAAGCTCGACGACATCTGATCGCGGATGGAAGATTCGGAGTTCGACGCCGGGAGCCACCTCGTGCAGCGCGACGATAAGTTCGTCCTCGAACGGATAGTGCGGCTCGGGTCCGATGCCGTCGATCAGCAGCTTGACCGGCACGCCTCGGCGCGCGGCGTCGACCAGATGACGCAACAGCAGGCCGCCGGTCTGATCGATTTCGAAGATGTAGGCGAGGATGCGGATCTGCTCGGCAGGCGTGGCACGGTCGATCAGCGCAATCCGCGACTGCATCAACTGACCGTCGTCAAGAGTGGCGACCATGTCGACACATTGCGCGTGGCCGTGCCGAGAAAAGGCAAACACGCATGCCAGAATGAGCGCCAGGCTTCTCGTTGTGGTCATGATGTGGCGAACTGGTTCGGTGTGTCTCAGGCCCTATGTCCTTGAAGGTCTGGAAGGCTTTGTCGCGTTAGCGTGGTCAAGTGGCTTGCTGTTACTTCGAGAAGGTGAACAGAACGGCGATCGACAATCGAAGAACCCGTGGTGCCGGGGACCGAATTCGAACCTGTTACCTAAGTGGTACCCCACTGCAGAAACACAACGCCTCGTTTCGCACTGGCGCCTTGGTGACTGTATCCAGTCGTCCGCAGTTAACCCCACCCGGACAACCAGACGACAGCTATGACTGGCTGTTTCCTGAACACCCTGAGGCAGTCACTCACTGACCTGACGTCCGAATATGTCCAGAAGCCCACCCTGGATCAGCGACGAAAGCGCTTCAGCAGCGTCCTTCTCGCTGCAATGACCGCCGATCATCATAACCGAGAGCGCTTCCCCTGCTCCGACTAGACCAACACAGCGCTGTTGAAGCGCATCGGGCGTCAGCCCGCTATGCGGCCGTAACGCGGATACGAACAGTTGGACATACCCGTCTATTAGTTCCTGGTACACCGCACCCATTTCTCCGCTGCCAGTCAACGCCGCCCCCACCGCGTGCCATTCGCCACTTGTGTCCGCAGAACAGTGAATATAGGCGCTCGCCAGAACATCAGCGGTTTCCTTCAAGCTTTGCTGGACGCTTCCCAAGGCCTCGCGCAGAGCATCTACCTGTTCCTTGTCGAGAGACTTGTAAAGCTCAATCAGCAGCCCTGATCGCGTGCCGAAATGTTCGTACGGGATGGGCTTGGAGACTCCGGCACGAGTGGCGAGGTATCCCAGAGTCAGCCGGTCAGCCCCTTCCTCGCGAATGACAACCAGTGCCATATCGAGCAACTGGCGCCGTCGATCCGCCTTCGAAAGCCGACGAGTAGCCATCTTATGTTCCTCCCGGTGCCGATCTGCATTTCACGAATTCGATCCTCCTCGTAACAAGCATCACTATAAACTACTATTGGTAACTTACTAAACGTAGGTTGTTATCGTTAATCTTGTGAGGTCTCGCAATGACACTAGCTCCGATTCTCCTTGCCGGCGGTTCCGGAATTGTTGGCCGCTGCACAGCTCAATATCTTCGTGCTGCCTATCCAGATCTGCCTCTGCTGATCGGCGGTCGCAACCTGGGTAAGGCCAAAGAGGTCGCCGCCGAAATTGGAAACGCCGAAGGCGTCGTGCTCGATCTGGCTGTCGATAACCTGAGTCTCGGTGGACGTGCGGTGAGCGCCATCGCGGTCTTCGTGAAAGATGACGCCATCGCGTGCCTCCGGTTCGCCCAGACGCGTGGCGTACCGCATATCAGTATTTCATCGGGCGCGTCCGAAATCGGCCCTGAAGTAGCCGCCTATATTCAAAAGCCGAATGCTTCACCGGTGGTTCTCGGCGCCGAATGGCTTGTTGGTGCCGTAACGGTGCCCACGCTAGAGTTCGTCAAGGAATTCAGCCACGTGGACGACATCACCATCGGTGCGTTGTTAGACGAACAGGATACGGGTGGTCCCGCGTCGGCCATCGACCTGCATCGCCTCGGTGAAATCATGCCCGCCGCACTCACCCGGCGCAACGGCGCCTTCTTCTGGCGCCTCGGCGAAGAAGCCAAAGCTCAGTTTCGCGCCATCGACGGCACCAGGATGGAGGCTGTCGCTTTCTCACCGTATGACATCATGGGTTTGGCTGTCGCAACGGACGCCCCGAATGTGCAGTTCAACCTCGCCACTGGCGTGAGTTCGACGCGACGCAGTGGAAAACCCATGTCGACCGAGATCGTCATCGAACTCAGCGGGAAAGATCGGGCGGGCCATCCACTTCGCACCCGCCATGCCGTTCTCCATCCGCAAGGACAGATGCCGCTAACTGCTCTGGGCGTTGCCATGCTTCTGGAAGGGCTCGTTGGGCCCGGTGACAAACCGGTAGTCCCCCCCGGCCTCTACCTCCCCTATCAGTTGCTTGATCCCGCAACCTATCTTGCCCGTCTGAAGGAAATCGGCGGAGCGGTTATGACACTGGATGTTCTCTAACTGGTTTCCCTTCGTCGCAAATACTCCACCGTCCGGTATAGGGCCGCAAACCTGCACCCTACCTCGTTGCTAAAACAACCCGGACGTCTGAGCTTTTATGTCGCGCTGGACGCGCTGGCGTTGCCACCCGGCGTGCCAAGCCCATAAGGCGCATACATTTCCACATACGGCAGTGAATTCAGCATTTGCTCCGCCTGCTTCAGAAATTCAGGGCTAGACGCCGCACTGTTGCCGTTCGGGTTCAGGCCGAATTCCGACAGGACAATGGGCTTGTCAGGGAACTCGCTATGCGCTTGCTCAAGATAGCTCTTCAAATTGTTCACGGCCTGGCCGACCTGGCCCGGATCATTGGGATTCCCGGTACTCCCATACCAATGCAGATTGATCGCGCTAACCGTGTCGCCCACCTTCTTGGTTTGCCCATTAACCGTGGTGTCCGAGTTCATGAACTGCTTCAGCCAGTCCAGGCCCTCTCCAGGATTAGTGCTGTTGGTAACGGACGGCGATGCCAGCTGCGTTCCCGTATTGTTCGCGGCCGTCGCAATGTTCGACCAGCTCTTGACCGCGTCGCCTACCGAAATATTGGCCTGGCCGGCATTGTCGGGCTCATTGAAGGTGAACGCGAGCGGAGAGCCGGAAGACTTGAACGCGCTTTCCAGCTGGCCTTCGTTCGATGCGTCATTGGTATTGAAAACCGTTGGAATGAATTGCCCTTTGGCATCGCCCGTCGATTGCATGCCCCAGTTCGAATACCAGCTTGAATCTCCCATATTCGAGCCATTTCCGTTGGCCGAGGTCGGCGAAATACCCAGGCCCTCCTTGCCACTGCTCAGAAAGGCATAGTTCGCGGGCACCTGTGGAGCGCTGCCTGCGTTGTTCGACGGGCTCGTTGCGCCGGAGGGTGCGACCGCACCCGATGCGCCGCCCGGTGGATTGACCGAAGAGCTCTGCGGGATCGTATTGGTCGGAGGAGGAGGCGGCGGCGCATTGGCGAAGGCCTGAGGAAAACTCGGTGCGTTGGCTCCCGATGCTCCACCGACCGGCGGCGACGAAAAATCGTCGTTGTTCTGGCCAGGCATCGCGCTCTGCAGCATGGCGAGCAATTCCTGAATGATCTGCTCGATCTGCTGCACGTTGATGCCGCCTGAGGGACTGGTCCCCGTATCGTACGGCGTGACGCCGTAGCCGCCTTGAAGCGTAATGCCTGACATGATCGCCCTCGCCTGCAATATTAGATGGTCGACGTACTCTGCTTTGCGCCATTCCGCATTGCGCGTCTGTTCTGCCCTTCCGATGCATCTGGATGCCGTCTGGCTACGGGATAGATCGGCTGTATCGAACGCGACGGCCGCTTTTGAATGTACGGCGTGCGCTGCGGGGAGTTGGCGTGCAGCACGAACTTACGACTTGCGATGCGAAGTTTTCGGACCTAACCGATCGATTGCTCAGGGATGCCGGCGGGTGGGCGCCGCAGGCACTTGCCGCTATGACCCGCTCTCGGGTACGGGCAAGTTGAAGGCAGCGCGAGGTGCGTGCGCGCCACAGGGGCGACAAGATGATGAGCTTAAGCCCCAGTTTCTACAGAATTAGACATTCGACAGAATACGTCGAGAAATGTCCAGTGGTGCCGGGGACCGGACTCGAACCGGCAAGCTGTTAAGCGGCGGATTTTCGTCACACCACGTCTTTCGACGCCGGTCTTGTTGCAAGAAAAAACCAGACCGTTCGTGCGCTGGACTATGCCTTCACCATCGCGCGCGTCGGGCTGTACCCGCCGCGCAACCTTAGGCGCCCCCCGTCTAGTCTCTACACCTTCCACACCACGCGTCGCAATCGAGATCAAGATCAAGACCACAAACCCAGGCAGGCTTGGCTCGGCGTTGCCTCGGCAGCGCTCGTCGCGCTCCAGGGGTTTCACCGAATTTGAGGGGTTCTGCACCGGCCGTTTCCAGCCGGGCACTCAATTCTTTAAGTCCGCTATGTTTACCAATTTCATCACCCCGGCAAGGGCGGACGCGATTCTACCATCGCACCGCAGGCGCTCCAAAATCTCTGCCTCCCTCACCCCGATCACCCGCCGCACGTCATCGCGTAGTCATAAAGCATATCGATAATCCGCTCGACGAAAACGTTTACAACAGGCCGATTTCGATGATTCCGACCATCAAGGACGTAGCCGCCCACGCGGGGTTTTCGATCGCGACGGTCTCGCGCGCGATCAACGCGCCGCACACGGTCAATCCACTCACACTGGAGAAAATCCGCCGCTCGATCGACACGCTGAACTTCCGCCCGAGCCCGCTCGGCCGGCAACTGCGTGGCGAACGCACGCGCTTGATCGGTGTCGTGCTGCCGACGCTCGCCAACCCCGTGTTCGCGGAATGTCTACAAGGCATCGATGACCTCGCCGCCGCACACGGCTATCGGTTGATGCTGATGACGACGCAATACGACGCCGATCGCGAGCGCCACGCGATCGAAACGCTGCGCGCGCAACGCGTCGAAGGGCTGATCCTGACCGTCGCCGATGCCGACACGCATCCGCTGCTCGACGAGCTTGACCGCGACGGGCTGCTCTACGTGCTGATGCACAACGATACGGTGCGTCGTCCGGCGGTATCGGTCGACAACCGGCTCGCCGCGTTCGACGGCGTGCGCATGTTGATCGCACACGGTCATCGCCGCATCTTGATGCTGGCCGGCACGCTCGCGGCCTCGGACCGCGCGCGGTTACGTCATCTCGGTTACGCGCAAGCAATGCAAGAAGCCGGCCTTACCGCTGCGCCCGCGCTCGAAATCGACTTCAACGCCAACGAGCTCGCACCTGCTGTGCTCGCGCATCTAACCACTGGCCCGCACCGCCCTACCGCGCTCTTTTGCAGCAACGATCTACTTGCGATGGTCGTGATGCGCGGCCTGCATCGTGCACGCCTGCAAGTTCCCAACGACATGTCGATCCTCGGCTTCGACGGTCTCGCCATGGGCGAATTGCTATCGCCACCGCTCGCGAGCATCTGTGCGCCGAATCGCGAGATCGGCAGCGCCGCGTGGCATCGGTTGATCGCGCGCATCGATCGCACCGTACCCGATACGTCACTCGCGCTCACGCTGCCGCACACGCTGCGCACAGGCGCAACGATCGCCGCAATTTCGCATACAAGCGAGACCCCTCGCACCACCGCCTGACTCCCTACGTTCCGCTCTGACCACAAGGAGACCTCCTGTGACCCGCCGTTCCCATTGCAACTCCGTCCCGCTGCTACGCCTCGCGCGCACGGCGTTATCCGCATCCGCGGCAGGCATCGCGCGGCTTGCCGCTGCGGTCCGTGTCGCGCCCGTCGCGACCTCGATTGCCGTGCTCAGCACCACCCTGCTCGCCGGCGTTGCGGCACCGCAGTTCGCCTACGCAGACGAAACCGCGATCTGCTACAACTGCCCTCCCGAATGGGCCGACTGGGCGAGCCAGATCAAGGCGATCCAGCAAAAGACCGGCATCCGTGTGCCGTTCGACAACAAGAACTCGGGGCAGTCGATCGCGCAACTGATGGCGGAGCAGAAAAGCCCGGTGGCCGATGTCGTCTATCTGGGTGTGTCGTCGGCATTCCAGGCAAAAGATAAAGGCGTGATCCAGCCGTACAAGCCCGCACACTGGAACGACATCCCCGCCAATCTGAAAGACCCGCAGGGCTACTGGTTCGCGATCCACTCGGGCACGCTCGGCTTCTTCGTCAACAAGGATGCACTTGAAGGCAAGCCGGTGCCGCGTTCGTGGGCCGATCTACTGAAGCCCGAATACAAAGGCATGATCGGTTACCTCGATCCGTCGAGCGCGTTTGTCGGTTATGCGGGTGCGGTCGCCGTCAACGAGGCGCTTGGCGGCACCTTCGACAATTTCAAACCGGCGCTCGACTGGTTCAGCAAGCTGAAAGCCAACGCGCCGATCGTGCCGAAGCAGACCGCTTACGCGCGTGTGCTGTCCGGTGAAATTCCAATCCTGCTCGACTACGACTTCGATGCGTATCGCGCGAAATACAAGGACCAGGCGAACGTCGAGTTTGTGATTCCGAAGGAAGGCACGATCTCCGTGCCGTACGTGATGAGCCTCGTCAAGGGCGCGCCGCATGAAGCAAACGGCAAGAAGGTGCTCGATTTCGTGCTCTCCGACGAAGGCCAGAAGCTGTGGGCCAATGCATGGCTGCGTCCGGTCCGCGCGAGCGCGATGAGCCCCGATGTCGCCTCGAAGTTCCTGCCGGCCAGCGACTATGCGCGCGCACACACCGTCGATTTCGCGAAGATGGCCGGTCAGCAGCAAAGCTTCGGCGAGCAGTATCTACAGGTGATGCATTGAACGACGTCACGTTCCCGCTGCGCTGGCGCATCGCGTTGCTTGCGCCGGCGCTCGCGGTGTTCTGCGCGTTCTGGCTGCTGCCGATGGGCACGCTCGTCCAGGTGAGCGCCGACGGTCATGCGTTCGCCACCTATCGCGCGTTGCTGACCAACTCGCGTTACATGGAGAGTCTGGGTGCGACCGTGTTGCTGTCGGCGGCGGTCACGGCGGCTACGCTCGTGTTGTCGGTGATATCGGGGTTGCTGCTCGCGCGGCGTGAGTTTCCCGGCAAGCGCATGCTGCTTGCACTGCTGACGTTTCCACTCGCGTTTCCGGGCGTCGTCGTCGGCTTCATGGTGATCATGCTTGCGGGCCGTCAGGGGCTGATCGGTGCGTTGTCGCTGAAGCTGACCGGTGACCGCTGGGTGTTCGCGTATTCGATGGCGGGGCTTTTCGTCGGGTATCTGTACTTTTCGATTCCGCGCGTGATCGTCACGGTGATGGCGTCTGCGACAAAACTCGATGCCTCACTTGAAGAAGCCGCGCGTTCGCTCGGTGCGTCGCCGTGGCAGATCATGCGCGACATCGTACTGCCCGCGTTGTCGCCGGGGTTGATCGCAGCCGGCGCGGTGTGCTTTGCCACTTCGATGGGCGCATTCGGCACGGCGTTCACGCTCGCCACCGATATCTCCGTCCTGCCGATGACCATCTACACCGAGTTCACGCTGAACGCGAACATGGTGACGGCCGCTGGCCTGTCGATCGTGCTCGGCATCGTGACCTGGCTCGTGCTGGCACTTGCGCGCAACGCGACCGGCTCCGCGGTTGCGGCTACTGCCTGAACGATGTCTCTCTCTGTTCCGATCCGCTGATAGGCATGAACCCGCTCACCGACACCGCCCCACCTCCCGCCGCCCGGCCGCGACCGCGACCGTTGCCGCGCATATCGTCGCGTACCCCGCTCGCCGCCGGGCAATGGTTCGTCACACTGCTGCTGTGCGCGTTCCTGATCGTGCCGGTCGTCATGTCGATCGTCGCCGGCCTTACCGTCAACTATTTCAAGGGCGTATCGAGCGGTCTCACACTGCGCTGGCTCGCCGAGGTATGGGCGCAGTACAACGGCTCGGTGTTCCTGTCACTCGAAGTCGCGGCGCTGACGCTCGCAGTCACGTTGATTACCGGCGTACCTGCGGGATACGCGCTCGCGCGCAGCAAGACGCGAGCGGCACGTTTCATCGAGGAGCTGCTGGTGCTGCCGATCGCGCTACCGGGTCTCGCATCCGCACTCGCGCTGCTCGTCGTGTACGGCGGTTTCACGGCGTTCCGGATGAGCGTGCTGTTCATCGTCGTCGGGCACGTCGTGTTCACGCTGCCGTTCATGGTTCGCGCAGTTGCCGCAATCTGCGCGAGCGCCGATCTGCGCACACTCGAAGAAGGCGCCGCGAGCCTCGGCGCAACCTTCATGCAGCGTTTCATCACCATCGTGCTGCCCAATGCGCGGCCTGGCATCGTCGCCGGTGCGCTCGCGGTGCTCACGCTGTCGATCGGCGAATTCAACCTCACGTGGATGCTGCACACGCCCGACACGAAAACGTTGCCGGTCGGGCTCGCCGATACGTATGCGTCGTTGCGCATCGAGATCGGCAGTGCGTACACGATCCTGTTCTTCATCATGACGATGCCGCTGCTCGTCGCGATGCAATGGTTCGGTGTCGACGCTACCGGTCAACGCAACACGGCAAAACCGCGTCGCGCGCGCTCCGCCAATCTGCAGAATCCCTCTTCGCTTTCCGACGAATCGCCATGAAACTCGCCTCCGTTCCGGTCACGCTCACGCAATGCGCGAAAACGTTCCGCGGTACCCGCGTGCTCGAGCCGCTCGACCTGCATATCGCCGCCGGCGAAACATTGGTGCTGCTCGGACCGTCCGGTTGCGGCAAGACCACGACGCTACGCATGATCGCGGGGCTCGAAACGCCCGATGCGGGTGGCCGTGTTGTCTTCGGTAATGAAGACGTCACTGCTCTGCCGATCGAACGTCGCGAAGTCGGCATGGTGTTCCAGAGCTACGCGCTGTTTCCGAATCTGACTGTGCGCGGCAATATCGGCTACGGTTTGCGGATCAAGCGCGTCGCGAAGAGCGCCGCTCGCAGCCGCGTCGATGAGCTGCTCGCGATGATGCGGCTCACCGCGCATGCCGACAAACCGATCGATCAGCTCTCCGGCGGGCAGCGCCAGCGTGTCGCTCTGGCCCGTGCACTTGCATTGCAGCCACGCGTGCTACTGCTCGACGAGCCGCTCACAGCGCTGGATGCGCGTCTGCGCGACACGCTACGCAGCGAAATGAACACGCTGCTGCGCGGCCTGGGCATCACGACGGTGTACGTCACGCACGATCAGGCTGAAGCGATGGAACTCGGCGACCGCATCGTCGTAATGAGCGCGGGGCGCATCGAGCAGATCGGCACGCCGCGCGACATCTACTACCGGCCTGCGAATCGCACGGTTGCGCAGTTTATCGGCACGATCAATCGTCTCGCGGGCGAAACGCGTAACGGACAACTGGCCACGACCGGCGGTGCTGTGCCACTACCCGCCGCACATACTCATACGCACGCAGGGTCGTCATCACCACACGAGCTCTTCTTCCGCCCCGAAGACGCCTACCTCGCCGACCCCGCACAAGCCCATCTACGCGGCACCATAGAGACTGCCGCCTTCCTCGGCGAACGCACCCGCCTGACGATCGCCGGCGCGGCTCCCGATGCGCTCGTCATCGATGTCGCCGGCCGCGTCGAACTGGCGCGCGGCACACCGGTCGGCATCTCGATCGCGCAGGACGGGCTGATTGCGTTATCGTGAGAGCCACAACGCGTCAAACCCGGACACACGCATTCAAAGTCAAGGATTCCCCATGCTGCTAGCCCAGATCAGCGATCTCCACATCAAGCGCCCCGGCGCGCTCGCCTATCGGCGCGTCGACACCGCGGCGTATCTCGTGCGCTGCATCGCCAGGTTGAATGCGCTCGACCCGCGTCCCGACGCGATCGTCATGACCGGCGATCTGGTCGATCAAGGCACCGCCGAACAGTACGCGCATCTGAAAACCCTGCTCGCCACGCTCGACATTCCGTACTACCTGCTGGTCGGCAATCACGATGCACGCGGCCCGTTGCGAGAGGTCTTCGGCGAGCGTCCGGAACTGTCGACAGGCGGCGAATTCGTGCAATACGCGCTCGACATTGGCCCATTGCGGTTCATCGCGCTCGATTCGTTGGTACCCGGCCAGAGCGGCGGTACGCTTTGCGACGCGCGCCTCGCATGGCTCGCCACGCAACTCGATGACGCGCGTGGAAAACCCGTAGTCGTCGCGCTGCATCATCCGCCGTTCGACGCGGGCATCGGCCACATGGACGAGATCCGGCTCGATGCGCCGTCGTCGCAACGTCTCGCCGCCCTCATCGCGCAGCATCCGAATGTCGAGCGCGTACTGTGCGGCCATGTGCACCGGCCGATGTTCGCGCGTTTCGGCGGCACGATCGCATCGGCGATTCCGTCGCCAGCACATCAGGTCGCGCTCGATCTGCGCGACGATGCGCCGTCCGCGTTCACGATGGAACCGCCCGCATTCGCGCTGCATCGCTACGATGCGGCGACCGGGATCGTCACGCACCATGCCTATGTCGAAGCGGCGGACGGCCCCTATCCGTTCTACGAGCCCGAAGGCGCGCTGATCGATTGAGCGATTGAGCGTGTGCGGCACGTCGTATGGCGGCCTGCCGGGCCGCCAGCACGATCGCGGGGGCTCCGGTATGATCGGCACGCTTGAAGCCTTCTGCCGGCCGGTGCGCCGGCTTACCGCCAGTCGTCCCGCTCATGTCTACGCCCGCCCCTCTTCTCCCGCCGTGCCCGAACGGTCGCTCGCCGGCCTGCTGTTTCTGCTCGCGACGATCGCCGGCGTTTCGGTTGCGAATATCTATTACAACCAGCCGCTGCTCGACAATTTCCGCCTGTCGTTTCCGCATAGCGCGTCGTGGGTCGGCGCGGTACCGGCGGTCACGCAGCTCGGCTACGCGGCCGGCATGCTGCTGCTTGCGCCGCTCGGCGACCGCTTCGACCGGCGCCGTCTGATCCTGCTGCAAATCGCCGCGATCTGTGTCGCGCTGATCGTCGCAGCGACCGCGCCGACGCTAGAGGTATTGATCGCCGCCAGTCTCGCGATCGGTGTGCTCGCGACGATCGCCCAGCAAGCGGTGCCATTCGCCGCCGAACTCGCGCCCACTTCGCAGCGCGGTCACGCCGTCGGCACCGTGATGAGCGGTTTGCTGCTCGGCATCCTGCTCGCGCGGACCGCGGCGGGTTTCGTCGCCGAGTATTTCGGCTGGCGTGCGGTATTCGGCGTATCGGTGGTGGCGCTGCTCGCGCTGTCGGTACTGATCATCGTGCGCTTGCCGCGCAGTCAGCCCACTTCGACGCTACCTTACGGAAAGCTTCTCGCTTCGCTCTGGCATCTGACCGTCGAACTACGCGGCCTGCGCGAATCGTCGCTGACAGGCGCGGCGCTGTTCGCGGCGTTCAGCATTTTCTGGAGCGTGCTGGCGTTATTGCTTGCCGGTGCGCCGTTTCATCTCGGGCCGCAGGCGGCGGGACTATTCGGCATCGTCGGCGCAGCGGGTGCGCTGGCCGCGCCGTATGCCGGCAAGTTTGCCGACCGGCGCGGGCCGCGCGCGATCATTTCGCTGTCGATTGCACTAGTAGCCGTGTCGTTCGTCGTGTTCGGGCTATCAGGGGCGAGCATCGTCGGACTCGTTATCGGTGTGATCGTGCTCGACGTCGGCGTGCAGGGTGCGCAGATTTCCAACCAGTCGCGCATCTATGCGCTCAAGCCGGAAGCGCGTAGCCGCGTCAACACGGTCTACATGGTGTGTTACTTCATCGGCGGTGCTGTGGGGTCAGGCGTGGGTGCCGTGGTCTGGCCGGCCTTCGGATGGGTTGGCGTGTCGGTTGCCGGGTTGCTGTTTGCCGGGCTTGCGGCGTGGAGCCATGCCCGCGGACGCCAGCAGAATCCCCAGAGGAATTGCGACGCAAACCCCACGCTTTGAGGGGCAATTGAAAGGGCAACCAAAGCGGCAACTAAAGGGGCAATACCCGTAACTATGGCGGGTGGGACAAAATCCTTACGGCACTTTATACTTGCCGCCGAAAGATGTCGTAAACATTGACCAGGCACCAATTCGAAAAGGGCCGACGGGGCAATCATGGGTCATAACTCTCCGATAACGGGGCGTGTTGCTGTAATTTCATCGAAAGCAATAGGCGACTCATTGTTGCTCATGACGGTTGCCCACAACCTGCAACTGAACGGTGCAACGGTTACGGTATTCGGCCGCCACATCCATGCGTTGCGCAAGTGGTTCCCCGGTGTCGAAGTCCGACCTCCGCTCGAACCCGCAACTGCGCAAACAGCACTCGGCGATTTTTCGCTGGTCCTCGCCCTGCACCCCACACTCGATCTGACCGGCACCCATCCTCGCGTCGTGTTGCTCGACCATCTTTGCAGAAGCGGTTCGCAGGAACCGATGGCACGCCGCTTGTTCGATTTCTGTCGCGATGAGCTCAACCTGCCGGTCACGCAGAACATCAACGGCCTCACTGCTCCGGCGGACCTTCAGCATCGCAAGCACGCGAGCCGCGTGATCATTCATCCCACCGCAAGCACCACCGACAAATGCTGGCTCAAGTCGCGCTACGTCAATCTCGCGCAACGGTTACGCCACAATGGCTTCGACCCGCATTTCGTGGTTGCACCCGAAGAGCGCGCTGAGTGGCTCGACGTCCTGCGCGAAGGATTGAATCTGCCCGCATTCGACACGCTCGAAGACGTCGCGGCCTCGGTCTACGAGAGCGGCTGGTTTATCGGCAATGACTCCGGCATCGGTCACCTCGCGTCGAACCTCGATATACCGACGCTCTCGCTGTTCATGCGGCGCGGTATTGCGCGGACCTGGCGTCCGGGCTGGGGCGGCGGGCAGATATTGATCGGCAGTTCGTTTATTCCCGGCGCACACCTCAAGGAGCGGTTCTGGAAATACGCGCTGACGGTGGGCCGGGTCGAGCGCGCGTTCGCACGGCTGCGGCACGCTACCGGTCAAGTCTCGGCGCAAGCGGCGCCGGCCGTCACGGCACCGGCGTTCGTGCGGGAAACGGTATGAACGCGCGCCTCGAAGCGCGCATGCTGGCCCGACAACATCCAAGTACCGAACCCCGTCTGCACAAAAGCAATCTTGGCCGGATGGCGTTCTCGATGTCGAACGCGATCGGCGACACGCTGATCTCGATGATCATCGTGAGCAATCTGCTGAAGAACGGCATCGACATCGCGGTCTACGGCAACCCCGCGTACGCGCTTCGACACTGGTTTCCCGGTGTCGTCGTGCACCGCCTGCCCGCCGAAGAAGACAGCGCGAACACCTTCGCCGCCTACGACACCGTTCTGCAGATGCAGTGGAACCAGCCGCTCGTCCGCTTGCTGGATGCACACTCGCGTGTGCGGACGCTACACGACGTCGAGTTCGGCGAGCATTCGGGGTGCATGGCGGAACGCTTCGCCGACTTTTGCCGCAACGAGCTGGATCTCGACGACGTGGATCTGGCCAACGGGGTTGTAGCGCCCGCCGGTCTGCTGCACCGGCGGCACGCGAGACGTGTGGTCATTCACCCCGAAGCCAGCACCGACGACAAGCGCTGGCCCGCCGCACGCTTCGTGAAACTGGCGCGGCGGCTGCAACGCAAAGGTTATGAACCCCATTTCGTGATCGCGGAACACGAGCGGGCGCGCTGGAAAGACATCGATATGTCCGGTGTGCCCGCGCCGGTTTTCGCCGATCTCGGTACGCTGGCTGCGTGGGTCTACGAATCCGGCTACTTCATCGGCAACGATTCAGGCATCGGGCACCTGGCATCGAATCTCGACATTCCAGCCGTGAGTCTGTTTCGCCGCCGCGGCGTGTCGGCACGCTGGCGACCGGCATGGGGTGCGGTGGAGATCATTCTGCCGTGGCAGTGGGTGCCGACGTCGCGATTGAAGGAGCGTCTGTGGAAGGAGACGCTGACCTGTTCGCGGGTGCTGTCGGCGTTTGTGAGGATGACGCGGCGATATCCGGCGCCCGCATGACAGTAGCCATGTCGAGCGCCGACAAGACCTACCGTCTCTTCATCAGAAAAACAAAAACCTTGTCCTGAGTCGAGACTTCGACGATCTCATTGCCGGTCTGCTTCGCGAACGCGGCGAAGTCGCGTTGCGAACCGGGATCGGTGGCGAGCACCTTGAGAATCTGACCGCTTTCCATATCGGCAAGCGCTTTCTTCGCGCGCAAGATGGGCAGCGGGCAGTTCAGCCCGCGTGCGTCGACTTCCTTGTGAATCTGGATCTGCATCGAGGAAAACCTTTCTGCCAGAGCGGCAACAGCGGCGGCAACGGCACCGCACAGAGGCCCAGATTCTACCGCAGCCGCTCCGCGCTCACAGCGTCACCGCCTCCCCGCTTGCCAGCGAAGCCCGCAGCGCACTGCCGATGCGCGTCGCCTCCAGCGCATCCGCGAGGCTCGCGCCCGTTTGCGCGCCGCCGCGCACCGCCGCGACGAATGCCTGCGCCTCGGCCAGAAACGCGTCTTCGAAGCGCTCGAAGAACGTCGGCGTGCATTCGTTACGCACGCCGTGCGCATCCAGAATCTCGACGCGATTCAAACGCGGATTGCGGCCGATCGACAGCGCGCCCGCCGTGCCGATTACTTCGCTGCCCGAGTCGTTGCCGTGCGCCATCGTGCGCGATGCGTAGAACACCGCGAGCCGTCCGTCTTCGAATTCGCAGATCGCGACGCCATTGTCGACATCGCCGAATTCACGCAGGCCCTCGTGCAACGCTACCGTGCCGCTCGCAAACACGCGCTTCGCTCGCGGCTTGCCGAGCAACCATCGGGCCACGTCGATGTCGTGCACCGTACAGTCGAGAAAAATGCCGCCCGACGTCGGCGCAAAGCGCACGAAAAAGCCATCCGGATCGTTCCAGTCGCAAGTCTGCGAGCGCACCAGAAACGGCCTGCCGATCGCCCCGTCGCGCACCTTGTTGAACGCATCGCGGTAGCTCGGATCGAAGCGCCGCATGAAACCGATCGTCGCCTGCAGATGCGGATAGCGCGCCGCTTCCGCCAGCACGCGTTCGCATTCGGCAACATCCAGCGAAAGCGGTTTCTCGCAGAACACGTGCTTGCCCGCGTGCAGCGCATCGACGATCTGCTGCGCGTGCAACGCAGACGGTGTGACGAGCCACACCGCGTCGACCGTCGTGTCGGCCAGCAGCGCCGCGTAATCGTCGTAGAGCCGCAGATCGGGCAACGTGTCGCGTGCCCATGTGCGTTCTTCGTCGAGCGGACTGCATGCCGCCACGAGTCGCGCGCCCGGCACGCGATACGCGAGATTCTGAGCGTGTCGACGCCCCAGTCGCCCCAGTCCCACCACCCCGACGCGTACGCTCTGCTTGCCCTTACCGCCAGGTTCCTGCCCCGCCCCGTTCGCCACAGTCATCGCGCCGCCTCATCGAGTTTCACCGTGCGGCCTTCGCGCCACGACCGCGTCGCCGCCTCGGCGAGTTCGAGTGCTTTCACACCATCGGCAACTGTCGTGCGCACCGGCTTCCCCTGCGTGACAGCTTCAAAGAAATGTGTAATTTCCAGTGCATACGCCGCACGATAACGCTCAAGAAAAAACGCTTCCGGCACGTCGCTCGACACTTCAGTCTTCGAATACGCAACCACTTCGGTCGGCCGCACGTTGCCCGCCTGCAGCAGGCCTTCACTGCCGAGCACTTCGAAGCGCTGGTCGTAGCCATAGGCCGCGCGCCGCGTGGTATTGATCTGGCACAGCCGCCCGCGCTTCGTGCGGATTGTCACCGCGGTGCAGTCGATATCGCCTGCCGCCTCGATCGCCGGGTCGGTCAGCACGCTACCCGTTGCATGCAGCGTGTCGGCTTCGTCATCGAGAATCCAGCGGAAGATGTCGAAGTCGTGAATCAGCATGTCCTTGAAGATGCCGCCCGAGTGACGGATGTAATCGACCGGCGGTGCGCCAGGATCGCGGCTCGTCACGACGAGCATTTCCGGCGTACCAATTTCTCCCGCGTCGATGCGCGCCTTCAGTGCCGAGAAGGTCGGATCGAAGCGTCGCTGAAAACCGATCATGCAGACCACGCCCGCGCGCGCCACGGCATCTGCGCAGGCACGCGCACGTTCGAGCGTGAGGTCGACCGGCTTCTCGCAGAACACATGCTTCTTCTGCGCCGCCGATTGCAGGATCAGTTCGGCGTGTGTGTCGGTGCTCGAACAGATCACCGTCGCACCGATCGCGGCATCGCCCATCGCGCCGTCGATATCCGCAACCTGCGCGCCGTGCTGCGCCGCGAGCGCGGCAGCGGCTTCCCGATTCACGTCCACCACGTATTTAAGCCGCACGCCCGGCTGGCGCGCGAGATTCGCCGCGTGAATGCGGCCGATCCGGCCGGCGCCGAATACCGCGACTTCGATCGGCTTGCCGCCTGCTGTGTCAGTCATCGTATCCTCCAGTGTCTTTCGATTCTTCTACGTTCAGTTCGAGCTTGTACGCGAGCGCAATGAAGAGCGCCTGGCACAGGCAGATCGTGCTCGTGAGCGAGCGGAACGCGAACGCGCTCCCCTCCTTCACATACAGTTGCGTCGTGGCGTAGCGCGCGAGCGGCGACAGCTGGCTGTCGGTGATCACGAGCGTCTTCGCCTGGTGGTGATGCGCGACGCGCAGGCAATACTGCGTTTCCTTTCCATACGGCGCGAAACTGATCGCAATGACAACATCGCCCTTCTTCACGCTGCGAATCTGTTCGCGATACATACCGCCAAAACCCGACACGAGATGTACGCGCTTCGGTGTGTGCTGCAACGCGTAGACGATGTAGCTCGCGACAGGAAACGAACGCCGCACGCCGATCACGTAGATGTTGTCCGCGTGCTGCAGCATCTTCACCGCCGCATCGATCTGCGCATCGTCGAGACCCGCTTCCAGCTCATCGAGACCGCCGCGACACGCGGCAACGAATTCGCGTGCCACCGCGCCGCCGGAAAGTCGCCCGCCTGGTTTCTCGTCAATCAGCTTACGAATGCGCTGCTGGTAACTCGGCGACGACGCACCTTGCCCCGTGTAGGCCTGCCTGAACACCGCCTGAAGATCGGAGAAGCCCGAGAAACCGAAGCGCTGCGCAAAACGCACCACCGCCGACGGATGCACACCGCAACTCGCGGCGATATCGCTCGTGCGATCGACCATCACGCTCGCGCGATGCTGCTCGATATACGTCGCCACGCTCTTCAACTGCCGCGGCAGGTCTTCGTAGTTTTCCGCGATGCGCTGCATCAATTCTTCGACGCTCGGCAACTCTTCGGTGCTGTCGTCCGCCATGGTGCTCCCTCAGATATTTTTTGCGCTGCAAAACCGCTGTTTCACGTGCCGCCGAACGGCCTGTCGACGCTGCCGATTATAGGCAGCGCTCCGCATAAATGGAACGGATTTTCCATTTTTATTTGTAATGAAATTTTCGTTGCATCGCCAGGAAAGATCGCCTAATCTTGATTTTGAGCAGCGACGCGGCATGCGTTGCGACGCACGACGTCACGCTCCTTCAAAAACGACAGACCGACAAAAGGTGGAGACATGAGACTTGGCAATGGCAAGGCTTCGCTCAGAATTCTGGTGGCCGCGCTCACGTTCGCGGCGGGGTTCGCTGCTACATCGGTAGCCCAGGCAGCAGACGCGCACTTCGTCCTGATCAGCCACGCACCGGACTCCGATTCGTGGTGGAACACGATCAAGAACGCGATCAAGCAGGCCGACGAGGACTTCAACGTCCAGACCGACTACCGCAACCCGCCGAACGGCGACATCGCCGACATGGCGCGCCTCGTCGAACAGGCCGCCGCGCGCAACTACGACGGCGTGATCGTCACCATCGCCGACTTCGACGTACTGAAAAGCTCGATCACGAAAGTGACCGAGAAAAAGATTCCGCTCGTCACGATCAACTCCGGCACTGAAGAACAAAGCGCGCAACTCGGCGCGATCATGCACGTCGGCCAGCCCGAATACGTAGCCGGTCATGCGGCCGGAGAGAAAGCGAAAGCAGCCGGCGTGAAGTCGTTCCTGTGCGTGAACCACCTCGCCACCAATACGGTGTCGTTCGATCGCTGCCGCGGTTTCGCCGAAGCAATCGGCGTCGACTACAAGACCTCGACGATCGATTCAGGCCAGGATCCGACCGAAATCCAGTCGAAGGTCAGCGCGTATCTGCGCAATCATCCGAACACTGGCGCGATCCTCACGCTCGGCCCGGTACCCGCCGCGGCAACGCTGAAGGCCGTGCAACAGATGGGCCTCGCGGGCAAGATCTACTTCTGCACGTTCGACTTCTCCGACGACATCGCGAAGGCGATCCAGGCCGGAACGATCCAGTTCGCGATCGACCAGCAGCCGTATCTGCAGGGCTATATCCCGGTAGCCGTGCTCGCGATCGTGAAGCAGCAGCACACCACCGATCCGACGAAGATCCGCCAGATCCTGCAGGCCAATCCGAAGTTCAAGGCGCGGCTCGAAGCGTATGGGCTGCAACCGTCGTACGGACCGAAGAACATCCGCTCGGGCCCGGGTTTCATCACGAAGGACAATCTCGACAAGGTCATCAAGTACGCGGGCCAGTACCGTTGAGGGTCACCCGGTCGGCCTGACACGCCGGCCGTCAGTCGCACGCGGCGCCACTCGTAGACAGCGGTACATCCGGCACCGGACACTCCGGTGCGCTTACCGCCACGCACAGGGCGCGAAGCACGAGGCGCCGCGGTTTTCCCCGTATTTCACCGGTCTGCCAGCGCGCACGTCGCGTCGTCGGGGGACCGGCATCAAGGAGACATCATGGGCGTAGCCGGTAAACACTTTCCTTCGCACGCGGCCAAGGACGCCGACGCGGCATCGTCGGGGCAGCCCGCTCCGGCCGGCGCCGACGAGCGCGTTCGCAAGGAATCGTGGTTTGGCCATCTGCTGAACCGTCCGGAATTCGCTGCTATTTCGGGTGCCGTGCTGGTATTCGCCGTGTTCGCGTTTGCAGCCGGCGGCTCGGGCATGTTTAACCTGGACGGCGTGATGAACTGGTCGCAGGTGTCCGCGTACCTCGGCGTACTCGCGGTCGGTGCGTGCCTGTTGATGATTGCCGGCGAGTTCGATCTGTCGATCGGTTCGATGATCGGCTTCGCCGGCATGATGGTCGCGATTCCGTCGGTCTACTTCCACTGGCCGCTCTCGCTGTCGATCCTCCTCGCATTCGCCGGTTCGATGCTGCTCGGCGCACTGAACGGCTATCTCGTGATGCGCACGCGGTTGCCGTCGTTCATCGTCACGCTCGCGTTCCTGTTCATCCTGCGCGGCCTGACGCTCGCGCTGTCGATCATGGTCGCGGACCGCACGATCATCTCCGGTGTAGGCGATCTCGCGAAGCAGGACTGGATCGCCAATACGCTGTTTCACGGTGTCGCGTTCACCGGCCTATTCACGGCGCTCGCGCATATGGGCATCGGTCAGATGCTCGACAACGGCCAACCGCTCGTGCCCGGCATTCCGAAGGTGATCTTGTGGTGGTTCGCACTCGCCGCGATCTGCGCGTTCGTGCTCGCCAAAACGCGTTACGGCAACTGGATTCTCGCGGTTGGCGGCGATGCGAACGCTGCGAAGAACGTCGGTGTGCCGGTGCGGCGCGTCAAGATCTCGCTGTTCGTGCTGACCGCGTTCTGCTCGTGCCTGTTCGCTGTGCTGCAGGTGTGCGATATCGGATCGGCTGCGGCGGACCGCGGCCTGCAAAAGGAATTCGAGGCGATCATCGCCGCGGTGATCGGCGGCACGCTGTTGACCGGCGGCTACGGCTCGGTGATCGGTGCCTGCTTCGGCGCGTTGATCTTCGGCGTCGTGCAGATCGGCATCACCTATACCAACGTGAGTTCCGACTGGTTCCGTGTGTTCCTCGGCGTGATGCTGCTGATCGCCGTGCTGTTCAATCACTACGTGCGCCGCCGCGTCGCGCAATCGTAACCGTCACGAGGAGACAAACATGTCCGATACCCTCCCCGGTAACAACGCGCCTGCCAACGCTATGACTCCTGCAGTCGATACCGGCGACACGATTCTCGCGCTCGAAAACGTCAGCAAGTTTTTCGGCAAGGTCATCGCGCTGTCCGGCATCACATTGCGCCTGAAACGCGGCGAAGTGCACTGTCTGCTCGGCGACAACGGCGCCGGCAAATCGACGCTGATCAAGACGCTCGCCGGTGTGCATCAACCGTCGTCGGGCCAGTATCTCGTCGACGGCAAGCCCGTGCACTTCGAGTCGCCGAAAGACGCACTCGATCTCGGCATCGCCACCGTCTATCAGGATCTCGCGCTCGTACCGCTGCTGTCGGTGGCGCGCAACTTCTTCATGGGCCGCGAACCGCAGAAGAAAATGTTCGGCTTTCTGAACGTGATGGACCTGCAGACGAGCGCCACCACCGCACGCGAAAAACTCGCGGAAATGGGCATTCATGTGCGCGACCCGCATCAGCCGATCGGCACGATGTCCGGCGGCGAGCGGCAGTGTCTCGCGATCGCGCGCGCCATTCACTTCGGCGCACGCGTGCTGATTCTCGACGAACCGACCGCCGCGCTCGGCGTGAAGCAGAGCTTCAACGTGCTGAAGCTGATTCACACGGCGCGCGCCAAAGGCATCTCGGTGATCTTCATCACGCACAACGTGCACCACGCGTATCCGATCGGCGATTCGTTCACGCTGCTCAATCGCGGTAAATCGCTCGGTACCTATACGAAGGAAACCATCAGCAAGGACGAAGTGCTCGACATGATGGCCGGCGGCGCTGAAATGCAGAAGATGATCGGCGAACTCGACGGCGCCGTCATCTGACGCACGAGCCACCCTACGCTGCCACGCTGCTGCGCTATCACCGCTCGCGCGCCCTGGCGCAACCCAGACACTCAGGACATTCCATGGCACTTTCCAGCAACTCCAGCGCAGCGACCACGAGCCCGAGCCGCTTCGCCGCCGGCCGTAGCCGCGACATCGTCTGCCTCGGCCGTCTCGCGGTCGATCTCTACGCGCAACAGGTCGGCTCGCGACTCGAAGACGTATCGAGCTTCGCAAAGTATCTGGGCGGCTCGTCGGCTAACATCGCGTTTGGTTGCACGCGGCTCGGTCTCGCCGCGGCGATGCTTGCACGTGTCGGCAACGATCACATGGGGCGCTTTCTGACCGAAACGCTCACGCGTGAAGGCTGCGATGTCGGCCACGTGCGCATCGATCACGAACGGCTGACAGCCCTCGTGGTGCTCGGCCTCAAAGATCGCGACACGTTTCCGCTGATTTTCTATCGCGAGAACTGCGCGGACATGGCCGTCGACGAACACGATTTCGACGAAGCGTTTATCGCATCGTCGAAGGCGCTGCTCATTACCGGTACGCACTTCTCCACCGAACAGGTGAACCGCACGAGCCGCCGCGCACTCGACTACGCGCGGCGTAACGACGTGCGTACGGTGCTCGACATCGATTACCGGCCCGTGCTGTGGGGCCTCACCGGCAAGGCCGATGGCGAGACCCGCTTTATCGCCAACGAAAGCGTCACCGCGCATCTGCAGCGCATCCTGCCGCTATTCGATCTGGTGATCGGCACCGAAGAGGAATTCTGCATTGCGGGTGGCAAGACCGATCTGCGTGAAGCCCTGGCGATGGTCCGCGCCGTCACACCGGCGACGCTTGTCGTGAAGCGCGGGCCGCTTGGTTGCCAGATTGTCGACGGCGCGGTACCTGCGTCGCTTGACAGCGTGCCGGTGCATGGCGGCGTCGAGGTCGAAGTACTGAACGTGCTCGGCGCAGGCGATGCGTTCGCGTCGGGCTTCCTGTCCGGCTGGCTGCGCGATCAACCACTCGAAGCCTGCGCGCGCGCCGCAAACGCGAGCGGCGCGCTGGTCGTATCGCGCCACGGCTGCGCACCCGCGATGCCGACGCCCGCCGAACTCGACTACTTCCTGCGCGAAGCGCAAGCCGATCCGCAGCGCATGCGCCGGCCGGACCGCGACGCCACGCTCGCTCGACTGCATCGCGTCACACCGCCGCGCACACAGCGCGACGAAGTGCTCGGCTTCGCATTCGATCACCGCAACCAGTTCTTCGATCTCGCGCAGCAGACCGGCGCCGATGAAAGCCGCATCGCGCAACTGAAGGGGCTGTTCGTCGAAGCAGTCGCGCAAACGGAAACCGCACTGGGATTGCAAGGCCGCATCGCCGTGCTGATCGACGACCGCTACGGTCAGGACGCGTTGAACGCGGCAACCGGACGCGGCTGGTGGGTCGGTCGTCCGGTCGAACTGCCCGGTTCGGTGCCGCTCGTGTTCGATCACGGCCGCTCGGTCGGAACGACGCTGGCGAGCTGGCCGCGCGAACATATCGTCAAGTGTCTCGTGCAGTTTCATCCTGATGAGCCGATCGAACAGCGGCTCGAACAGGAAGCGCAACTGCGCGCGCTTTATGACGCCGTGCAGGCAAGCGGTCACGAACTGCTGCTCGAAGTGATTCCACCCAAACATTTGCCGCAGGCACCTGATACGGTCTATCGTGCATTGAAGCGCCTGTACAACATCGGCATCTACCCGGAATGGTGGAAGCTCGAGCCGGTGGACGCCACGCAGTGGCAAGCAATCGACGCACTGCTTGCGGAGCGCGATCCGTATTGCCGCGGCGTGGTGCTGCTCGGGCTGTCGGCGGGGGTCGAGCAATTGAGCGACGGCTTCCGGGCAGCGGCCGGATCGGCGACCTGTCGTGGCTTCACGGTCGGCCGGACGATCTTCCATGAGCCGAGCCATGCTTGGCTCGCCGGGCAGATCGGCGACGACGAACTGATTGCACGCGTACGGCAGACATTCGAAACGCTGATCGCCGCATGGCGCGATACGCGCAGCGCGTCGGCTACACAGTCGGCGCAGCCGCGCAACGTTCATCAGGAGCAGGCGGCATGAACCAACGCGTGTTGCATCAGGATCAAGCTGCGCCGGCTGCCGTTCCAGCCGCAGGCGACACGCACGGCACGATCCGTCTCACCACCGCGCAGGCGCTCGTACGCTACCTCGCCGCGCAACGTGTCGCTACGGAAGACGATCCCAACAGCAGTGAACCGCTTTTCGGTGGTGTGTTCGCGATCTTCGGTCACGGCAACGTGGCGGGGATCGGCGAAGCGCTGTATCAGCACCGCCACGAACTACCGACGCTGCGCGCGCACAACGAACAGGCGATGGCGCACAGCGCGATCGCCTACGCAAAAGCGCACTTCCGCCGCCGGATGATGGCGGTCACCACCTCGATCGGACCCGGTGCGACGAATCTCGTCACGGCTGCTGCGCTCGCGCACGTCAACCGTTTGCCGGTGCTGCTGCTGCCTGGCGACATCTTCGTCTCGCGCGCGCCCGATCCGGTGTTGCAACAGGTCGAGGATTTCCACGACGGCGGCATCTCCGCCAACGATGCGCTCAAGCCCGTCTCGCGTTACTTCGACCGCATCGTCCACCCGGCGCAACTGCTCAATGCGTTGCCGCGTGCGATCCGTGTGCTGACCGATGCCGCGCTATGCGGCCCGGTCACGCTCGCGTTGCCGCAAGACGTGCAGGCAACTGCGTGGGACTTTCCGCTCAGTTTCTTCGAACCGCGCGTCGTCAAACCGCACGCCCCTGCTCCGCGCACCGATGAAATCGATGTAGCCGTCGAGCGTCTACGCCGTGCGAAACGGCCGATGATCGTCGCCGGTGGCGGCGTGCTGTACGGTGGCGCTACCGCTTCGCTACAGGCGTTCGCGACAACGCATGGTGTGCCGGTCGCGGAAACGCAGGCCGGCAAGAGTTCGCTAGCGTGGGACGATCCGTTGAATACTGGGGCGCTCGGCGTGACCGGCTCGCCCGCGGCGAATGCACTCGCGCACGACGCCGATTGCGTGTTTGCCATCGGCACGCGCTTGCAGGACTTCACGACCGGCTCGAACACGCTCTTCACGCAGGCCGACGTAATCGGGATCAATGCAAACGCGTTCGATGGTTTGAAGCATCGCGCGCTTGCTGTCGAAGCCGATGCGCGCCTTGCACTCGACACACTCACCGAACGCCTGCACGACTGGCACGCGGACCGCGCGTGGACTGCGCGCGCACAGCAGGCCGCGACCGACTGGCGCCACACTGTCGGCACGCTGACGCACACGCCACAGCGCGACACCGTGCTGCCGTACGACGCCGACGTGATCGGCGCCGTGCAGCGCTCGAGCCCGCAGTCCACCACCGACGACATCGTCGTCTGCGCAGCCGGCACCCTGCCCGCCGAGTTGCACAAGTTGTGGCGCGCAGGCCGCCCAGGTGCCTATCACGTCGAGTACGGCTACTCGTGCATGGGCTACGAAATTGCCGGCGGCCTCGGCGCGAAACTCGCGCGGCCCGAGCGCGAAGTGATCGTGATGGTCGGCGACGGCAGTTATCTGATGATGAACAGCGAGATCGCAACCTCGGTGATGCTTGGTGCGAAGCTGATCATCGTGGTGCTCGACAATCGCGGCTACGGTTGCATCAACCGTCTGCAACAGGCGTGCGGCGGCGCACCGTTCAACAATATGTTCGACGACTGCGCGCAAGGTCCGCTCGGTGCTCCCGCAATCGATTTCGCGGCACATGCACGCTCGCTCGGCGCGCATGCGGAACACGTCGCCGATGTCGCGGCACTCGAAACCGCGTTGCAACGCGCCCGCGCCGCCGATCGCACCTACGTGATCAGCATCGACACCGACGCTACACGCACCACCGACGACGGCGGCTGGTGGTGGGAAGTCGCCGTACCCGAAGTGTCGGCACGCGAGGCTGTTCGAACGGCCCGCGCGCAGTACGAAACTCATCTCGCGGCCCGCGTCGAAGGCGCGAATCATCCCTCCAGCGACGACGCCAGCGACGCCAACAATTAAGGACCCGCGCATGACTTCCTTCGACGTACGTATCGGCATCAACCCGCTGTCGTGGATGAACGACGATCTGCCGTCGCTCGGCGGAGAAACGCCGCTTGAACTCGCGCTGACCGAAGGCCGCGCAATCGGCTACCAGGGGTTCGAACTCGGCAACAAGTTTCCGCGCGAGCCAGAAGCACTGAAGGCACTGCTCGCGCAATACGATCTCGCGCTTGTCTCCGGCTGGTATTCGGGTCAACTGGCCCGACGCAGCGCCGAAGCGGAAATTGCCGCGGTCGGGCCGCATCTGGAGCTGCTCGCGAAGAACGGCGCGACTGTGATGGTGTACGGCGAAGTCGCCGACACGATTCAGGGCGCGCCGCGTCCGCTGTATCAGCGGCCGCGTTTTTTCAGCGAGGCGCAGTGGGACGAATACGCGGCGCGCGTCGAGACGTTCGCGCGCTACACGCTGAGCCACGGCGTGCGGCTCGCGTATCACCATCACATGGGCGCGTATGTCGAGACGCCCGCCGACGTCGACCGTCTGATGGCAAAAACCAGCGACGCCGTCGGTCTGCTGTTCGATGCGGGGCATATCACGTTCGCAGGTGGCGATCCGATTGATGTGCTCGACCGCCACATCGCGCGCGTGTGCCATGTGCACTGCAAGGACGTACGGCCCGCGGTTGCGAAGCTCGCGCGCAATCGCAACTGGAGCTTTCTTGAAGCAGTGATCGCCGGCGCATTCACGGTGCCCGGCGACGGCACCATCGATTTCCCGGCTATCATTGAGCGGCTCAAGCGGCACGGCTACCGCGGCTGGCTCGTCGTCGAGGCGGAACAGGACCCGGTCGTCGCGCCTTCGTTCGCGTATGCGCAAAAGGGCTACCAGACGCTGCGTGCCCTCGTCGATGCGCCGCTCAATCCTGCCAGGGAGGCTGCATGAGTTTGCTAGTCAAAGCCCAGCGCGAAGGTCAGACGATCGCGCGCGTCACGCCGGAGTCGGCCGGCTGGCAGTATGTCGGCTTCACCGCCCACCGGCTCGCGGCGGACGGCGTCATGCGGGTGCTCGAGACGAACCGCGAGTCGTGCATCGTCGTGCTGTCCGGCACGATCGACATCGATACGCCCGCTGCAAAATGGCTCAGTCTTGGTACGCGTCGCAGCGTGTTCGACGATGCGGCGCCGCATGCGGTGTACCTGCCGCCGAATGTGCGCGCCACGATACGCGCACGCAACAATGCCGAGATCGGTGTGGCCAGTGCGCCTGCCACCGGACGCTATCCGGCGCGTCTCATCCAGCCGTCGCAGATGACGCGCTCGACGCGCGGCACCGGCCTCAACACGCGCTACGTGTGCGATATCCTGCCGCAAACCGAACCCGCCGAGTCGCTGCTCGTCGTCGAAGTGCGCACGCCGGGGGGGCATGCGTCGAGCTACCCGCCGCACAAGCACGACACCGACAATGTGCCAGTCGAGAGTTCGCTGGAAGAGACTTACTACCACCGGCTCAATCCGCCGCAGGGGTTCGCGTTTCAGCGCGTGTATACGGATGCGCGCGATATCGACGAGTCGATGGCCGTCGAGGATCACGATGTCGTGATGGTGCCGCGCGGCTATCATCCGGTGGTCGTGCCGTATGGCTACGACTCGTACTATCTGAACGTGATGGCGGGTAGTCGGCGCACGTGGCACTTCAAGAACGATCCCGCGCATGAATGGATTATCGAACGGGATGCGCGTAGCTGAAGACAACTGAACGTAGCCGGGCCGCGTCGATGCGCGCGGCCCAGATGATCGTGCATGTGGTTACCCGTAAGTCACTTCCGCGCCGCGACATCCACCGCGAGCGCACCATCCTCCGCCATCCGCACCGTCCCCTTCGCCACATCGCGGCGATACCCGTACAGATCGAAATGCATCGGGTCGCTGTTTGCGCTATCGCGTATCAGCGTATGGCCGTTCACGACCAGCGAGTTGTACATCTTGATGTCGCCCGATTCGATCCACACGTAGCTGCCGCCCGCGCCCGCCGGCGGATGCGCGACGGCCGCGCCCGTCTGCCGCTTGAACTTCAGCACGAGCCCTTCGTTTGTCACGGTCGCACCCGCGAGACGCCCCTGCAACACCGGCGGCGGAAACACCGTGTACTGATCGAATACCAGTTCGTTACCTTCCAGCTTGACGCCCTTGCGGGCAAACGGTGTCAACGAGGCGAGCGGAATATTCAGCGCGCGCAGCAAGCCTGCCTGCGGCACACCGAGCACCGACACCGATTCGGGTGTGTAGACCAGATGCCGTTCGTCGCGTACGGCGAGCGTACCGTGCATCTTCGTCGGTAGCCAGACGCCGGGGAAGTGATTCCATAGCTTGATGCCGCCGGTTACGTCGAGACCGCCGTCGGCGGGCGTCAGTTGCATGTCGTTCAGCGAGCGCGGCGTGTAGTCGAGCAGATAGTCGTTGAAGAGCGATGCCATCGCCGGCCACGGTTCGACAACCTCGCCACCGAGGATATGAATGTCGTACTGGTTCGGATCGTCGAGATCGACGGGCTGACCGGGCTTCTTCGGTACGAGCTGCGCATCGAGTGTGCGCACGTGAAAGCCGATGCGTCCCGACACGTAGAAGTCGACGTTCTGCACGTGGATCAGCGGTGTGCCGCCCGGTGAATGGCGTTCGTCGGAGAGCGCGCTGCCCGACGTCGTACGCAGATTCACCGGGATGCGCCGCCATTGCTCGCGTGCGACCGCAAGCGCGGCCTGTTGCGCACGGATGTAGCTGTCGTTGTAGCGCGCCGCCGCACTACCGGTTTGCGCTGTCTGTGCTGCATCGCGCGCAGCACCGGGCAGCGTCGTGTACGACGGCAGATGCACATCGAGCGCACCGTTTTCGTCGAACGTGAAGTACCCCGCCGCCATCTGCTCGCGATAGTGATACAGGTCGAGCACGAACGGCGCGCCCGACGTGCCGGTGTCGAGCGGCGTGATTGCCATCTCGATGTTCATCGGGATCGAGCGCATGAACTTCACGTCGCCGCCTTCGAGCAACATGCCGCGCGCGGGCATCTCCGCGGGGAACGCGACGTCGGGCAGCGTACCGTCGTCGAGCGTGAAGCGCACGCCGGCCGGCGTCGTGTCGATCCGCGTGATCGTCATGCGCAACGCGGGCGGTGGCGTCAGTTTCGCGACCAGCATCACGACGTTGTCGCCGTCGAGTCGCGCAATCGGCGTGTTCACCTTCAGCAGGTCTGCCATGCGCACGTGTGCGGCCTTCATCAGACGGTCCGCAGCGACGCCCGCGACTTCGGTATGGTCCGCGTGAAATACGAGTTCGGTCGCGTTGCGCATCGCCAGCGTGCCCGTGAGCGCAATCGGCACCCAGCCGTCGCGTTGCATTTCACCGGTGATCCGCAACTGCCCCTGCTGCGGCTCGACCCGCATATTGCGCAGCGGCGAGCCCTGGTACTGGAACAGATAGCGATTGAAGATTGCTGTGAGCTTCGCGGCATCGAGCGTGACCTCGCCGCGGTGGACGTTGATCGTCACGCTGTTCGGATCGTCGAACACGATCGGATTGCCGGCGCGCGTCGGCGTAAGCGTTGCAGCCATGCGGTGGATCAGGAAACCGATGTCGCCGGTCAGGCGGAAATCGACATCGCGCGCAAACATCATCGAACCGTCGATGCCGGAGTCGCGTAACGTCAATGGCCGCGTTCGTGTAACGCGCATGCCGCCGGCGGTGGGTATGCGGGCCGCGACTTGCTGCTGCTCTGCTAGCTGGCGCGCCTTCGCAACTTCGAGCGTGGGTAGCGTTGAGGATGCGGGTTGTGGTGCGGCGGCACCGCCGGGATTCTGTGCGGTGGTCCCGGTCGCGCTTGAATCCGCAGGTGCGGCTACATTTGCGGCGCTTGCCGCCGCAGGAACCGTTACGTTCGCAGCGCTCGCGGCACCCGACGCACCGGCGGCCGAACTCGCAGCCGAACTCGCGTCAGCACTCGCATCGGCACACGCACACACCAGCAGCGATGCGATGACGATCACAACCGCGGACACGCTCAGCGCGTGACGCATAGGCCCGCTATCAGCCGCAGAGTGCCGCCCACTCCCTCCGTTACGCCTGGAATTGCAGCCTTGTTCGCTGCCGGCGTGGGTACGCGGCAGATGCAATCTGTCGTCGGTATCGTGCATATCGTCTCCTCCCTGGTCCGGTGCGCCCGCGCAGGCGGGACGCCGGACTGTCTCGCGCCGGCACGGATGACCGGGCATCTTTGCCTTCGATTGTCTTTATTTGTGGCCGCGCTGCCGACAAGATTCCTGGAGGGCCGACACCAAACGCTCAGACGTTTGAATGAAACAGAGCACGGGCCGCCAACCCGCGCGGGGCGGACATGCGACGCCGCTGCGCGCAATCGGGTCAAACAGAAGGGAAACCGGCGTTGGCCGAGAACGACAGGTTGCGCCCGCTGCGCCGCACGCAAATGAGCCGCGTTAGCCGACGCCGAGCCATTCCTGCATCACATCGTGACGCGCGCGAAACGCCTCGAAGCTGCCGTCGAACACGATCTCGCCATGCCCCATCACCGCGACCCGACTCGCCAGTTCGTGTGCGATTGCGAGCCGTTGCTCGATCAGCAGCATCGCGACGCCGCGCGCATGCAAGGTCCGCAGGCACGCTGCAACCTGCGCGACGCGCTGCGCGGCGAGCCCTTCGGCCGGCTCGTCGATCACCAGCAGATCCGGATCGCCGAGCAGCGTGCGCGCGAGCGTCAGCATCTGCTGCTCGCCGCCCGAGAGTGCAGCGGCACGCGTGCGCTGTCGTTCGCGCAACACGGGAAAAAGCGCGTAGGCATCGTCGAAGGTAAAACGCGGCGGCCGCGCGCGCCTGGCCGGAGCTACGCCGAGCAGCAGGTTTTCGTGCACGCTGAGCGTCGGAAACACATCGCGATGCTCAGGTACATAACCGATGCCGAGCCGCGCGATCTGGAACGGCCGCAGGCCCGCCAGCGAGCGGCCCGCAAAACGCAGTTCGCCCTCGGTGTGCACGAGGCCCATGATCGCCTGCGCGAGCGTCGAGCGCCCCGAACCATTGCGCCCCGCGAGCGCCACGATCTCGCCTGCCTCGATGCGCAGATCGACGCCGTGCAGCGCCTTGCTCGCACCATGCCACGCATGCAGACCGGCGATATCGAGAAGCACGGTCATCGTTCGAATCCGTCGCCGAGATAGGCGGCGCGCACCGCCGCGTGTGAGCGGATCGCGGCCGGTGTGCCGGTCGCGATCACGCGCCCCTCCACGAGCACGGAGATGCGGTCCGCGAGACCGAAGACTGCATCCATGTCGTGCTCGACCATCAGCAGCGTGCGGCCAGCGGTCGCGCTGCGGATCAGTTCGATCGCGCGCGCGGCTTCGGCGCGGTTCATGCCGGCCGTCGGTTCGTCGAGCAGCAGCGTGTGCGCGCCGCCCGCGAGCGCTAGACCGAGATCGAGCGCGCGTTGCTCCGCATAACTGAGCGTACCGGCCAGCACCTGGGCGCGTGCGCCGAGGCCCACGGCATCGAGTACCTGTTCGGCGCGCGTGGAGGCGGCACGCGCATGCGTCCAGCGACGCCACCGGCTGCCGCGCCCGCGCTCCGCAAACAGCGCGGCACATCGCAGGTTGTCGAACACCGACAGCCCCGCGAACACACTCGTGTTCTGGAAGCTGCGCGCAAGCCCGCGGCGGTTCACCGCGGCCGGCCCAAGCCGCGTGATGTCGACACCGAACAGTTCGATGCGACCCGCGCTCGGCCGGCCACCACCAGCGATCAGATTGAACAGCGTCGATTTGCCCGCGCCGTTCGGTCCGATCAGCGCATGGCGCTCGCCGGGTTCGATCGACAGATCGACACCGCGCAGCACCTCGGTGGCACCGAAGCTTTTGTGGACCCGTTGCACGGCGAGCGCGGCAGTCATCGAATGCTCCCGGCTTCGCGTGCGTTCGCCGCCTGCACATCGCGCGGCCATGCGCGCCGTGCACCACGCGAAGCAATCCAGCCGGCGCCTGCGAGCAACACGACAGCAGCGGCGATCCATTCACCGGAAGACGTCGCACCGGCAAGCAAGAAACCGCTGAACGGCAAACCGGTGCCGTCATCTGTCCCGAACTGTCGCGCGTACGCCCATTGCACCGCAAGCACGACCGCACCGGTCCACGCGAGCGCCGCGCTCACGCCGCATAGCCACGACTTCGTGCAAACCCGCCAGCCGTGCTGCGCGAGCCGCGCGGCCTGGCGCTGCGCAAACCCGGCGATGCCATCGGGCGAGCCCACCACGATCACGATGAACAACAGCCCAAGATAGAACAACCAGGCACGCGTCACGCTCGCCACCGCGACGCTGAAAAACGTCAGCACGACCGCCCCCGCCACCGGCCCAAAGAACGCACCGGTTCCGCCGATCACCGTCGCGATCAGCACCGCGCCCGAGCGCAGCATGCCGACGCTTTCCGTCGATACCAGCTCGACGTTGATCAACCCAAGCGTGCCCGCGATACCCGCAAAGAACGCCGCGAACACGACACTCGCATAACGGATGCGGCGCGGCTCGCAACCGATCGCCGCAGCCCGCACCGGGTTGTCGCGCACCGCATTCGCGACGCGCATGAACGGCGTGCGCGACAACGCGAACATCGCGGCACACGCAAGCAGACACCACAGCGCGATCAGCAGATACGCTTCGCGCGCGGGGCCGAAGGTCCACGTGCCGAGTGCAAGGCCGCTCGCGCGATCGATCGGTACGCCCGCTTCGCCGCCGAACCAGTCGGGCAGCGTCCATGCGGCAGCCGCCACGAGTTCACCGATACCGAGCGTGATCATCGCGAACGCCGTGCCTGCGCGCCGCGTCGATACATAACCGGCAAGCAGACCGGACAGCGCCCCGCCGACCCCGCCCACCAGCGGAACGAGCGGCAACGGCAAGCGCCATGCGTTGAACAGATACGCGGCCACGAGCGCGCCGAGCCCCGCGTGCGCGGCATGACCGAGCGACAGCAAGCCGGTGCCGCCAAGCAGCAGGTTGTACGACAGCGCGAACACGATCATCGCCGCGGCCTGCGCGAGCCATGCGAACAACCAGCTTTGCGACGAGACGAGCGGTGGCACGGCGAGCATGGCGATCAGCACGAGCCACGGCAACGCGGCGCGCCATGTCGGCGTGCGCCGTGCGCGCGCGGCGGCAAGCGTCTGCGGCGCTGCGTGTCGGGAAGCGGTGTCGCGCGGCTCAGACATCGTCGTCGCGCAGACCGAAGAGTCCGCCCGGCCGTAACGCAAGCATCGCAATGAGCAGCACATACGGCACGAGCGGTGCGAGTTGTGCAAGCGTGAGCCCACCCCATGCAGTGGACAGCGGCTGCCCGAGTGCCGCCGCGATACCACCGAGCGACACGTCGCTCGCCACCGCGAAAGTCTGGATGCAGCCGATCAGCAGCGACGCCGCAAGCGCCCCGCCCAGCGATCCAAGTCCACCGATCACGACGACCACGAAGACGATCGAGCCGACCGATTCGGCCATCGCCGGTTCGACCACGAAGAGCGGCGCACCGATCACGCCGGCCAGCGCGGCGAGTGCGGTGCCCGCCGCAAAGACGCAGGTAAATACGCGCGGCACGTTGTGGCCGAGTGCTTCGACGGCACCTGGATGTGTGAGCGCCGCGCGTACGATCAAGCCCGTCTTCGATACGCGCAACACCGCGTATAGCACCGCAAGCATCGCAAGCGACACCACCATCATGAACGCGCGATAACGCGGAAACGCGGCGCCATCGAAGGTAAATAACGCGCCGTCGAGCGCGGCCGGCACCGGTGCGGCGATCGCCTGCAAACCCCAGACCAGCTTCACCGCTTCGCCGATCAGATACGCGGCACCGAACGTGAGCAGCAGCTCGGCGAGATGTCCATGCGGTCGAACGCGACGCAACAGCCAGCGTTCGAACGCTGCGCCGATCAGGCCAACTACGAGCGGCGCACCGACCAGAGCGCCCCAGAAACCCAGGTGCGCCGTCAGCGCGAAACCGACATACGCACCGAGCATGTAGAAACTTGCGTGCGCGAAGTTAAGCACGCCCAGCATGCTGAAGATCAACGTCAGCCCCGCCGACAGCATGAACAGCAGCAGCCCATAGCTGACGCCGTTCAGCAGGTTGATCGCAAACGACTGCATGCGCGACTACTCCGCGAGCGCGACCACGAGCGGCAGGAGCGCCGCGCGCAACGCATCGGGTAACGTGATCGGCTTACGCGTCGCGCGGTCCACATAGACGTGCACGAAATGACCCTGCGCCGCCGGCTGGGCTTCGCCTGCGCGAAACAGCCCGACTTCATAACGCACACTCGAACCGCCGAGCCGCGCGACGCGCAGCCCTGCCTCGACCGGCTCCGGGAACACGAGCGGCGAGAAGTAGTTGCACTGTGTCTCGACGACGAGCCCGATCGTCTCGCCATGCTCGACGTCGAGCACACCCGCGCGGATCAGGTACTCGTTCACGACTGTATCGAAGTAGCTGTAGTAGACGACGTTGTTCACGTGGCCGTAGACGTCGTTGTCCATCCAGCGTGTCGTGATCGGCAGGAAGTGGCGGTAAGCGTTGCGCAGCGCGGGAGCGGGCTTGTTCATCGGGCGGGTGTATGGGTCCGTAAATGAGCGAGTGAATAATTGCCGAATGCGGCGGCGCGATCAGAGCGATTCAGTCAACATGCGCCGATAATCGTCGGCACTCGCTTCGCGTGGGTTGGTCTTGTGGCAATGATCGGCGAGCGCGCCTGCGATCACCTTGTCGAACACCTGCTCGTCGACACCCATCTGTCGCAACCCGGTCGGCAGCCCGAGGCGCGCGGTCATGTCGAACAGCGCCTGCGCAAGGTCCGCGCCGTCCGGCAGATTCATCACGCGACGCATGCGCGCATAGCGATTGTTCGCCACCACGGTCTCCGCGCTTTCGTTGAAACGCAGCACCGCAGGCAGCACGACCGCGTTCAGCGTGCCGTGATGTAGCGACGTGCGTCCGTTGACCGGCACGCCGCCCAGCGGATGCGACAGCGAATGCACGCAACCGAGTCCCTTCTGGAACGCCATCGCACCCTGCATCGATGCGCTCATCATGTTCAGGCGCGCATCGCGGTCGCTGCCGTCGCGCGTCGCGCGCTCGAGGTTCGCCCATGCGCGCTCGAGCCCGTCGAGTGCGATGCCGTCGGCGGGCGGATTGAACGCCGGCGCGAGGAAGGTTTCGATGCAATGCGCGATCGCGTCCATGCCGGTGGCCGCCGTCAACGGTGCGGGCAGGCCGAGCGTGAGACCTGGGTCGCACAGCGCCGACTTCGGCAGCAGATGCCACGAGTGAAAACCGAGCTTGCGACCATCATTGAGAATCACGATCGCACCGCGCGCCACTTCGCTACCGGTGCCGGCTGTGGTGGGCACCGCGATCAGCGGCGCAGCGGCGTCGGTGATCTTGCCGCTGCCGCCTTCGATCGTCGCGTATTCAGTGAGCGTGCCCGGATGTGTTGCTGCAATTGCCACGCCCTTCGCGAGATCGATCGACGATCCGCCGCCCACCGCGATCAAGCCGTCACAACCCTCCTCGCGATAACGCGCGGCCGCGGCCAGCACCATCGCCTCGGTCGGATTCGACGGTGTGTCATCGAACACCGGCACATCGCCGAGCTTCAGCACATCGAGCGCGCGCTGCACGAGGCCAGCTGCGACGACGCCCTTGTCGGTCACGATCAGCGGCCGCGCGATGCCGATCCGCGCGCATTCCGCCGGCAACTGCGCGAGTGCGTCGTAACCCAGATGGATGTGAGTCAGATAGAAGATGAAGGCCATGTCGATGTCCGTTGCGGGGTTGAAGGAGCGCGCGCCGTTATTCGCCGTTATTGTCCGGGCCGCTCGACGAATTCGAACGGCAGCCCGCGCCGGCGCATCCATTCGCCGAGCGCCTGGCCGGTGCCCGCACGCCACGGCCGCAGCTTCGCCGGTTCGACGAGCCGGTATTCGAGCAGCTCCGGCGATAGCGCGATCGTGCCGTTCGCGCGCACGTGGTACGCGATGATCAGCTCGTTCTTGCGGATGAACTCGTACACGCCGATCAGCTCGACCGATTCCGTGTCCAGCGAGGTCTCTTCTTTCACCTCGCGCGCGATGCCCTGCTCGGGTGTCTCGCCGTTTTCGAGGAAGCCGGTGATCAGCGCAAACATGCCTTCGGCCCATGCGGCATTGCGCGCGAGCAGGATCTTGCCTTCGTACTCGACGATCGCGGCGACCACCGGCAGCGGGTTGTTCCAGTGGACGTAGCCGCAGGTGTCGTCGGGACAGACCTGACGCACGCGGCCGCCTTCGTGCGCGGGATCGGCGCGCTCGATTAGCGGGGTGGCGCAGCGGGGGCAGTATCGGTAGTCGCTCATGTTCTATTGAAGTGGGGTGGAGGTGTCGTCGGTTGACGACACGGCGCAGTGATGATCGTGGGCCGTGCCTGCGGATAGCTGCTCGCGAGGTTGTCCGGTTCGTTATCCGATGCGTTGATCCATACGTTGATCGATGCGTTATTCGATGCGAACGGCGGCATGACTGGCGAAACGTCCGGCGACGGACGCAGGAGAATGGCAGGAAAGCGGACATTTTAGTGCGCGGCCCCGAAACGTGTTCGATTGATCGAACGAAGGGGCGGTGGAGGCGAGTGGGGAGCGGGAGACGATCGTGTGAGAAGACGCGGCGGGTGGCGCACTACGGAGCGCAGTGACTGGCGCCCGGGCCATTGACGACGTTCAACGGAGCGACCGGGATTTCACCTCGATGCAGCAGCGAGTCCGGTTTCCCCTGTGGCAAGTCAGCGGCATCGCATCGCCGCAGCCGCAGTCGCCGCAGCCAGGCAGCGGCGCTCTTCGCTCGCGCAACAACAACGGAGTGACAGGGAAGTTTCGACAGAAGGAGCAGCGAATGTGGCTCCGGGTGTGCAGACCGTGATCAGCGGCGGCGCATCGCCGCAACCGCCACCAGCGCAACCGCGCCGAGCAGCAACGCCCCCGCCGCCAGCCACAACGCCGGCGAGAACGAACCGGTATGCGCCGCAACCGGCGCGGCGACCAGCGGCCCGACGATCTGCCCAAGCCCATAGGCCGCCGTTGCGTATCCCATCAGCCCCGCCGCCGTGTCGCCATGCAGACGGCGAGCCTCGCGCATTGCAAAGAGCGTGATCGCCGTGAACGGCAAACCGATCAGCACGCTACCCAACGCGAAGCCCCCCGCGGTCGGCCAGACGATGCCGAGCACGATGCCGATGGCCTGCAGCACATAACTGCCCGCGAGCAGCGTGCGGTTGTCCCAGTGCGAAGGCAACCGCGCCGCGCTGAGTGCCCCGACGATCAACGCAGCGCCGAACATTGGCCAGAACAGGTCCGGCCATGCGGAGCCGGTGGGCAACGCATGACGGGCGATCACCGGGAGAAAGGTGGCGGTGATGATGTAACCGAAGCCGGGAATGCCGTACAGCACGACGAGCCAGAAAGCGTCTGCGCGATGTGCAGGGTGCTGGGTCGTCACGGCCGCCGCGGGTGCTTCCCGGGCGCCTGCCTGCGTGGCAGCGGACGGTGCCGCGTTCGCCGTGGGACCATGCGACGACACACCAGCAGCCGCGGCACCAGTTGCAGCAGCTGCACCGGTCGCCACCGCCGTACGCCCGTCCGCACGCGTCGCGACTGGCGCGACAAACACCCGCCACACAAACGCCGTCAGCACCGCCGATATCGCACCAAAGCCGAGCCACCCGAGCGTCGCGCCATACCCACCTGCCGCGCTAACAAGCAACCCCGTACCAACGATGCCAAACCCAGGCCCCGTATAAATCACACCACCCCACTCGTTCGCGTGGAGTTCGGCGAGCCGGCGCAGGCCCCATTGCGACGCGAACACGAAAGTCCACGCACTGACGACGCCGGCCACGAAGCGCACCGGGGCCCAGATCCAGAACGTCGACGTGAGTCCCATGGCAAGCGTCAACAGCACGGTGAGCACGAGGCCGACGTGCACCATCCGCGCGGGTTGAACGCGCAGCGCAGCACACGTCACCGCCCCGACGAAGTAGCCCGCGTAGTTGAACGATGCGAGCCAGCCGCCGTGCCGGATGTCGAGCGCGCCGCTCGACATCATTAACGGCAGCAATGGCGTGAACGCAAAGCGCCCCACGCCCAGCACCACCGCGAGCGCGATCATGCAGGCGAGCGCAGCGCGGCGGGCCGCGTGCGGTTCGGTATCGACGGGGGCCAATGGTGGGGAGGCGAAATCGGTCATGAAGCAGTCGGGTTTGGCAGCGCGGACAACGGGGATCGGCAAGCGAGACGGCTAATCGTGCAAGCGGCTAGTAAGCGACTGGCAAGCGGCTATCCACCTGACAGTATGCTAACTTGACGCAAACATCACGAAAAATGAATAATCCAGATACGAATCATCGCCAGGAGAGAACTATGGATCTCGCCGCCTTGACGATCTTCCGCGCTGTGGTGCGCGAGAACGGCGTCACGCGGGCCGCTGCGAAGCTGAACCGGGTGCAGTCGAATGTGACGACGCGCATCCAGCAACTCGAAGAACAACTCGGCACCGAGCTGTTCATTCGCGATGGGCGGCGGCTTGTGCTGACGCCGGCCGGCCAGACGTTACTGCCCTACGCCGAACGCCTGCTCGCGCTCGCCGACGAGGCGCGTCACGCGCTCCGCGAAAACCGTCCGGCTGGCCGCCTGCGGCTCGGCACGATGGAAAGCGCGGCGGCGAGCCGCCTGCCCGGGCTGCTCGCGCGCTATCACCAGGCCTGGCCTGAGGTCGAACTCGAACTCGAAACCGGCACGACCGCCGGCCTGATCGAACGCGTGCGGGAATTCGAAATCGATGCTGCGCTGATCGCGCGGCCGCTCGATAGCCCCTGGCCCGACGACCTGTTCGAAGCGGTGCCGGTGTTTCGCGAAGAACTCGTCATGCTGACCCCACGCGGCCATCGGCCGATCCGTCAGGCACGCGACATCGCGCTGTCGACGCTGATTGCATTCGAGCGCGGTTGCACGTACCGCAGCTATGTCGAGCGGTGGTACATGGAGAACGATATCCGTCCGGCGCGGGTGCTCGAACTCGGTTCGTATCACGCGATCGTCGCGTGCGTGGCGGCCGGTGCGGGCGTGGCAGTGGCGCCGCGCTCTGTACTTGAGCTGCAGCCCGATACGGACGACATCGCGCTGCATTCGCTCGGTGAACTCGGTGAGATCGATACGTTGCTGACGTGGCGGCGCGGGCATTTTTCCGCGGCGCTCAATGCGTTGCGCGCTGCGTTGCTAGGGGAAAGCAATCTGATTGCACATGCGGCTGGGCGGAATGATGCGGTGCTGACGCGAACGTAAAAGCTGAGTGCGTATCGTGCACCTCCTGGCTTTCGTCAGCGCGATGCACCGCGTGCCAATGCCGGTACCAACGCCGCAGTGAAGAGAGCAACAGCGGCTAGCGGCCATAAAAAAACCGCGCGTTTCGCAACGCGCGGTCTTTCATTCCACCCCCAAGCCAGACGAATGCGTCTGCGCTTACAGCAGCGCCTCGACCCACCCCTTCACACCCGCCAGCGCCGCCGCCAGCCCAGCCGGGTCCGTGCCGCCTGCCTGTGCCATATCCGGACGTCCACCGCCCTTACCGCCGACCTGCTGCGCCACGAAGTTCACCAGCTCGCCCGCCTTCACCTTCTTGCTGGCCTCTGGTGTCACACCGGCGATCAGGCTGACCTTGCCACCCTCAACCGACGCAAGCACGATCGCCGCGCTCTTCAGCTTGTCCTTCAGCTTGTCGACGGTTTCGCGCAGCGTCTTCACGTCGGCACCATCGAGCGTCGCAGCCAGCACATGCACACCTGCCACGTCGACGGCCTGGCCAACGAGTTCATCGCCCTGGTTCGATGCGAGCTTCGACTTCAGCGCGCCGAGTTCCTTTTCCAGCGACTTCACCTGTTCCTGCACCTGCACGATCCGCTGCGTCAGCTCGGACGGCTGCGCCTTCAGCGCAGCAGCGGCCTCGCCGATGCGTGCGTCGAGTTCCTGCACGTAACGCACCGCGTTATCGCCCGTGATCGCTTCCACGCGGCGAATCCCTGCTGCCACACCGCCTTCCGCCACGATCTTGAAGAAGCCGATATCGCCCGAGCGGCTGACGTGCGTACCACCGCACAATTCACGCGAGAAACCGAGATCGAGCACGCGCACTTCATCGCCATACTTCTCGCCGAACAACGCCATCGCACCACCCTTCACCGCTTCATCGAACGGCATCACGCGCACGATGCCCGGCGCGTTCGCCAGCACTTCCGCGTTGACGATCGACTCGACCTGGCGAATCTGCTCGTCGGTCATCGGTGCGTTGTGCGCGAAGTCGAAGCGTGTCTTGTCAGCGTCGACGAGCGAACCCTTCTGCTGAACGTGCGTGCCGAGCACTTCGCGCAGCGCCTTGTGCATCAGGTGAGTTGCCGAGTGGTTACGCTCGGTACGGGCGCGGCGGATCGCATCGATCTCGGCCTTCAAAACGTCGCCAACCTTCAGCGTGCCCTGCTCAAGTGTGCCGTGATGGCCGACCACATCGGCCTGCACCTTCAGCGTATCGGCCACTGCGAAGCGCACGCTCGCATTGCTGAGCACGCCCTGGTCGCCGACCTGGCCGCCCGACTCCGCATAGAACGGCGTGTGGTCGAGCACGACGACGGCCTGCTGGCCCTTCGCGACCTCGTTCACCGACGCGCCATCGACGTACAACGCAATCACCTTCGCGTCGTCAAAAACGATTTCTTCATAACCATGGAACGTGGTCTTCGCACCCGAGTACTGGAGACCCTGCGCCATCTTGAACTTGCCGGCCGCGCGCGCCTGGTCGCGCTGGCGCGCCATCGCGTCGTCGAATGCGGGCTCATCGACGGAGATGCCACGTTCGCGACACACGTCTGCAGTCAGGTCGAGCGGGAAGCCATACGTATCGTGCAGCTTGAACGCGAGTTCGCCGTCGAGCGTCTTGCCACCCTTCGCATCGAGTTCCGCCAGCGCGCCTTCGAGAATCGACATGCCGTGTTCGATGGTTTCGAAGAAGCGCTCTTCTTCCTGGCGCAGCACGTCGGTCACGCGCTGTTCGGCTTCCTTCAGTTCGGGATACGCGCCGCCCATCTGCGCGACCAGATCGGGGACGAGCCGATGGAAAAACGCGCCCTTGCGACCAAGCTTGTAGCCGTGGCGGATCGCACGGCGCACGATCCGGCGCAGCACATAGCCGCGCCCTTCGTTGCCGGGAATCACACCGTCGACGATCAGGAACGAGCATGCGCGGATGTGATCCGCAATCACCTTCAGCGAGTTGTTCGTCAGATCGGCCACGCCGGTTTCGCGACCGGCGGCCTTGATCAACGCCTGGAACAGATCGATTTCATAGTTGCTGTGCACGTGCTGCAGCACGGCGGCGATCCGCTCGAGGCCCATGCCGGTGTCGACGCACTGCTTCGGCAGAGGCGTCATGTTGCCCTGCGCGTCGCGGCTGAACTGCATGAACACGAGATTCCAGATCTCGATGTAGCGGTCGCCGTCTTCTTCCGGCGATCCCGGCGGACCACCCCACACGTCCGGGCCGTGATCGTAGAAGATTTCCGAACACGGGCCGCACGGGCCGACGTCGGCCATCTGCCAGAAATTGTCCGATGCGTAGCGCGCGCCCTTGTTGTCGCCGATGCGGATGATCCGCTCGACCGGCACGCCGACTTCCTTCGCCCAGATGTCGTGCGCCTCGTCGTCCTCGTGATAGACGGTGACCCAGAGCTTGTCTTTCGGCAACTGGTAGACGCCGGTCAGCAGTTCCCACGCGTAGTGGATCGCGTCGCGCTTGAAGTAGTCGCCGAACGAGAAATTGCCGAGCATCTCGAAGAACGTGTGATGCCGTGCGGTGTAGCCGACGTTTTCCAGATCGTTGTGCTTGCCGCCCGCGCGCACGCTGCGCTGGGAGGTCGTCGCACGCGCGTACGGACGCGATTCCGCGCCGAGGAAGACATCCTTGAACTGCACCATGCCCGAATTGGTGAACAGCAGGGTCGGGTCGTTGCCGGGCACAAGGCTCGACGAGCGGACGATCGTGTGGCCCTTCGATTCGAAGAACTTGAGGAATTTCTCGCGGATTTCGGCGGCTTTCATGGCGTGCTGGGGACGGTCTCTGCGTGATCTGGCGACATCGCGGGGATGCGCCAGCCGATTAGCGCTGGATTGGCTTTGAAACGACCGATTATACGGGATCGGCGCTTCTGCGCGGGGCCTGGGCTTTGTCGGGACACGCTGCGGGCCGGTGGGCCGCATGGGTTGCGCTTCTTGCGCGGCGGCGGTTGCCCCGGGGACGCGCGGCATCGTGCGGGCCGACATCGGTGTCCCTGGCGTGCACGCCCGACTGCCCCAGGACTCGGGAATCGCTTAAGATTCCGCACATTCAGACGATTTCGGCTGCCAGTTGGTGGGCGAAACCCAGTCGGTCGCCCTACGGGCATGGGACCGCAGTAAGTGCTCTGCATAGGCCGCGAGTAACGTGCTAAAGCGCGAACTCGGGTCGACAGCTAAAGCGCTAACTGCGGTCGACAATGGAGACGTGATCAAAATATGGGTGCACTCAGTCATATCCGCGTACTAGACCTCACCCGCGTACTCGCGGGCCCCTGGTGCGCGCAAACGCTCGCCGACTTCGGCGCCGACGTGATCAAGGTCGAGCGCCCCGAGGTCGGCGACGATACGCGTCACTGGGGCCGCCGTACCTGAAAACGCCCGCCGGCACGGACACCCACGAAGCCGCCTACTACCTCGCGGCGAACCGCAACAAGCGCTCGCTCACCATCGATATCGCCACCCCCGAAGGCCAGCGGATCGTGCGCGAACTGGCCGCGCACAGCGACGTGGTGCTGGAAAACTACAAGGTCGGTCAGTTGAAGAAGTACGGCCTCGACTATGAGTCACTCAAAGCGGTGAAGCCGGATCTGATCTACTGCTCGGTGACGGGTTTCGGTCAGACCGGGCCGTATGCGCAGCGAGCGGGCTACGACTTCATCGTGCAGGGTATCGGCGGCTTCATGAGCATTACCGGCGAGCGCGACGCGCTGCCGGGCGGCGGCCCGCAGAAGGCCGGCGTGGCGATCGCCGACCTGATGACCGGGATGTATTCGACGGTCGCGGTGCTGACCGCGCTCGCGCACCGCGACCGCACGGGCGAAGGCCAGTACATCGACATGGCGCTGCTCGACGTCCAGGTCGCGATGCTCGCAAACATGAACTCGAACTTCCTCGCAAGCGGCACGCCGCCCACGCGCTGGGGCAACGCGCATCCGAACATCGTGCCGTATCAGACGTTCCAGACGAGCGACAGCTGGATCATCGTCGCAGTCGGCAACGACGGCCAGTTCCGCAAATTCGTCGAGGCCGGCGGCCGCGCCGAACTCGCCGACGACGACCGCTTCGCGACCAACCCGGACCGCGTGCGCAATCGCGACGTGCTCGTGCCACTGCTGGCCGAGATGGTCCGCACGCGCGACAAGCACGACTGGATCGCCTCGCTTGAAGCCGCGGGCGTGCCGTGCGGTCCGATCAACAATCTTGAGGAAGTGTTCGAGAACGAGCAGGTGATCGCGCGCGGCTTGCAGGTCGATCTGCCGCATCCTTCGGGCGGAACGGTCAAGCTCGTGCGCAATCCGGTGAAGATGAGCGCCACGCCGCCGCAGGCACTCACTCATCCACCCACGCTCGGCGAACATACCGACGAAATCCTGCGCGATGTGCTGGGCTACGACGACGGGCAGATTGCCGCGTTGCGCGGGCAGTCGGTGATCTGAAGAAGTGGTGGACTGAAACAGGCGGCGCGGTCGTTCGGCGACCCGCCTCAGTGACCCGCCCCAATCAGCCCGCCCGCTGCCGCGCCGACAATCGTGCCGACCGGTCCGCCCGTCAGCACATAGCCGAGCGCACCGCCCGCCCCCGCGCCGATCGCCGCGTGCGCCTGCGAGCGCGACATCGAATAGCAGGCGGACAAGCTCGCAACCAGTGCGACAGAAACCGCAATTTTCAGTACGCCAGCGATACGTCGATTCATGATGATCCTTGTGAACAGGCAGATTGCAGCCGCCCTGTAGAGCGGCCCGCAGCGGCATCCCACCGCCGCGACCGACGCATCCTAAGTGGCCGCCATGCGCGCGCACAAAGCGTTTTACCTCCTGTTACAGCGTGCAACAGCGCGGTCGAAAATTCGCCGGCCGGGCGGCGAACCAAGGTGGCAGCGGCGCGCCGCGATGCAGAAAGGCGTGTAAAGGCTGCCGCGTATTGACACGTCAGGTAGAATTGACAAATCAGCAGGCGCATAACGCGCTTCAAACTGTCTCTCTCTCCTTCTCGCATGAACAACGAACGCAAAGACGCCGATCGCGGCGACGCGCCGGCGGCGTCCAATTTCATCCGCAACATCATCGATGACGACAACCGCTCCGGAAAGTGGGGGCAACGGGTGGAAACGCGCTTTCCGCCTGAGCCCAACGGCTACCTCCACATCGGCCACGCGAAGAGCATTTGCCTGAACTTCGGCATTGCGCGCAGCTATGGCGGCGTGTGCCATCTGCGCTTCGACGACACGAATCCGGAAAAGGAAAGCTTCGAATACGTCGACTCGATCGTCGACGCGGTGCGCTGGCTCGGCTTCGAATGGAAAGAAGCGGACGCCGACTACCAGTACTTCGCGAGCGATTACTACGGGAAGCTCTACGAATTCGCCGAACTGCTGATCCAGCGCGGCAAGGCGTATGTCGACAGCCAGTCGGCGGATGAAATGCGCGCCAATCGCGGCTCGGCCACCGAGCCCGGTGTGCCCTCGCCGTTCCGCGACCGTACGCCGGAGGAAAACCTCGACCTGTTCCGCCGCATGAAAGCGGGCGAGTTCAAGGAAGGCGAGCACGTACTGCGCGCGAAGATCGACATGGCATCGCCGAACTTCAACATGCGCGACCCGGTCATCTATCGCATTCGCTTCGCCCACCACTACCGGACCGGCGACACGTGGTGTGTGTACCCGATGTACGACTACACGCACTGCATTTCGGATGCGCTCGAGAACATCACGCATTCGCTGTGCACGCTCGAGTTCGAGGATCACCGGCCGCTGTACGACTGGATCCTGAACGAACTCGCCGAAGCCGGTATCTTCACGCGGCCGCTGCCGCAGCAAATCGAGTTCTCACGCCTGAACCTCACGTATGCGATCACCAGCAAGCGCAAGCTGCTGCAACTCGTCACCGAAGGGCATGTGGACGGCTGGGACGATCCGCGCATGCCGACTATCGTCGGTGTGCGTCGGCGCGGCTTCACGCCGGAGAGTATCCAGTTGCTGTGCGAGCGGATCGGCGTGACGAAGGTCGATTCATGGATCGACATGAGCGTGTTCGAAGGCGCGCTGCGCGACGATCTCGACGACAAGGCGCCGCGTGCGGCGGCCGTGCTCGATCCGCTGAAGCTCATCATCGATAACTTCCCCGCGGGCACGACTGAAACCTGCAGCGCACCGGTGCATCCGCATCATCCGGAGCGCGGTACGCGGTCGTTCGAGATTTCGCGCGAACTGTGGATCGAGCGCGACGACTTCAACGAAACGCCGCCGAAGGGTTTCTTCCGTCTGTTCCCTGGCAACAAGGTGCGGCTGCGTTACGGCTATGTCGTCGAATGCACGGGCGTGGACAAGGACGCGGACGGCAAGGTGATCGCCGTGCACTGCAACTATTTCCCGGATAGTAAATCGGGCACCGAAGGCGCGAACAACTACAAGGTGAAGGGCAACATCCACTGGCTTAGCGCCACCGATGCAGTCCCCGCCGAAGTACGTCTGTACGACCGCCTGTTCAAGGAAGCGCAGCCCGATGCCGGCGGCCGCGATTTTCTCGAAGCACTGAATCCGGACTCGAAGCGCATCGTCAACGCGTGGGTCGAACCGGGTGCGCGCGATGCCGAACCCGAACAGCGCTACCAGTTCGAGCGCCACGGCTACTTCGTCGCGGATCGTGTCGATTCGAAGCCGGGCAAGCCGGTGTTCAACCGCATCGTGAGTCTGCGCGACAGCTGGGGTAAGCCGGCCTGAATGGGCGGTGTCATGGCAGTCGAGGCACGGTCGCGGCATTGCCCGGCCGTACCTTGTTGAATCGCGTGGCGTGGTGACGTGACGCGATTCAAGGCGCACTCATCGCACGTTCACAACGTGCGGTGCAGTTCGGGCAACAGCAGCGTCGTCTGAAAGAGCCTCGTCAGGCTGCGGCTCGCGTATCGCTCCACTTCGTCGTGCGCGACCCAGCGGTAGGCGTCCATCTCGGGAATCATCGTGCCATCCGAGCGGCGCGGAAACATCGACGTACAGACACACACGCTGAGATCGAGTTCGTGATCGCGTGCACGCGCGCCGAACAGATGCAGGTCCTTGTCGCGCCGATAGACAAAGCGGCCCAGGTCCTTTAGTCGCTCGACGTCCAGAACGATGCCGGTTTCCTCGACCAGTTCACGCAATGCGGTGACATGCGGCACCTCGCCTTCTTCGCCGTGGCCTTTCGGAATGTCCCAGTGAGAAGTATCGGTGGCGTGCGCAAGCAGGACGCGGCCGTCGGGGTCGAGCAGCACAACGCCGCACGACACGATGCGCGCGCTCATCGACGGGACGAGCCGCGGGATGCAGGCGTAGCGGATGCGCAGCGTGCGCGAGGTGAGATTAACGAGAGCGGTTGCGCGCAAGCCGCGCATTCGGCATTCGATACCGTCATGTCCTTTTCCCGGGTAGCTGAGGAACCGCTGGTCCGTACTGCACGGGCATAACCCATCGGACCAGGCGCGAAAAAGGATAGCACGGTGCCTCTAGCGCCCCACTCTGCTAGCGGTAGCGCATCAAGCTCATCGCACCGGCGGCCGGTAACCGTCGGTCAGCGTATTCAGGAAAGCGACCACATCCTTGATCTCCGCTTCGTCGAGCGCAGGCGCATCGCCGCGTTTTCGGTCGAACGGCGGGTCGGTGTTCAGATTGCTCCAGTAGCGCTTCGGCAGATCGTCGAACTTCTGCACGACGCCATTCTTCGATACTGGATAAAACTTCTCCGGGTTCGTATCGCGCTCCACATAGAAGCGCACGACCTCGTCGAGCGAACTATACAGACCGTTGTGGAAAAAGCGCTTCTTCAACGCGACGTTGCGCAGCGTCGGCGTGCGGAAGATGCCGCAAAACTCGTCGCGTCCCTGCAAGTCCTTGCGCTCGGGTCCGCACGCGCCGAGATCGTAAAAGCGCGGATCGCGATTCACTGCAAGCGTACGGTTGCGCGGCACGCCGATCGCAATCAGGCCGAAATCGCTGAACTGCGGCGGCGAGCCGTCTCTCGCCCGCTCGCTCAGGTGGCAGCTCGCGCAGTTACCCTTCTTCTCATCGTTGAAGAGCTGCAAGCCGCGCGACTCAGCGGCAGTCAACTGCGTCTTGCCCGCGAGATACGCGTCGTATTTGCTCGTGTAGGGATAGAAGGTTTCCGGCGTCTGCTCGAAAGTTTCGAGCGCTTGCAACACGGCCTTGAAAGTCGCATCGTCGCTGTCGAAAATCTGCGCGCCGAACGCGTCGCGAAACGCTGCGGCATACGGCGACGCCTTGACGGCAGCGGCTACTTTTTGCGGTGTGCTGCTCATTTCGAAGGTCGACAACAACGGGATGCGCGCCTGGTCCGAGCCGCGATCGACGCGACCGTCCCACGTAAGCCCGCCCGTCGGACCGGCATCGACGCTTTCGTCGCCCTCGTCTTCCGAGTCGTGAAAGTGCTCGCTGAATGCGGGCACCGATTGCAGATACTTGAGCGTCGGCACCGCGCGAAAACCGGGCTGCCGCATATCGCCGCCGCCCAGTTGTACCTGCAACGAATTCGGCGGCGTAAATGCATGCTCGGGGCTGTGGCACGACGCACACGAGAGCTTGCCCGAGCCCGACAGCGACGGGTCGAAGAACAGCTGCTTGCCGACCAAGGTCATCTTGCGCACCGACGCATACACCTCGGCGCGCGTCTGGCCGCCCGACGCTGCCGAGCCGGCCACGGGCAACAGCAAACCGCTCGCTGTCGCGCCCGACGCAGATGCAGCAGCAGTTGTGCCGCTGTCCGGGCCGTGCGCATCGCAAGCCACGAGCGCAAGCACCAGCGGCAAACATGCCGCACCTCGCCGACCGGCGCGCAGCGTCGCGCCAGCAAGCCGTCCCATTCGAATCCCCGCCAGACCACGCAGCATAGTAAGTAGTTTTATGTGTTGAGCAACTGCGCGAGCGTATGTCATTCATGTGTCGCTCACATGACATATCCCCTACGATATTCTCCGATCGCCAGGCGTTTAGCGTGTAAATCCCAAGCAAAACGTTCACAAACTTTAAGCCACTAGTAATTATTGACACCTCTCTGTCAAAAACCGCTGCGACACTTCCGTCGCAGGTCAGCCGTCCGTGCCTGGAGCCGGGCGGCATCGACCTGTCCCCAACGCGAGAGAGATAAAACCGATGAACAAGAAACTGATCTGCGCGACGCTTACCGCGATCGCAGCAGCAATCGGGCTGTACGCCTGTGGCGGCAACGACATCAGCGGCAAGCCCGACATCACCGCGGTGAAGACCGTCGTCGTCATCTATGCGGAGAACCGCAGCTTCGACAACCTGTACGGCAACTTCCCCGGCGCCAACGGCTTGCAAAACGTGAGCGCGACAAGCGCGCAGCAGCTCGACCGCGACGGCTCCGTGCTCGCGACGCTGCCGCAGATCTGGAACGGCCTCACCCAGACCGGCGTCACGCCCGTGATCACCCAGGCCATGACGGCCAACCTGCCGAACGCCGCTTTCGCCATCGACGATCCGAACGGCTTCAACGCACCGGCCAGCGCAACGACACGCGACCTGTACCATCGTTTCTACGAGAACCAGATGCAGATCGACGGCGGCAAGAACGACAAGTTCGCCGCGTGGGCCGACTCGGGTGGCCTCGTGATGGGTCACTACACGATGAACGCGGACAAGCTGCCGCTGTGGAAGATCGCGCAGCAATACACGCTCGCCGATAACTTCTTCATGGGTTCGTTCGGCGGCTCGTTCCTGAACCACCAGTGGCTCGTCTGCGCATGCACGCCGACCTATCCGAACGCGGACAAGAGTCCCGCGGCCGGTTCGATTTCGTCGGTGAATACGGATGGTGTGTCGCTGAAGCTCGCGACGAATTCGCCGGCGTCGTCGTTGAGCGGCCCGCCGAAGTTCGTCAACTCGGGCAACTTGACACCCGACTTCTACGCAGTCAACACGATGCAGCCGCCGTATCAACCGAGCGGCAACAAGCCGGCTTCGGGCGGCGACGCGAACCTCGCTGATCCGGGCGCTGCGACGACCTTGCCGCCGCAGACCCAGCAGAACATCGGTGATCTGTTGAACACAGCGGGTGTGTCGTGGGCGTGGTACGGCGGTGCATGGGGCGCAGCGCAGCAAGCCGCGCAAACCGGCACGTCGGGCGTGATCTACGGGGCGAATCTGTCGGCACCGAACTTCCAGCCGCATCATCAGCCGTTCAACTTCTTCGCTAATCTCGCACCGGGCTCGGCGAATCGCGCGAAGCATCTGCTCGATGGCGGTCTGGCCGGTTCGGAGTTCATCAAGGCCATCGATGCCGGCACGCTGCCGCAAGTGTCGTTCTACAAACCGCAGGGCAACCTGAACGAACACGCGGGCTATACAGACGTGACGTCGGGCGACCAGCATATTGCCGACCTGATCGCGCATCTGCAGAAGAGCCCGCAGTGGAACAACATGGTCGTCGTCATCACGTATGACGAGAACGGCGGCTTCTGGGATCACGTCGCGCCGCCGAAGGGCGATCGCTGGGGTCCGGGTACGCGCATCCCCGCGTTGATCGTTTCGCCGCTCGCGAAGAAGGGCTACATCGATCACACGCAGTACGACACGACGTCGATCCTGCGCTTCATCACGCATCGCTTCGCGTTGCCGGCACTGCCGGGACTCACCGCACGCGACAACGCACTGGTGGCGAACGGCGGCAAAGCGATGGGCGATCTGACGAATGCGCTGGATATCGCGCATTGATACAGCGCGGTGACGCGTTACGTTGACATACGATAAGCAGCAGTCCGCTCAAGGCGGGACTTTCGCAAGGCAGCTTCGGCTGCCTTTTTTTATCTCTGCGTGCCCATCACTTTCCCGTAGCGAGCCGCGGACCGATCGTACGGCCCGATCCAAAGTCTGCAATCACTTTCGGCACCACACTCGCCGACGGCTGGATGCCGCGCGTCTGCACGTCCTCGAGGAACAGCACGCGTGCGCGCCAGTATTCGAGTTGAATGTTGGCATCGATCACGCGCTGCTCCGCAGTGAACAGTTGCATGCGCGCATTGACCAGCATCGACGTTGCCGCTTTCTCGGGCGTGGGAGCACGTTGTTGCATCAACCGGCTGAGCCACTTTGCCATGACGACCTCCGTTCTCGATGGGTACCGGATGGCACCCCGACGGGACCATAGTAGGTAGCCCAATGCGATAAGGCGATGTCATTTAGCCAAAATTGACATTGCGTTTACGACTTTTACCTGGGGATTCAATTGGTTACATTCAGGCCGGGTGGCTCAGCTTCATGAGGTCCCGCAGCGCTTGCAACGTTGCCGCGGGCGCTTCTTGCGGAATGTTGTGGCCGATACCGGGCAATACCCGGCGCTCGTAGTGGCCTCGAAAGTGTGCGTAATCGTTGTCCGTTCTGGCCGGTGGATCGACGCCGTCATCGGCGCCGCACAGTGAAATCGTGGGGACGTCGATGGCTGGTTGCTGACTTAGCTGGTACTCGATTTCTTCAAGCGCGGGATCGCCCGGCGCGTAGCCGTAGCGATGCCGATACGAGTGGATCACGACATCGACGAAATCGGGGTTGTCGAAAGAAGAAGACGTGCGCGCATAGGTGTCGTCGTCGAACGACCATGAAGGCGACCACAAGCGCCATAACAAACGGCACAGCGCCTCGCGGTTTGCCGTCAATCCGGCAACACCGCGTTGACCGTGAAAATAGTATTGATACCAGAACCGGTGTTCGGCTTCGGGATCGGCGGGAATGACGGAGCCTGGGATGTTCTGGATGTTGTAGCCATCGCCGGTGATAAGGCAGCGCACGCGTTCCGGCCAGAGCGCCGCGACGATGCAGGCGGCGCGGCCACCCCAGTCGTAGCCCACCAGTGCTGCTCGGGGAATTGAGAGCACATCCAGAAGGTCGAGCAGATCGCGGGCGAGAGCGGCCTGTTGACCGGAGCGCATTACATCGCTGGAAATGAATCGGGTGGGGCCGTAGCCGCGCAAGTAGGGGGTGATGACGCGGTGTCCGCTTGCCGAGAGTCCTTCTGCTACGTCGTCGTAGCCGCGCGGGTCGTAGGGGAAGCCGTGCATTAACACGACGGGATCGCCGGTTGGCGAGCCGCGCTCCTCGTATGCGAGATCGAGCATCGAGGTGCGGATATGGCGGATGGTGTTCATCGTGGCAGACATACCAGAGCGTCTCCGGGATGCAGCGAGATTTTTGGCCCCCCCACGAGGAATCGAACCTCGATTTCAGGTTTAGAAGACCCGTGTTCTATCCGTTGAACTATGGGGAGGCAAGACCGCGATTTTAACCGACTGCGCGTCCGCTGACGAGGTTGCTCTTCGATCGGGATCGCGCGCCGGCAAAAACCGTCACACCGGCGCCGGATGCAGCACGAACCAGCCGAGACACAACGCACCCGCGATCACGCAATACACGCCGAACGCCGCGAGCCGCCCGCGCCCTTCGAAATAGCGCATCAGGAAGCGCACGCTGAGGTACGCGGCGACCGCAGTGAGCACACCGCCAAGCACCGCATCGGCGAGGTGGCCAGGCGCATGAAACAGCTTCGGCACTTCGAGCAGACCTGCCGCGAAGATGATCGGCGTGCCGAGCAGGAACGCGAACTCGGCGGCCTTCTCGGATGTGAGACCCGCCGCGTTGCCGGCGATCATCGTCAGACCGCTGCGCGAGAAACCCGGAATCAGCGCGCCAACCTGTGCAAGCCCGACGAGAAACGCCTGCTTGAACGTGAGCTTTTCAGGCGCAAGGTGCGCACGCGCGCGTTGCAGGCGATCGCCGAACCACAGCAGCACACCGTTCACAATCAGCGCGATCGCCACGATCCGCAGATCGTGGAACAGGTGCTCGAGCCGCTTCTCCAGCAACAAACCGACGATACCGGCGGGAATCGTGCCGATGATCAGCGCCCACATCATGTGGCCGTCGTCGTTAGGACGCCCGGCCAGCGACGCGAAAAAGCCGCGCACAAGCGCAACCCAGCGCTCGCGGAAGTACCACAACAGCGCGAGCGCCGTGCCCAGATGCAGCGCGACGAGAAACGGCAGCAGCTGCGGCGCATGTGCATCGATATGCATGCCAAACAGCGCGGGCACAAGCAGCGTGTGGCCGAGACTGCTGACCGGAAAGAGTTCGGTGACGCCCTGCAACACGCTCAGAAAAATCAGAAACCACAAGCTCACGCGACGGCCCTCTTTGGTGAAAGTGTGAACGAACAGCGCGCCGGATCTCGCGATCCGGCGCCCGGAAGCGCACCGATTATGACTGGCCCACAAGACAGCGCCAAGCGTTTGAGCTGAGATTTACGGAAATTTGCGGCGCTGCGGCACAACTCGATACGATTGTTACGTCGCAGAAAACACAAAGCCCGCCAGGGTGGCGGGCTTGCGGGGCGGCGGCAAATACGCCGGTTCGATCTCGCCTTAACGCGCGATCTGGTAGAAGAAATAGATTGTGCTGCCGGTGAACATACCGAACAGAGCAACACCCATTGCCATTGCGAGATCCATGATGCCTCCGGAAACTTGCTGGCCCGGCAGCAGGATTGACCGGGCGATGGGACAGATTATCGGTAAGCCGATGCTCCACGTCACGCCCGCAGTTTCCCCAGAGAGGGTTTCCCCGTAGGACAAAGCAGCGCACAATCGGCAGCGCACGCCGCACCCGGCGGTCCTCTTTCTTCAACGCCCCTAACTCCCTCTAACCCCTGCCCGCCATGCCTGAAATCCAGCCTCCGCCCACCGTCGACCTCGCGCACGGCGCATCCCTGCTCCGCTTCGCTCCGCAAGCGGGCGGTCGCCTGCTGTCGTGGCATATCGACGGCAAGCCCGTCATTCACTGGCCCGATCACGCGGACTGGAGCCATCCCTCGAAAATCCGCGGCGGCAATCCGCTGCTGTTTCCGTTTCTCGGACGACACCGCGTCGACGGCAAAATCGGCTTCTGGCGCGATGCGCACGGCACGGTGCGCGAAGTGCCGATGCACGGTTTCGCCCGCGACTTGCCGTTCGACACCAAGGTCGCCGTCGACGGCCAAAGCCTGCATATGACGCTCGCCGACAGCGCCGCGACGCGCACCGGCTATCCGTTCGGCTTTCGCTTCGAAGCCGTGTACCGGCTCGCCGACGACCACACACTCGACGTCGAACTCACCACCACCAACACCGGCGACACCGCGCTGCCCTACTACGCGGGCCATCACTTCTACCTCGAGCTGCCGCACGAACAACGTGGCGAAACCGTGCTCGAGCTGCCGCCCACCCAGCGCCGCTACCAGTTGCCGGACGGCTCGATCAGCGCCGCGGAACCCGGCGAGCCGCGCTATACGCTCGACGAAACGCGCATCATCGACCGCTTCCACTGTCTCGAGGGCGTGTCGGACCAGCCGGTACGGCTCATCGCGCCCGGCCTGAACCGCGTCGTGACGATCGATCTGCGGCGCCCCGGCTCGCTCGACTGGTACGCGGTCACTACATGGACCGAAGCGCCGGATTCCGACTTTTATTGTGTCGAGCCGTGGCTCGGGCTGCCCGATGCGATTCACAACGGCCTCGGTCTGCGCCGGCTCGAACCGGGCCACAGCGAAACGGCCGCGCTGCGCATCAAGGTCGAGACGCTCCGCTGACCTGCGCTCACCATCCGCCGCCGCGCCGTTTTCGCGTGTCCGGATGCAAAACCGTTAGAATCGGACGTTTTGCCTCTGCCGCGTGATCGGGATCGGCGCGCGGCGGCGCTTTGCGAGGTCCAATGCTGGGAACAACAATCAGACGGCTCGCCTGCGTGCCGGTTACCGCTGTACTCGTCACGATGCTCGCCGCATGCGGTTCCGCGCCGGTCGGGCCAGGTTACTACCGCGTCGAACGCGGCGACACGCTTTCGAAGATCGCGCGCAGCAACCGGCAGTCGACGTCGAGCATCGCCCGCTGGAACAATCTGTCGAATCCCGATTCGCTCGAGGTCGGTCAGGTGCTGCGCGTCGCGCCGCCCGCCGGATCGGTGAGCACCGCGGGCAGCGCACGCGGCAGCGGCAGTACCGGCAGCACGCGGACGCCGGCGCCGAGTAGCGCGCCGACCGAAACCGCGGACGCGCCCGTCAGCGCACCTGCCACATCGATATCGCTGATCTGGCCGGCCAACGGCACGGTCGTGAGAACCTTCGACGGCAAGAACTCGAAGGGCATCGACATCACCAACACGGCCGGCACGCCGGTCGTCGCGGCGGCTGCCGGGTCGGTGGTCTATGCCGGGAACGGTTTGCGCGGCTACGGCAATCTGCTGATCATCAAGCACAACTCGGAATACCTGACCGCCTATGCGCATAACCGGGCGCTCTTCGTGAAAGAAGGTCAGGCGGTGACGCAAGGGCAGAAGATTGCCGAAATGGGCGACACCGACAGCGACCGTGTGGTGCTGCACTTCGAGTTGCGCTATCAGGGGCGCTCGATCGACCCGTCGCGCGCCCTGCCGCCCCGCTAGCGCGACACACCGCACGGGCCCGGGCACGCGTCGTGCTGCCAGCGGTGGTCATACCGCAATGGAGCCGCACGCGTAGAACCGCGCTCCATCGACGGCAGGACGCGGCACCGGGCCGCGTCCCACACCAGGACTTCCGCGATGAAAACCGCACTCTGCGCGGCCGGCATCGCCGCGCTGACGCTGACGAGCCTCGCCGGCTGCTCCAGCACGACGACGCTCACCTATCTGCCTGACGGTCAGGCAGGCTTCGCCATCAACTGCAGCGGCAGCGACGCCAGCTCGAACTGGGGCGAGTGCTACAAGCGCGCAGGCGTTGCCTGTGGCGCGTATGGCTATGACGTCATTTCGAAGGATGTCGACAATGGGGCAACCGCGGGCGGTTCGCTCGGTGGACTGCTTGGAGCGAACGTCAAGAACCGGTCGATGGTGATTCGCTGCAAGCAGTAGCCGCCACGACGGGCGTCCATCCGAGGTCCTACAAAAAAAGCCCGGCACGTGGCCGGGCTAACGGGGGTTCGGCGCATATCGGCAAAGGACCGGTTCACCATGCGCCGATTGGAAATCTAACAACGCATCTATGCACACGCAATCGATTAATTGTGTGGAAAATGTGTTGCGGCGCACGGAATACGCATTATGTGAATATAAATCGTTAAATTAACGCATCAAATCACACGATATCATACGCGTCGTCACGGGAGATATTTTCATCTCGTTATTAACGTTATCCATCGCTAACGTATATGTGGTGGGCATTCGGCGAATATCGCGTTGCCCGGGAAATATAGCCAGGCACAAGGAGATCGTTAAATCGAAGCAAGCCCTCGAACTGCCGATAACTATCGTCCATTATTCGTACGCAAGCGCACCCATAAGAGAACGCCGCTTGAATCCGTTAGACGGTGACACACGTCACCTTCCGTCCGCTTGCGCGGAATAAATGTCGCTGGAAGCGATTGATATAATCAGCTTAATGGGTTGTAAAAATCCGCGGAATGCGATGCGGACAGCGCAACAGACCCGTTTTGGCCGCGCGCCGATGGTTTATAGTAGCGGCCGCTGTCCGAATCCCACTGATGCTCATGACCCTGCCCGCCTCCTCCCACACTCCGCTGTACGCCAAACTGCTCGCGGAAACCGCACAGATCGGCTGGTCCGAACTCGAGCGTTTCTTTGCGCGCGGCATGCTGCTGCGCGTTGCCGGCGACCTCGATCTCGTGAGCGTGGCCGAAGCCATTGCCGGCGACGACGCCGCGCAAGTTACACAGTGGCTATCGGCGGGGCTCGTCGAGCGCGTCCAGGCCGACACAGCCGCCGATTTCGCCGCCCGCGATCCGAACCTGTGGGCCGTCGTCGTCTCGCCGTGGATCTGCGTGCAGGAACGCGCCTGAGCAACGCCGGGGCACCACACGGTGTCGCACATTCCATGCATATTCCACGCGTATTCCAGTTACCGCTTGAATCAAGCGCATACAAATCGCATAGCCAATTCGTGCTCGAATAGCTGCAGCCCGTGGTCTCCGCGCGAACAGTGCTCGCGGGTCAGAAGCTCCGGCGTGCCCGCGCCGGAGCTTCGCCTTTTGCGATGTCCTGTTCCCGATTACTTCGGTGTGTCAGCGGCAGATGGCGTGGCGATCGCCGGCGGCCGGTCGTCGGTGGGTACGCCGTGATAGTCGGGCGGGTCCTTCGGCGGCGTGCGATGAGCGGTGGATGAACCGTCGGCGCAACCCGCGACGGACAGAATCAGGGACGAAAACAGCGGGACCAGCCATGCGGCGCGATTCATAAATTCTCGAAGCAAGGGAATGTGAAAACCACAGGTACAAACGACCGCGGCCCTGCAGTCTACCCGCAACGCAGCATGCACGACGACAAGCCGGCACGCTCCTTTCCCTTTGCTGCAACTGACCTACCATGTACGCATGGCCGCATTGCGAAAGGAGGCTGCCATGGAAGCAGAAACAATCGCCGGACTGATCGGCCTTGGCGTCGGCGTACTGGTGCTGATCGCGCTGTCGGTGTTCGAATCGCGCAATTACCGACGCGAGCACGGCGGCGAAAGCATGACGCACCACTGGCTGGCCGAGCATCACATGCTCGACTGGATGCGGCGCAAGCACTAACCCTCGCTTGTTCCGCGATCGCGCGAATCGCCCGGTAGGCCGTTAAGCCTGCACTGCACACGCGATCCGTACTGCCGGCATTTTCCCGTCGGCCCCGATCGTGCGGGCCGCGTTCTCTTGTTGTTGTCATCCGCAGCGCAGCACGCGACGTCGCAGGTTCGCTGCGCGACTAGACTCCCGCCTTCGCCAGAATCACGATCGACACGCCCAACGCGCTGTGTTGCGTATCCTCATTGCGATACGAATGCGGCACGTGACCGGGAAACGCCAGCACATCGCCTGCTTCGAGCCCGTGCCGCTCGCCCGCGACGAACACGGCAACGCGTCCGTCGATACAGCTGAAATACTCACGCGTGCCCGGTAGATGCGGCGTGCCGCGCATATAGCCGCCTGGAATGAAGGACATCGTTTCGAGGATGCCGTCCGGCATCGGTTCCGGTACGAGCGGCCGGATCGTCAGCCCATTGCCGCGGTTCTGCACCGACACTTCGGCCGCCGCCCAGCGACGCACTTTCGCGCGCGGCGATGCAAGCAGTTCGTCGAGCGGCGCGGCAAGCGCACCCGCCACCTTCATCAGCACTGCCAGCGACGGATTGCCCTCGCCCGACTCCAGATTCGCCACCGTCGAGCGCGGCACACCCGATGCCTTCGCCAGCCCCTCCTGCGTCAACGCGCGCGCGTGCCGCAGCGCGACGAGATTGCGCGCGAGATGCTGCGCGGCGCGCGTGACGTCGTGAGCCTGATCGTCGGCGGGTTCTTCTGCAGCGGGGGGAACGGTTTCGTCCATCGTATCGACTTTCCGACAAGGGGTTGGACATCGCGCTCGGTTGAACGACGACGCGTTCCTATTATCAGGCCATCGAGCCAGCGCGACTCACGCGCGGCTCTCATCCACTACGGAGCATGGCATGACCTCGTCGATCGATACGCTCGCAGGCATTCGCGTCGCCCTCACGGGCGGCACCTCGGGGCTCGGCCTCGCACTGATGGACGAACTGCTCGCGCGCGGCGCACACGTTGCCTTCGTCGCGCGGCACGCAGACCGCGTTGCGGCTGTTACGGCGGCGCGGCAGAAAGTTGTCGGGCTGGTCGGCGATATCGCGAAGAAGGACGACATCTATCCGCTTGCGCTGCAGATCAGCGGCGTGCTGGGCGGCGTCGATGTGCTGGTGAACAACGCGTCGTCGCTGGGACCGGTGCCGCTCGCACCGCTCGCCGATACCACTTGCGAGGACCTCGAAGCCGCGCTGGCCGCGAACCTGCTCGGCCCGTTTCGCTTGACGAAAGCACTGCTCGGTTCGCTGGCCGCCGCTGCACGCGAACGCGGCGGCGCAGTCGTGCTGAACGTGTCGAGCGATGCAGCTGTCGAGCCTTATCCGACGTGGGGTGCCTACGGCGCAAGCAAGGCAGCGCTACGGCACATGACGCGAATCTGGAATCTCGAGCTTGCTACGCAGCGCGTGCGTTTGCTGTCGCTCGATCCTGGCGATATGGATACGCCGCTGCATGCGCTCGCCGTGCCGGATAGCGACCCTGCCGGGCTCAAGGCACCCGCGGTTGCGGCGCGCGAGATGGCCGATACGATCGAAGCTGCACTGCGCGAGTTGCGCACGCCGGATGGGTCGAGTTCGAATGGCTCCAGCAATGTCGACGCGTTGGCGAGGGCCTGACGATGCGCGCAGCCACTGTCCCGATACAACGCCCTCGCGATGCGCGTCTTCTCACCGTCGATCGTTACGGTCGCATCGACGAGCACCCGCGCACCGCGTTCGCCGATCTGTTGCGCCCTGGCGATTGCGTGATCGCCAACGATGCCGCAACCTTGCCCGCCAGCCTGCACGGTGTCCATGAGCGCAGCGGCAATGTAATCGAAGTGCGGCTTGCGGGGCGCACGTCGCTCGCCGGCGGCGATGCGATGAATCGCTTCAGCGCGATCGTATTCGGTACCGGCGATTTCCATACGCTGACTGAAGAGCGAGCCGCACCGCCCGATTTGCATCGAGGTGACCGCCTTAGATTCGGCGCTGACGGCGCGACGATCGTGCGATTGCTCGGTCATCCGCGCTTTGTCGAACTGCATTTCGACGGCGACGCTGCACAGGTGTGGCGCACGCTCGCATCGCATGGCAAGCCTGTCCAGTACGCGCACCTGGCCGACCCGCTTGCGCTATGGGATGTATGGACGCCGATCGCCGCGCAGCCCGTCGCGTTCGAGCCGCCTTCGGCAGGCTTCGTCCTCGACTGGAGCACGCTCGACGCACTGCATGCGCGCGGTGTGCCGTTCGCGACGCTCACGCATGCGGCGGGATTGTCATCGACCGGCGATGCGACGCTCGATCAACGTCTGCCGCTCGACGAGCCGTATCGCATTCCGGTTGCAACAGCAGCGCTCGTCGAGACAACCCGTGCGCGCGGCGGCCGGGTCGTGGCGATCGGAACGACCGTTGTGCGCGCACTCGAACATGCGGCAGCGATCGACGGTGCCGTGCATCCTGGCGATGGCACCGCGACGCAGCGAATCGGGCCGCATACGCGACTGCGCGCCGTCGATGTGATCGTGTCGGGTACACATGAACCTGATTCGAGCCACTACGCGCTGCTACGGGCGTTCGCCGATGCATCGACGCTTGCGCGTGTCACGGCGACGCTGGAAGCACATCGCTATCGCACGCATGAATTCGGCGATTCGATGTGGGTCGAGCGGAGTACGGATGCTGTGCGGGAAGAAGAGCATGTGTACGACGAGCGGCAGGGTTCGTGGGTGGCGGTGCCTTGCGATTTAAGCTGAAAATTGTTTGCAAAAGTTTGCAAAACGCTGTCGAAAACCCGAAAAAATCCCAGAAAACCCGCAATCCCCAAAGTCAGAGTCGCGATAAATATCAGAAGCGCTCTCTTTGCAACTGAAAATCGTTCAAAGGTTTTCGACACAGGATGCGGGTTTTGATTACGCGTCTCGATCACCGGGCTGCCAGTAGTAGTGTTTGGTAATGTGGTTTGCAACCGTCGAAGGTTGCGTATTTCGGCGCTTCCCGGAAGAAAAATAGCGACTGTTCCAGCTCTTTCCGTTTGCACGAAAGAGCCGTACGACACCTGCACCGCCGAATAGACCTGGCCGGCCCGTCCGGCAATCGACCTCACCGAGTGAATGCCCTGCTCCCGCAGATTCGATTCGCGGCGAATAAATCATGCGCCTGCAGATAACACAAAACATGAAATTATAGCCGGCAATTTCAACATTTTTAGCATTTTATTATTTTAACAACTACGAATAATCACGGCCATTTCCACTGTAAGCATTTGTTTTAAAGTGCCAATTGCTAAAAGAAAAAACGTTATGCAAGCAAATGCAACATTGCATTGAGACGCGACCAGCGAGTTGAGAAATGGCGTCTCGAGACTGACAGCACATCGGTTTCTTATTTTCTTGCGTTTCGCATACAAAAATATTTCATCGTTTGAAAATTCGCATATTCGGGGATATGTAATTCGCACATTTAAATCTGGATGCGCGGCGTTTTCTTTCGCCTCGGGAACGATTCTCCCAGCAATTACCTGAAGGCTTCGCTGCGTCGCACAGCCCCTACCGGAGAGGTGATTCAAAATGAACAAGACGTACAGGACTATCTGGAATGAAGCCCTTGGTGCGTGGGTCGCTGCATCCGAGCTGGATTCGGCGCGCGGGAAAGGCAAGCGCTCGGCGTCGGTCAAACTCCTTGTGAATTTGCTTCTGCTTGGAGCGGCTCAAGCGAGCTATGCCGGGATCTTCACGTTTTCCGGCGGCAATGGTGGGGGAAACTGCGGCTTTGCCGGGGGTACTGGGCCTGATGGCGTGCGCACCTATGGAGCAGGTGCAGCCCCCGCCGACGGCAGCGGTGGGTTTTCGTCCGTCGCGGGGTGTAACGCAAACGGCGCAAATCTGAGCGGCGTGACCTTATACGGCTCTTACACGACTGCGAGCGGAGCCGCCGCCGTAGCGTTCGGTATGGGAGCGCTCGCCGGCAATTTTGCAACGTCTATTGGGTTTCAGGCCACTGCCTCCGGAACGCAAAGCAACGCTTTCGGGTTTAACGCAACGGCGTCGGGTACGTCGTCGCTTGCGATTGGTTCGGCGGCCATTTCGTCCCAGTCGTCTTCGACCGCAATTGGGCCAGGCGCGAGTGCCACGGGGGCCTCGGCAACGGCGCTCGGCAGCGGCAGTCGAGCTACCTATGCGAACAGTGTGGCGATTGGTGCCGGCAGTGTCACAGGTGCGGCTGCACCCACCGGGACAGGTTTTCTGACCGGGCAGGCGGCGCCGCTTTCGGAAGTGTCGGTGGGCAGCTCGACGGCGTTGCGCCGGATTACCAACGTGGCCGACGGTTCCGCGCCGCAGGATGCAGTGACCGTGTCGCAACTGAGCACCGGTTTGAGTACGACGACGAGCAGCATTTCGAGCTTGTCGACTTCGGCTTCGACGGGGATTACTTCGCTGTCGACCGGTTTGAGCACGACCAACAGCAACGTGACGAGTCTGTCGAGTTCGAGTTCGACTGGTATCAGTAGTCTGTCTACTGATCTGAGTACGACTAACAGCAGGGTGACGAGTCTGTCGACTTCGACTTCAAGTGGTATCGGTTCGTTGTCGACTGGGGTGAGTTCGTTGTCCACTTCGACTTCGACTGGTATCACTAGTTTGTCTACTGGTCTGAGTACGACTAACAGCAATGTCACTAGCCTCTCGACTTCGACTTCAAGTGGTATCGGCTCGTTGTCGACTGGGGTGAGTTCGCTGTCCACTTCGACTTCGACTGGCATTACCAGCCTGTCTACCGGCCTGAGCACCACAAACAGCAACGTCACGAGTCTGTCGACTTCGACTTCAAGTGGCATCGGCTCGTTGTCGACTGGGGTGAGTTCGCTGTCCACTTCGACTTCGACTGGCATTACCAGCCTGTCTACTGGCCTGAGCACCACGAACAGCAACGTGACGAGCCTGTCGACGTCGACTTCAAGCGGCATCAGCTCGCTGTCGACGGGTGTGAGTTCACTGTCCACTTCGACTTCGACTGGCATCACCAGCCTGTCTACTGGTCTGAGCACCACAAACAGCAACGTGACGAGCCTGTCGACTTCGACTTCAAGTGGCATCGGTTCGCTGTCGACTGGGGTGAGTTCGCTGTCCACCTCGACGTCGACTGGCATCAACAGTTTGTCTACCGGTCTGAGTACGACTAACAGCAACGTCACCAGCCTCTCGACTTCGACATCAAGCGGCATCAGTTCACTGTCGACGGGTGTGAGTTCGCTGTCCACATCGACTTCGACTGGCATCACTAGCCTGTCTACTGGCCTGAGCACCACTAACAGCAACGTGACGAGCCTGTCGACTTCGACTTCAAGTGGCATCGGTTCGCTGTCGACAGGCGTGAGTTCGTTGTCCACTTCGACTTCAACCGGCATTAGTAGCCTCTCGACCGGCCTGAGCACAACCAACAGCAACGTGACGAGCCTGTCGACGTCGACTTCAAGCGGCATCAGTTCACTGTCGACTGGGGTGAGTTCACTGTCCACGTCGACTTCGACCGGCATCACCAGCCTATCAACGGGCCTGAGCACGACCAATAGCAGAGTCACAAGTCTGTCCACCGGTCTGAGCACAACCAACAGCAACGTCACGAGCCTGTCGACCTCGGCCTCCACGGGTATCAGCTCGCTGTCGACGGGTGTGAGCTCATTGTCCACCTCGACTTCGACCGGCATCACCAGTCTATCGACGGGTCTGAGTACGACCAACAGCAACGTGACGAGCCTCTCGACATCGACATCAAGCGGCATCAGTTCGCTGTCGACCGGCGTGAGCTCATTGTCCACGTCGACTTCGACCGGCATCACCAGTCTCTCGACCGGACTGAGCACAACCAATAGTCACGTAACAAGTCTGTCGACTTCAACGTCAACTGGCATCAACTCCCTGTCGACCGGTGTGAGCTCGTTGTCCACGTCGACATCGACCGGCATCACCAGTCTGTCCACAGGGCTGAGTACGACCAACAGCAACGTGACGAGCCTGTCGACTTCGACATCAAGCGGCATCAGCTCCCTGTCGACTGGCGTGAGCTCACTGTCCACATCGACCTCAACGGGCATCGCAAGCCTGTCGAGTTCGACCTCGACGGGCATCAGCTCGCTGTCCACCTCTACTTCGACCGGCATCGGCAGCCTGTCCACCGGCCTGAGCACGACGAACAGCAACGTGTCGAGCCTGTCGACCGGCCTCAGCACCACTACGAGCAGCATCGGCAGCCTGTCGACTTCAACCTCAACTGGCATCAGCACCCTGACGAACAACGTCACTTCGCTTTCGACCGGACTGAGCACGACAAGCAGCACAGTAGCGAGTCTGTCGACGCTAACCTCGACCAGCATCGGTTCGCTGTCGACCGGAGTCCTCTCGCTGTCCACCGGCGTCGCCAATTCGGTCCAGTACGACGACCCGTCGCACTCGAGCGTGACACTCGGCGGAGTCGGTGCAACTACACCGGTCCGGCTGACCAACGTCGCGCCCGGTGTGAACCCGACAGATGCGGTCAACGTCAGCCAGGTGTCCTCGCTGTCGACATCCGTGGCCTTTGCGATCAACTCGCTGTCGACGGGTCTGAGCACGACCAACAGCAACGTGAGCAGCCTGTCGACATCGACATCGACCGGTATCGATTCGCTGTCCACGTCGAGTTCGACGGGCATCGGCTCGCTGTCGACCAGCATCACATCGCTGTCGACCGGAGTCAGCACCACGATCGGTAGCCTGTCGGCATCGACCTCGACCGGCATCGGCTCGTTGTCCACCGGTGTGAGCTCGCTCTCCACCACGGTAAGCACCGGACTCAGCACGATCACCAGCGCGATTGCCAGCGGTGCCGGTGGAAACGGCGTAGTCCTGTCCAGCCTGTCGACTTCGCTCGCGCCCATCAATGCCGCATCCACGACCGCCAGCTCACGCGGTGCGACCATCGGCGCCACGCTCACTGGCGGTGTCAACTCGTCCGGCGCAGTCGTCTCGCAGGGACGCGCCACCAACAACACCTCCACGCAAGTCGTGCAGGCTTCCGGTTGCGGTGTAGCCAACGGCACGGATACGACGGCAACCGGGTTGTGTGCGGGCGCGGGCACGATCGCCGGGGTCAATGGCGCGACGACCACGACCGTGGCCAACGGTGCGACCGCGTACGGTTCGCAGTCGCTTGCACAGGACGCGAACACGACCGCGATCGGTTTCCGCGCGACCTCGCAGTACGCGGGTTCGGTTGCCATCGGTTACCAGGCGCAGGCGATCGCCGATCCAGCGACAGCAGTCGGCTCCAATTCGCTGGCTTCCGGCAACAACTCGGTCGCACTCGGTGCGGGCGCGCAAGCCACGGCCCAAGGCGCGGTCGCGCTGGGTGCGAATTCGGTTGCGGACCAGGCCAACACGGTATCGGTCGGCTCGCCAGGCAACGAGCGTCGCATTACCAATGTGGCGCCGGGTATCAACCCAACCGACGCAGTCAACGTATCCCAGTTGCAGGGCGTGCAGAGCAACGTCAACAACGTCGCGCGCGTGGCTTACGCCGGGATCGCCATGAGCATGGCGCTGGCGGGCAACTACATGCCGACGCTCGACCCTGGCGAATTCGAACTCGGGGCCGGCGTGGGCGGGTACCAGGGCTACGGAGCACTCGCGATCAATCTCAAGCGTCTTTCCGAGAACGGTCGCTGGTCATGGGGTGCGGGCGTTGCCACCACGGGGAATCAGGTGGGCTTCAATGCAGGGCTGGGATGGAAGTGGTGATATTTGTGTAGAGCGTATCGGCGGGCATCGCATGATGGATCGCGATGCTCGCCGGTCGCGAAGATTCGCGTGGGCAGCGTCTTCACCAAAGGCCGAATCGTGTACACGTTGTGAGGTGCGCATCCATGCAGCCACCGAAGGACGATACCGGACGGCGTGGGGATTTCAATCGTCGTCGTGCAGTAACCCTGCATCGAGCAGCCAGTTTGCAAACAGGAATAGGGCTATGTCCCCAAGCCAGATCCACACGCTCGACTCGCGATAGATGCCCCACCAGGATCCGAAATAGTAATCGTCGCTACTGTCGGTGTAGTGAACACGATAGGTATGGGTAGCATCGGGGCTCAGCGTGGCCAGCCAGGACCGCTCATCGTGCATGAACGTGCCTGCCCCAAAGTTCAGGACAAAGATCACCATGCATATGCGTACAACGGTGCCAAACATGATCAAAGCCCCTGGATCTGGATTCTCCGGGTTCCGGGTTATCGCGCAGCCAGTCTGTGCGCGTAGTACGGCCGCTCCCGATCATCGAGATTTGAAGAGTCGGGTTGAGCCATGCGTCAACATACTCCGGCTTGATCGGGATCATGCAGCGGTCACGCCCGGCCGCAGCGACTTCGATTAGACAACCGCTGGACTTTCGATTGGACAAAAGAAAAAGGACCTACGGCGTTAGCTCGTAAGTCCTTGTCCCTGCTGCTTTTTTCGTGGTCGGAGCGATAGGATTCGAACCTACGACCCTCTGATCCCAAATCAGATGCGCTACCAGGCTGCGCTACGCTCCGACGAAGCCTGCGATTCTAGCCGCCTTTCTGTCACGCGGTCAACCTTATGCTGCGATAACCTCTTCTGCGGCAAGCCGAAAGAACCATCGACGGACAAAGGCACCGGTTCCCGGTCCACAATAACCCCGCCCCGCGCACCCAAAAACGCAACCCGGAACACAACGCCAAAAGAAAGGAGACACCCCCATGAACCTGATCCTCTGGCGCCACGCCGAAGCCGAAGACATCGCCGCGAGCGACCTCGCCCGTCAACTCACAGCACGCGGCCGCAAACAGGCACAGACAGTCGGCAAGTGGCTGCGCGCACGCATCGACCCTGACGCATTGATACTCGTCAGTCCCGCCGTGCGAACCGTGCAGACCGCCGAGTCACTGTCGGACCAGTATCGCGTCGTGCGCGAGATCGCTCCTGACGCGAGCGCCGATGCCGTACTCGCCGCAGCCGGCTGGCCGAACGGCGTCGCTCAAACGGTTGTGATAGTCGGCCACCAACCGACACTCGGTCACGTGGCTGCCCGGCTGCTCGCTCACAGCGGCGCCAGCTGGCCGGTGAAGAAAGCCGGCGTCTGGTGGTTCGAAAGCCGCGAGCGCGCCGGCGACGAACAGGCTGTGCTGCGTGCAGCGATATCGCCCGAGCTGATCTAGACACCCTACCTGCCCCCACCAGGTACCAGGTGTCGGCACTACACAACAACGCACAACCGGCCGTAACACAACCCACAGGCCAACCTTACGGCACGTCATTGAATCGTCATCGCTTTGCCACGCGAGCGTCATTACCGATTACTACATTGGCGAAAAAGTACATAAACACAAACCCTTTTTCGACCAGGAACGCCACATGCGAGAACTGCCGACGCCTACCCTGCCCCTCGCTTCGATCCTTCCGCTCAAGCGCCGCCGTCGTCTGCCGCGCGCATCAGAAACCGTCACCGCACAACATCGTCTGCAAGTCGCCTGGGCGCGTAGCGACGAGGAGCTTCGCGAGGCGCAGCGTCTGCGGTATCGCGTCTTCGCCGAAGAAATGGGCGCACAACTGACTGGCCCTGCGGGCCTCGACGTCGATTCGTTCGATGCCTACTGCGACCATCTGCTCGTGCGCGATCTCGATACGCTGAAAGTGGTCGGTACGTATCGCGTGCTGCCGCCGCATCAGGCGGCGCGCATCGGCCGGCTCTATGCGGAAAGCGAATTCGACGTGTCGCGCCTCACCCATCTGCGCTCGAAGATGGTCGAGGTCGGTCGTTCATGTGTGCATCCCGACTACCGCAGCGGTTCGGTGATCATGTCGCTGTGGGCGGGCCTCGGTGCGTACATGCAGCAGAACGGCTACGAAACGATGCTCGGTTGCGCGAGCGTCGCGATGGCCGACGGCGGTCACTTCGCGGCAAACCTCTATTGCTCGCTGCGCGACAACTCGCTGACCGCGCCCGAATACCGCGCGTTCCCGCACACGCCGCTGCCCATCGACGATTTGCAGACCGGCACCGAGGTCGCAGCACCGCTGCTGATCAAGGGTTATCTGCGGCTCGGCGCGAAGATTTGCGGCGCGCCCGCGTGGGACCCCGACTTCAATACCGCCGACTTCCTCACGCTGTTCCGTCTGTCCGATATCAACGCCCGCTATGCACGCCATTTCCTCGGCGACGAACTGACGCGCTGATTGCTGGCTCTTGAACGGCATGCGCAATGCATGCCGCTAAAAACAGAAGCCCGGCGAGCAAAAAACTCGTCGGGCTTCTGTTTTGATTCGAGATCCGATTCGAGACCTGTTCGCAAGCTTCACCGCATCCGGTAAAGCGCAACGCAGCCTACTCGTCCTTGTCGGTATACACGACGCGATACGGTATCCCGACCTTCTCCCATTCAGCAGCTTCCTGAATCAGGCTGTAGTCGGTCAACGGATTGTTCTCGACCCACTCGTTCGGCAAACGCACTTCATAGCCGCCGCCCACCTGCGCCACGAGAATACCGGGCAATCCGACATCGGCACGGCGACGACACAGCAGCGACGCGAGACGCAGGCAGAACAGCAGCGGCCACTCGACATCACGCGTCTGCGACAGCTTGCCGAGCTTGCCCGCGTGTCCAAGCACGAGTGCGGCGAGCCGCGCCTGATCGGTGCGCGAGAAACCCGGCATGTCGGCATTGCTCGCGATATACGCGGAATGCTTGTGATATGCGCTGTGCGAGATCGACAGGCCGATCTCATGCAACGCGGCGGCCCAGCCGAGAAACATACGGTTCTCCGCACGCCGTTCCTCATCGGGCTCTTCGAGCTGGTCGTAGAAGCGCACCGCCAGTTCGCCGATGCGGGCCGCCTGCGCCCGGTCGATCCCGTAGCGCCGCATGAAGCCTTCCACCGTCAGCGTGCGCATGTCTTCGTGCTGCGACCGTCCGAGCAGGTCGTACAGCACACCGAGTCGCAAGGCGCCGTCAGTCGTATCGACGTAATCGATGCCGAGTTCGTCGAACACCGCGAGCATGATCGACAGGCCGCCTGCAAGTACTGGCACGCGGTCCGACTTGAGCGCCACGAGCTTCAGGCGGTTCACATTCTCGGCCTTGATCAACGCGCGTTTGAGCCGCTCGAGCCCGCCGCGCGAAATGCCGTGCGTGATACCCGGATCGTTGAAACCGTTCGCTTCGACGAGTTCGGCAAGCGCCCGCGCAGTGCCGGACGAGCCGATTGCCTGTTCCCAGCCGGTCTTGCGATATTCGCTGGAAATAATCTGGATTTCACGCGTAGCCGCGAGTTCGGCCTGGCGCATCGTGTATTCGTCCACGTTGCCCGCGGGGAAAAATGCCCGGCTATGGCTCACGCAGCCGATATACAGGCTTTCCATCTTGATCGGCGTGTAATGCGAGCCAATGATGAATTCCGTCGAGCCCCCGCCGATATCGACAACGAGCCGTTTGCCCGCACTGGCCGGCACGGAATGAGCGGCGCCCGCATAGATCAGCCGCGCTTCTTCGCGTCCAGCGATCACTTCAATCGGAAAACCGAGCGCTGCCTGGGCCTCGACAAGGAATTCGCCGGCGTTCTTCGCGACGCGCAGCGTATTGGTGGCGACCGCGCGCACGTGGTCGGGGTGGAAGTCGCGCAGCCGTTCGCCGAAGCGTTTCAGCGCATCCCAGCCCCGCACCTGCGAGGCGCGATCGAGCAGTTTGTCGCGGGCGAGCCCGGCGGCAAGCCGCACCGACTCGCGCAGCGCATCGACCTGATAGATCTGGCTACCGGCCTCGGTTTCCTCGACCCGGCCGACAATCAGCCGGAAGCTGTTCGAACCGAGATCGACAGCGGCGAGGAGCTTCGGGGTGGGGTTGACCATCGATTGTGCGGACTCCATGCGCGCGAGCGCCGCCATCTGACCGGCTGTGGCGCTGTTTAAAGACGCCATTCTAAGCGTACTGGACCTCGCCATGTCATCGTTCCGTATTGTGCGTCCTTCATGGTCCCATACGCACTGCGTCGTATTTACGACAAAGCACGAATACAGCGTAAAATTCGTGACATTCCCGATGTCATGATAGTTTCATCATTCTGTGAGAGTTTCCGAGCGTCCTATCAAACCCCTTCCTGATCTTCCATTCTCGCTGCCGATGTCCATCCGCTACCCTCTTCTCAATCGCGAGCTGGGCATTCTAGGTTTCAACGAGCGGGTCCTGGCGCAGGCGGCCGACCCGTCCGTCCCACTGCTCGAACGCCTGCGTTTCATCTGCATCACCAGCAGCAATCTCGACGAATTCTTCGAAGTCCGCATGGCCGGGCTGCACGAACAGATGCGCGACAATCCGGGCGCGCTGTCGCCGGACGGGATGTCGCTGCAGCATGTCTATGATCTCGTCGTCGAGCGGGCGCAAAAGCTCGTGCATCGTCAGTACACGATGCTGCACGACACGGTGCTGCCCGCGCTCGAACACGAAGGCATCCACTTTCACGGCACCGAAGCGTGGAACGAGGCGCAGACCCTGTGGGCGCGCCAGTATTTCATCGACGAACTGCTGCCCGTGCTGACGCCGATCGGCCTCGACCCCGCGCATCCGTTCCCGCGCGTGCTGAACAAGAGCCTGAACTTCGTCGTCGAGCTCGAAGGCAAGGATGCCTTCGGCCGCCAGGCGCTGATGGGGATCGTGCAGGCGCCGCGCGCGCTGCCGCGGCTCGTGCGCATGCCGCAGGAGCTGTCGGGCTATCCGCACGGCTTCGTGCTGCTCAGCTCGCTGTTGCAGCGCTATGTCGGCGAGCTGTTTCCGAACTTGATGGTGCACAGCTGCAACCAGTTTCGTATCACGCGCAATAGCGAACTGTTCGTCGACGAAGACGAAATCACCAACCTGCGCGTCGCGCTGCAGGGCGAACTGCCCGCGCGCCATCTCGGCAACGCGGTGCGGCTCGAAGTATCGGCGGAAACGCCTGCAAATCTCGCGCGTCGATTGCTCGACGAAAGCGGATTGCAGGAAAAGGACTGCTATTACGTCGACGGTCCCGTCAATCTGGTGCGGCTGATGCAGTTGCCGGAAATGGTCGACCGGCCCGATCTGAAATTCGTTCCGCATATTCCAGCCATTCCGGCGCAGGTCACCAACGGCGTCAGTCTTTTCGACGTGATCGATCAGGGCGACCTGCTGCTGCATCATCCGTACGAAAGCTTCCAGCCGGTGCTCGAACTGCTGTTGCAGGCCGCGAAAGATCCGAACGTCGTGGCGATCAAGCAGACCATCTACCGCACCGGCACCGACTCCCCGCTGATGGACGCGCTGATGCAGGCCGCGCGCAACGGCAAGGAAGTCACGGTGGTGGTGGAACTGCTCGCGCGCTTCGACGAGGAAACCAACATCAACTGGGCCTCGCAGCTTGAGGCAGTCGGTGCGCACGTCGTGTATGGCGTGGTCGGTCACAAGTGCCACGCGAAGATGATGCTGATCGTGCGGCGCGTGTCGGCGGGCGGCAAGTCGACGCTCAAGCGTTATGCGCACCTCGGCACCGGCAACTACCATCCGCGCACGGCCCGTCTCTACACCGACTTCGGCCTGATGACGTCGGACCAGAAAATCTGCGAAGACGTGCATCACGTATTCCAGCAATTGACGGGCATCGGCGGCGAACTGGCGTTGCACGAATTGTGGCAGTCGCCGTTCACGCTGCATCCGAAGCTCATCGAAGCCATCCGCGCCGAGGCCGCGAATGCGCGCGCCGGCAAGAAGGCACGCATCGTCGCGAAGATGAACGCGCTGCTCGAACCCACTGTGATCGCGGAACTGTACGAGGCGTCGCAGGCGGGCGTGAAGATCGATCTGATCGTGCGCGGTGTGTGCTCGTTGCAGCCCGGTGTGGCCGGTCTGTCGGAGAACATCACGGTGCGCTCGATCGTCGGGCGCTTTCTCGAACATCACCGCATCTACTACTTCTACGATGGCGGCAAGGAACAGGTCTATCTGTCGAGCGCCGACTGGATGGATCGCAACCTGTTCCGCCGTGTCGAAGTGGCCTTCCCGATCAACAACCGGCGGCTCAAGCGGCGTGTGATCGCGGAAGGACTGTCGATGTTCCTCGGCGACAACCAGTCGGCCTGGCTGATGCAGAGCGACGGGCATTACCGGCGGCGGCGGCCAGGCAAGTCGTCGCGCAATACGCAGATGAGCCTGCTGACGAAGTTCTGTTCATAAGAAAAACGCCGGTCCACCCGGCGTTTTTCTTGCCTGCTCGGGGAGCCTCGCGAGACGCGCCAGCTTTGGGGGTGCTCATAACCGCCGTGCATGGCGGTACATACGCTAGCTCGTTACGCGCTGCCGGTCGAACCAGAACGACAAGCCCACGCTCGCGAGAATGATCAGCGTCGCGATCACCGTCCAACGCGTCACGGGCTCGCCGAGCGTCACTGCGCCCAGCGCCACCGCCACCACCGGATTCACGTACATGCAACTGCTCGCGATGATCGGGCTCGTATGGCGGATCAGATAGCCGTACGCGACGTACGCGCCCATCGTGCCGACCAGCACGAGGTACAGAAAGGCGAGCGCGGGCGCGAACGACAGATCCATCATCCGTTCGCCGAGCGTCCACGCAATCACCGTCGACACCGCGCCGCCCAGCCCGACCTGCAGCGAAGTCGACAGAAACAGGTCGGACGGCATTTTCAGGCGCCCCGCGAGGTGCGCGCCGCCGGCCCAGAACAGCGCACCGGCGAGAATCGCGAGACTGCCGCCCGCCGATCCCGCCGACGCATCGCCATGATTGAGCACGGCAATGCCGACCAGTCCCAGCGCGACGGCGCCCCACTCTCCTTTCGAAATCGATCGGCCCGCCACAGCCGCGATCACCGTCGCGAAGAGCGGCACGGTCGCCACCATCACGGCGGCCATGCCGGTGCCGACCGTGCGCATTCCGACCGCGAGCATCCCGCTCGACAGGGCAACCAGCATCGTGCCGACCAGCCCGGCGTTGCGGATCTCGAGCAGCGTCGGCCGCTGCGGGCGGCGTTGGATCGCGAACACGAACAGCCCGATGCCGGCCAACAGGTTGCGCAGCCCGGACAGCAGCAGCGGCGGGAACGACTCCAGCGAGACGTGCACGCCGAGATACGTCGAGCCCCAGACGATATAGACGAAAGCCAGCGACAGCGCGATCCGGCCGCCCTGCGTTCGCGGCAGGCGCACCGGCAGGCGGGCGAAGAATGATGAAGCCATGGGGTCAGTCCGCTCGCGCCGTAAGGGCAACTGCGCCCGGAGAAAGAATCGGCAGACCGGGGCGTGCGCGCTGCGCGCGTAGCGCAGCCGGGCGGGCGAAGCAGGACGGCATGATGGTCGAGCGGGACAGACGGGAGACTGACGATAAGCCCGGCCGCTAAACCAGTGGAGTGCGGGACAGCCGGGACACTGTGCGGCGGGTCGCGGCGCACACCGGCAGCATTATGCAGGAGAGTCAGAAGGGGGTTGTAAAACAGACGTAACTTTTGTTGCGGCCGTTGCGATCGTTGCAGCCGCATGTCGGCACGGGAGCCGGCGAAGCGACTCCCGTGCCGATTGCAAAACGAAGACGATCAGTTGCTCATCGCACCCGATGCTTCGTGCTTCATGCCCATCGCGTCGCCGCTCTTCTTCATCTTGTCGTGCTTGGCCATCTTGTCTTTCGACATGCTGTCCTTCGACATCGAATCTTTCGACATTGAGTCTTTCGACATTGAATCTTTCGACATCGCGTCCTTGGACATGCTGTCTTTCGACATCGCGTCATTGGACATCGCGCCGCTTGCCTGCGCGAACACGGCGCCGCTACCCAGCGTGAATGCGAGAGCGGTAACTGCAATTGCGAACGTCTTCATGGGATCACTCCAGTTTTTGTAGGTGAGTTGGTCAATCGGTGAATCAGTGAGGCAGTAAATCAAAACCGGTCATGCCGGGCGTTTTCGAAGCATCTGCCGCTCGTGACCGCCTGCAATTGCTTGCATCGAGGGCGGGCTCGCGCGTCAGGAGCCTCCGAACCAGTTGTATCCCTGGTCGACCCAATAGCCGCCGGGATAGGTGTTAGTGACGAATATCTCCACGATGTGCTTCGGATTCTTGTAGCCGAGCTTGGTCGGCATCCGCAGCTTCATCGGGAAACCGTATTTGGCGGGCAGGCGCTCGCCGTCGTAGTCGAAGGCAAGCAGCGTCTGCGGATGCAGCGCGGTCGGCATATCGATGCTTTCGTAGTAGTCGTCGGCACACTTGAAGCCGACGTACTTCGCGCTCGTATCGGCGCCGACGCGTCGCAGGAAATCGCCGAACGACGTGCCGCCCCAACGGCCGATCGCGCTCCAACCTTCCACGCAGATATGCCGCGTGATCTGCTCTTGATGCGGCAGCGCGTACAGCTCGGGCAGTGTCCACGTGCGCTTGCCCATGATGAGGCCGCTCAACTGCAACCGGTAGGCGGCGCCGTTCACGTCGGGCACGTCGTCGATGCCGTAGAACGCGTTGAACGGAAACGGTCGCGTGATCTGCGCTTCGGTGTAGGTCGGCGCGAGCTGCTTCGGGTCGAAGAGGAAGGCCTGTGCGCGGTCGTTCAGACGCGACACGGCTGTGAGGAATTTATTCACCGAGTCGTCGTCGGTGAGCGAGCAGCCGGTCAGCATCGACAGACCGCCAAGCGTCAGCAACCGCTTGCCGAACAGGCGTCGCGACGGCATCGCGAGCTCACGACGCGCATCGATCAGGATCGACTCGCGATCGAGCTTCGCTGAAGGTTTTTTCGAGGAAGGCATGACGATGTCCTGAGAGATAGGCTCAGCGGCCGCGCAACATTGCGAGCAGCGAGCGCGGCACCAGGGCGACTAGCGCGAGATGCACGACGAGGAACCCGGCCATCAGCGACATCGCGCTGAAATGCACGATCCGCGCGGTGTCGTAGCCGCCCATCAGTTCTCGCAGCAGCGGAAATTGCACCGACTTCCAGATCGCGAGCCCCGACAGCACGAGCACGATCAGGTCGACGATCACGAACAGATAGGCGAGCTTCTGCACGGCGTTGTAGTGGCTCAGGTCGTCGTGCGAGAGCTTGCCGCGCAACGCGCTGACGAAATCGCGCAGCAGTGCGCGCGGCGACAGCGGCAAGAACTTGCGCACGAGGCGCCCGCTCGCCAGATTCAGCAGCAGATAGACGATGCCGTTGAACACCAGCAGCCACATCGCGGCGAAGTGCCATTGCAGCGCACCGCCGAGCCAGCCGCCGAGCGTGATGCCATTCGGAAACGAGAAACTCGGGAAAATCGGCGACGCGTTGTAGATGCGCCAGCCCGACAGCATCATCGTGAGCGCGGCGAGTGCGTTGAGCCAGTGCGTGATGCGCACCCAGACCGGGTGGATCGTGCGCGACTGCTGCACGGGCGGCACAGGCGCGGGCATCGATGCGAGACTGGCCGGCAGGCGTGTGGGGTTCATGATGTTTTCCGAAGGCGAAGCGAATAGGCGGCCTAGTGACACGCCGCGAGATCGGCGGCCTGCAGCACGTCGCCGGTAGCAGCGTTCTCGACGAACGCGACGACACCGAACCGGTCGGCCGGTGCGCCGGCATCGACCGCGTCGAGCGTGACGTCGTGGCGAATCTGCGCGTGGCCTGCAGCTAGCGGCACCGGACCGATCCATTGCCGCACGACCCGCTCGTGATGCAACGTCGCGCCGCTGTTCTCGCCTGCGCGCACCTGCGACGTCAGCGCGTTTTCATAGACCGCGACGTATGCGTTCAGCGGATCTGCGGTGGCGGCATGCGAAGTGAATTGCGCATCGAGGTCGAAGGCGCCTGACGGGCTGCCTGCGCGCGGCTTAAGCTCCACGGCCACATCCGCGGATGCGGGTTGCGCGACGATCTGGCGGACACGGTCCGCGAAACTGTCCGCACTCGACCAGCTACGCAACTCGCGACCCGCGACGAATACTTCCGGCGTGTAGATCGTGTGCGCACCGGCAACGTCGGTCAGCGTCTGTTGCCGCTCGGTGAAGCGATGCTGCGAGAAACGGTCGGTCCAGCCGAGGCTGTTCCAGTAATCGACATGCAGCGCGAGCGGCACGACACCTTGCGCTGCACCGCCCTGCTTCCATTGACTGAGCCAGTTGTCGGCGGGCGGGCAGCTGCTGCAGCCTTCGCTGCTATACAGCTCGACGAGCGCGACCCGATGCGCGGGACTATGCGCGAGGCACTGGCCGGCGGCCGCATTCGCCACGCCGCTCGCGAGAGCCGCCCCGCACGCCACCGCGAGCGCGCACCAGCGCGCAAAACGCCCCAGCGCAAAACCGGACCACCGACCGTTTGAAAAGAAGACCATGACACGCTCCATCGGGAAATCTGCGTGTTGGTCGGGCGGCGGCGGCTGTTATGACAGCGAAAACGCAAATTTTTTGCACAGGGCGGCAAGCGGCCTTGGCACGGTGCGTCCAGCGAGCGCGCCTCGCCGCAGCCAGCGTTGGCTGTGAGTCGACCCGCCGCCGGCGTCAGGAAATTGTCAGGAAGCGCACCGGCCCGAGGCGGCAGCAAGTTGCCAAGCCCGCCTCGCCCGGTGTATCGTGTGCGCTGCTAACGCGGGGGTCCTGCGTCGCGCATCGCCATCGGGCGGTGAGCTGCGTGGGTGAGAAATACCCTTTGAACCTGATCTGGATAATGCCAGCGCAGGGAAGCGTCCGGGCTTCGCCGCTTACCACTGCCTCATCTCTCGCGAACCCCGACTCACTTCATCTCATCTCCTGCCTAGCCGCCCCACTAAGGAGATATGCATGAACGCCAACCCAAAATTCATTTCCGCCGACGCACACGTCGACGAAGCCGCTGTCGCCCCGCTGCCCAATTCGCGCAAGGTCTACGTGAGCGGCTCGCGTCCGGACATCCGCGTGCCGATGCGCGAAATCTCGCAGGCCGATACGCCTGACAGCTTCGGCGGCGAAAAGAATCCGCCGGTCTATGTCTACGATACGTCGGGCCCCTACTCCGATCCGGATGCCAAGATCGACATTCGCGCGGGCCTGCCGGCACTGCGTCAGGCGTGGATCGAAGAACGCGGCGACACCGAAGCGCTGACAGGTCTGTCGAGTGACTTCAGCCGCGAACGCGCCGCCGATACCGCCACCGCCGATCTGCGCTTCCAGGGCCTGCACCGCACGCCGCGCCGTGCGATCGCCGGCAAGAACGTGTCGCAGATGCACTACGCGAGAAAGGGCATCGTCACGCCGGAAATGGAATACATCGCGATCCGCGAGAACCAGCGCCGCGCCGAGTATCTCGAGAGCCTCAAGACGAGCGGCCCGAACGGCGAAAAGCTCGCCGCGATGATGGGCCGCCAGCATCCGGGCCAGGCGTTCGGCGCGAGCGCATTCGGTCCTAACGGCCTCACCGCTATCACTCCGGAATTCGTCCGCGAAGAAGTCGCCCGTGGCCGCGCAATCATTCCGAACAACATCAATCACCCGGAAAGCGAACCGATGATCATCGGTCGCAACTTCCTCGTGAAGGTCAATGCGAACATCGGCAACTCGGCGGTGACGTCGTCGATCGGCGAGGAAGTCGACAAGATGACGTGGGCGATCCGCTGGGGCGGCGACACGGTGATGGATCTGTCCACCGGCAAGCACATTCACGAAACGCGCGAGTGGATCATCCGCAACAGCCCGGTGCCGATCGGCACGGTGCCGATCTATCAGGCGCTCGAAAAGGTGAACGGTAAAGCCGAAGACCTGACCTGGGAAATCTTCCGCGACACGCTGATCGAGCAGGCCGAACAAGGCGTCGACTACTTCACGATTCACGCGGGCGTGCGTCTGCAGTACGTGCCGCTCACGGCGAAGCGGATGACCGGCATCGTGTCGCGCGGCGGCTCGATCATGGCGAAGTGGTGCCTCGCGCATCACAAGGAAAGCTTCCTGTACGAGCACTTCGAAGACATCTGCGAAATCATGAAGGCATACGACGTCGCCTTCTCGCTCGGCGACGGTCTGCGTCCCGGCTCGATCTACGATGCCAACGACGAAGCTCAGCTCGGCGAACTGAAAACACTCGGCGAACTCACGCAGATCGCGTGGAAGCACGACGTGCAAACGATGATCGAAGGCCCGGGCCATGTGCCGATGCAGCTCATCAAGGAGAACATGGACCTGCAGCTCGAATGGTGCGACGAAGCGCCGTTCTACACGCTCGGACCGCTCACCACCGATATCGCGCCAGGCTACGACCACATCACGTCGGGCATCGGTGCAGCGATGATCGGCTGGTTCGGCACAGCGATGCTGTGCTACGTCACGCCGAAGGAACACCTCGGGCTGCCGAACAAGGACGACGTGAAGACCGGCATCATCACGTACAAGCTCGCGGCGCATGCGGCCGATCTCGCGAAGGGCCATCCGGGTGCGCAGGTGCGCGACAACGCGCTGTCGAAAGCGCGCTTCGAGTTCCGTTGGGAAGACCAGTTCAACCTCGGCCTCGATCCGGACAAGGCGCGCGAATTCCACGACGAAACGCTGCCCAAGGATTCGGCGAAGGTCGCGCATTTCTGCTCGATGTGCGGGCCGCACTTCTGCTCGATGAAGATCACGCAGGACGTGCGCGAGTTTGCAGCGCAGCAAGGCGTCACCGACGACGAAGCGCTGAAGAAGGGGATGGAAGTGAAGGCCATCGAGTTCGTCCGCAAGGGTGCGGAGATTTATCAGCGGCAATGAGTGACGGCAATGAGTCACATCAATAAGTGACAGCGAGCCGCGCGCGGAATTCAACCACGCGCAGCCGTTCTTCATCGTGAGCCATATGTAAGAATCGGGTCGACACCGGCGAATCGAGAAGAAACACCCGATCCTTTGCTGGCACAGGTTCCCGCCCGATACATCCGAAGCAATAGCGCGGCGCATTCCGGCAACGGATGCGCCGCGTTCGTTATTGCAATGGCTTGAAATATGCGGTTACCGCTTCGCAACCCCGTGTAGACGCCACGGGGGTAAGCTCAATGGATTACGTGGCGCCCCAGGTACCGCGCCGATTCAAGGAGTCCGTCATGAACCCTCGCACCGTGGCATCTTTCTCCACAGCGGCCCGTCTCGGCGGTGCGGCTTGTCTGCTGGTGCTGGCCGGATCGCTGGCCGGTTGTTACTACCCGTACGGCTACTATCCGGGCGGCTACTACTCCTACTATCCGACGGTCCCCGCTACGACCACGCAACAGGCCGTGCCTGTGCCACCGCCGCCAACGGCATCAACGCAACAGTCGGCGCGAGTCGCGACGACGACGCCTCCACCCGCCCAGTACTACGCCCAGGCCCAACCGCCGGTCTACGTCGCGCCCGCTTATCCGCCCGCTTATCCGCCCGATTACTACCCGGCCTACTACCCCGCTTATTACCCGGCCTATCCGGCCGGTTATGGCTGGTGGGGCGCACCGTCTATCTCGCTGGGCATCGGCTGGGGTTGGGGTGGCCGCGGCTGGGGCGGGCGTGGCTGGGGGGACGTGGTTGGGGAGGCGGTCGCGGCTGGCATCACTAAAGCGCTGCAAAACTAAATGGCCAAGCTCAGGTTCGGCATGATGGCTTCGCTCGACGGCTACGTCAGCGACGTCGACGGCAAGTTCGACTGGGGTCAGGTCAGCGAGGAAGTACACCGCTTTGCCGAACACGAGCAGACCCACGAAGGTATTACGATCTACGGTCGCCGGATGTTCGAGACGATGGCTGTATGGGACGTGCTTGCCGAAGACCAGACTGTCAGTCAGTTCATACGCGACTTCGGCGTCGCGTGGCAGCACACCGACAAGATCGTAGTCTCCCGCTCGCTCACCGAGGTCACGACGACGCGCACGCGCCTTGTCCACGAGTTGAGCGCGGACGACATCCGCCAGATCAAGGCGGAGTCGCCACAAGACATCGGCGTGGCCGGACCGACGCTCGCCGCGAGCTACCTCAAGCAAGGTTTGATCGACGAAGTGTCGGTGTATTGCATTCCTGTCGTCGTCGGTGGCGGAACACGGATGTTTCAGAACATCGACGCAACGATCCGGCTGGAGCGCATCGAGCAGCACGCATTCGGCAACGGCGTCACCTTCATGCGCTACGCGGTGCGAAGGTGAATACCGCTTGACCCATCGCAGCATCGCAGCAACCCGCACAACACTTTCCTCGCCACATTTCTTCCACTATCTCCCCCGCGTAGTTTCCCGCCTTGACGCGGCCAGCAAGCGTTCTATGCTGGCGGTTGCCGCACGCACTACCTGCTTAATACGCGACCCCACGTCGTGCCCTCGCACGCCGCCGCCGCCATCCGTCCTGATCCGACCGACGCGCCGCGTGACCTAGACCACACGCAGAACAAAGCGTCGATTCGAACAACAACGAAGGAGACGTGATGTTCCACCAATTATTGACGCCCATCGGCAATGCACTACTGCCGTCCTTTCTCGTCGCCGTCCTGCCGATCGCCGTCGTGCTCGTCCTGCTCGGCTGGGCCCGAAGGCCTGCATGGCAGGCATCGCTTGCCGGGCTGGTCGTCGGGCTGATCGTTGCGATCTTCGGCTGGCAGTTTCCAGTCGGGCTCGCGCTGAATTCGGTTGTCGCGGGCGCGGTGTTCGCCTGCTGGCCCGTAATGTGGATCGTGTTCGCCGCGATCCTGCTGTACAACATCGCCCAACGTTCGGGCCGCTTCGCCGCGTTCCGGATGTGGATGATCGACAACCTGCCGAACGACCGGCGCATCGTGCTCGTCGTGATCGGTTTCTCGTTCGGCGCGCTGCTCGAAGGCATTTCGGGCTTCGGCACGCCGATCGCGATCACCAGTTCGCTGCTGATCCTGCTCGGCTTCCCGACCCTCGAAGCGCTCACCTTCACGCTGATCTTCAACACCGCGCCGGTTGCATTCGGTGCGCTCGGCGTGCCGATCACGGTGCTCGGCGCAGTCACCCATCTGCCCACCGATGCGCTCGCGAAAATGGTCGGCCGCCAGTTGCCGTTCTTCGCGCTGCTGCTGCCGTTCTACGTGATCGGCGTGTATGCGGGCTTTCGCAACATGCTGCGCGTGTGGCCGGTGCTGCTCGTGTCGGGCGCGAGCTTCGCGCTGACGCAGTTCGTCACGTCGAACTTCGTCAACTACAGTCTGACCGACGTGCTGTCTTCGCTGGTGTCGCTGCTGGTCACGATCACCTTCCTGCGCATCTGGAAACCCGCCGTCGACCCGGCCTTCGCCATCAACGTCGATCGCGTGAACGAGGTGCGCGGCAAAGTAAGTGGTGCCCAGGGCTGGTACCCGTGGCTGATCGTCTCGGCCGTGGTGATCGTCTGGACCATTACGAAGATCTTCCTGATCGGCGACGTGAAGATTCCGTGGCCCGGTCTCGACAAGGCGGTCTTCATCACGCTCTATAACACGCCGTATGGCGCGGTCTGGGACTTCCAGCCGCTTGCGACCGGCACCGCGATTCTCGTCGCAGCGATCATCACGGCGGCGGTGTCGGGCGTCGGCGTACGTCAGTTCGGCGGCGCGATCGCCGACACCTGGGTGCAAACGCGCATCGCGATCCTGACCGTCGCGACGATCGTCGGGCTCGCGTATCTGATGAACTACTCGGGGCTCAACTACACGCTCGGTCTCGGTGCGGCATCGGTGGGCGCGCTGTTCCCGCTCGTGTCCGCGTTCCTCGGCTGGGTAGCCGTGTTTCTGTCCGGCAGCGACACGTCGGGCAACGCGCTGTTCGGCAACCTGCAGGTGGTCGCCGCGAACCAGTTGAACCTGAACCCGATACTGATGGCCGCGACGAATTCGTCGGGTGGCGTGATGGGCAAGATGATCTCGCCGCAGAACATCGCGACCGGCGTCGCCACCACCGAGCTGAAAGGCAAGGAAGGCGTCGTGTTCGCGAAGACCTTCAAGCACTCGATCCTGCTCACCGTGCTGCTCGGCATCCTCGTCTGGCTGCAACAGAACGTGCTGCAGGGGATGATTCCGCACTGATACGCGCTGGCCCCGGTTCACGGTTCGCAGTTTATGGTTCGAGCCGGGGCGGCCGCAATTTTTCTCACATAGCCGTGAGAATTGATCGTTTTGCCCGCCTGTCCACCGCGCTTACGATGACGCTCTTCGAACGCGCGGCGTCAGCGGCGTCACGTCTCCAGCCGCTCTCCGGTTTCTTGCCGTTTCATTACGGCCTGAAGCTTTCAGGGGATTCGCGCTGATACGATGTGTGCACGTCACGACTCAACCGTGCATGACGCCGGAATCCATGAAACCCGCCAATCTGATCCAGTTACTCGTACTCGCCGCCTTGTGGGGCGCCTCGTTTCTTTTCATCCGCGTCGGTGTGACCGACTTCGGCGTGGCACCGCTGATGGCGCTGCGCGTCGGCATCGGCGCTGTGTTCCTGCTCGCCGTGATGATCATGCGGCGCCCGGTGCGCGAATCGCTGCACACGCTGCGCACGCGCGCATGGCCACTGCTCGTCGTCGGCGTCCTCAATTCGGCGGCGCCTTTCTGTCTGTTTGCGTATGCGGAGCTGACGCTGTCGGCGGGCGTGACGTCGGTGATCAATGCGACGGCGCCGCTGTGGGGTGCGCTCGTCGCCTATCTGTGGGTCAAGGACAAGCTCAGCATGCTGCGCGTGCTCGGGCTCGTCGTCGGTTTTGCCGGCGTGCTGATGCTCGTGTGGGACCAGATCGCGACGCCGCACGGCGCGGCCGCCACGCCCACGACTACCGCGCTCGCCGCCGCGGCCGGGCTCGGTGCCACGCTGCTGTATGGCATCGCTGCGAACTACACGAAGCGTTATCTGACGGGTATCGATCCGCTGACCATCGCCGCCGGCACGATGACCGGCGCAACCATCGTGTTGCTGCCGCTCGCGATTCTCTGGTGGCCGGCCACGCCGATCTCGCACACGGCATGGGGCGCGGTGCTGGCACTCGGCATTGCCTGTACCGGTATCGCCTACATGCTGTACTTCCACCTCATCGCGGTGACCGGTCCTGCCCGCGCGATCACCGTGACCTTCGTGGTGCCGATCTTCGGCATTCTGTGGGGCATGCTGTTCCTGCACGAGAGCGTGTCGATCGGGATGATCGAAGGTTGCGCGGTGATACTCGCCGGCACGGCGCTCGCGACGGGTGTGATCAAGCGGATTCCTGGCATCGGGCCGCCGCGTGCCGAAAGCGCGCGTCAGTGACACGCCTGGCCGTGTCAAGGCTGGCCGCTTCAAGGCCACCTGCCTTGCCCAGCTAACCCGACCCGTACTGCCACGCGCCCCGCTCACGTCGAGGCGCGCTGTTTTCTGCCGCCACAAAAAAAATAGCCCGCACTCCACAGGAGCGCGGGCGAAACCGTCGCCCTACGAGGATAGGCGACGGGGCCACAGAGACCCGCGTGCTGGGCACGCGAGTCATCGTCGGGCATCGCGCAGGCTCGTGTCGGCCGGCGCGGAAATTCTGCTGCACCACGGGAAGCGCCGAAAGCCTTGCTGCATAAGGCTCATATCCCGCGTTGGGGGAGTAAAAGCAGCTTACGTGCCAGCCGTCAATGTTACAGAAACAGGTGTGCAACCCATTGATTGTTATGGGTGTCGGTGGAACCGTAAGGAAAATTAGGGGCTGGCTGGACGGGCGTTACGGCGTAACGTCACGTTACGTCGCAGGTATATCTTCAGACGTGAAAAAACCCGCCGAGGCCTGACGCCGGGCGGGTTTTCGGGGTACTACGCGAGATAGCGCGAGGGTTTCAGCGCAGCTGGTCGACCACCAGCGACATGATCTGCTTCGCCTGCTTCGACGAATCGGTCTGGCCCGCCGCATCGACGACGGCCACGCGCGTCTGTTCCGGCGTCACCGCGCGGACATTGACGCGGTACTGCTTCGCGACCTTTTCCTTCTTGCCGTGGAACACCTGGCTCCAGAAGCCCTGCTCCGCTTCGCTCAGATCGGTCGGATCGACGTAACGGATGTAGTACAGGCCGTTTGCGCGGTCGCGGTCGTCGACGGTGAAGTTGCTGCGGTCGAGCGCGATGCCCACACGCACCCATGCGCGGTCGTACGGCTCTCCGAGCGTGAGTTCGGTGGACGTGAACTGCGCGCCGCTACCCGAGCTATCCGACGAATCCGAACGTGCAGGCGTCTGTGCAGCGAGTGCGACGTTCTGCGCCGCGGTCGCGGCCGCCGCCGATTTCGCGCCGGCTGTAGCCGCGCCCGGTGCATCCTGCGAGCCCGCCGGCGTCAGCGCAGCCGACGTATTGCCCGTTCCGGCACGCGAATCGTTCACTGCCAGCGTCGCCATCAGCCGCTTCAGATATTCGGTTTCGAGCCCCGGATCGTTCGGCTTCGGCTCCCACTTGCTGTTCTCGTTGTTCGTGCCGGTCAGCGCTTCGCGCATGCCTTTCTGGCTGATGAACACATAGGTGCCGCCGTTCGACGTCGGTTCGAGACGCGTGCGGTACTTGTTGCGCTCGGCGGTCACGTACGAATTGCCCATCGCCAGCGTCAGCGTGTTGCGGATCAGCCCGTCGTTCACCTTCGGATGGGTTTCGTTCCAGTCGGTTTCCATCACGCCCTTCGCGCGCTGGTCGACGACGAGCAGGAAGCCCTGCTCCTGCCAGAAGCGGCGGATCTGCGGCCATGCCTGATCGGGTGATTTGTTGTCGATGACGAGCCAGCTTTCGCTGCCGTCGCGCTGGATGTGCATGTTGCTGACGACCGGCACCACGACGTCGGTGGTGGCCGGAGCAGCCTGCTGGACCTGCTTGAGCGAAGAAAGCGATGCTTCGCCACCTTGCGGCGGCAGCGAACGCTGATCCGGCGTCTCGTCGATCAGGTTCGGCGGAATGGCCAGCGACACCTGCTTCGATTTCGAATCGCTTTTGTAGTCGATTTTGTTCGGCGACGACGTGCCGCAGCCGGCGACCAGCCCGCCTGCCATCAGCAATGCTGCAAACCGCTTGGTAAGACGAAGATCAGTCATGTTCGGGGAATCCTTCGCAACGCAACGCCACGGCAAGTTTCCGTGGATCAACCCAGCATTTTACCGATCCAGCGAGAGGATGCGCAAAAAGTAGAGTCAGGGGGTGAAAGTAAGGTGCCCGCACTTCAATCGGTGTCGTCGGACGGCGGGTTGGTTTTGACCATGTCGGGCGGCGCGAGCCAGCGGAACGAAGTAAGGCCGCTCCGGTTATACGTACATTGGACTGCGGCCGGCACTTTGCCTGGTTTCAGCCTGGCCTGCTTCACCGGTGCTGTCGGCGGGTGCAGACCGTCAAACGGGGAACTGAAGCCTTCGCCGGCGCGCCGCGTGGTAGCGGACACCGCGGACGCCGCCGAAGCAGCAGACGCGGCCGCAGCCTCGGAGGCGTCGGATGCCTCGGACGCGGCCGATGCTGCCGTCGCCACCGCTACCTCGGACGCAGCCTTCTGGATTTCCCCCTCGACGACCACTCGCGTGCCGTCGATACCGACACCCGTGTGCGAAACCTTGAGCTTGTCGGCCGATTCGGCGCCCAGCGCGATACGCATCGATTGTTCGCACGCATCCGCGTTGCGGTACACGGCCGTGCATGCAGCCGACAGCGTAGCTGCGGCGACAACGCTGGCGAGTAGGAGAATCCGGGTCTTCATCGAGCTTCCGTGGTTCAGTGCGACGCCAATTGTAACGTAGCGCCCGCCTGCGACGAGATGCGACCGCGGGCATGCATTCGGCGCGCGACTGGCGCGCACCCGCCGTGTACCTGCCAACGCCGCGCGACTGGCAGAATAGCGGCCAGCCGTCGGCCCGTGCCGGCACACGCTAGCGGGCCTCATCGGCACGCGATGCGCCTCGCTTGCGACTACAGGTATTCCATCCGCATGACCAGTCTCGTGATTCTCGCCGTTGCCGCTTACGCCGCCACCAACATCGACAACCTGTGCGTACTGCTCGCCTTTCTCGCCGATGCGCGCGACGGCAAGTATCGCGTGATCGTCGGGCAGTTTCTCGGCTCGGCGGCGCTTGTTGTCATCGCGCTGGCGGTAGCCGCACTGCTCACGAAGCTGCCGGAGCCCTATATCGGCCTGCTCGGTTTTCTGCCGGTCACGGTCGGCATCGTGAAGGGACGGACATGGCTGCGCTCGCGTTCCGGTGTGGAACAGGCGGAAGTAGCGAGCGCGTCGCGCGGGTCGTCGCCGTGGACCGTTGCCGGCGTCGCCATCTCCAACGGCTCGGACAATCTCGCGGTGTATGTGCCGCTCTACGCCGCGCATTCTGCCGCCGATGCGGTGACGATCACGCTGGTCTTCGCCGCGATGACAGCACTCTGGTGCGCGAGCGCCGTGTGGCTCGTGAATCATCCGTTGCTGGGGGCGCCGCTGCGGCGCTATGGCGCGGCGATCCTGCCTCTTGTACTGATCGTCATCGGGATCTCGGTGATCGTGCAGCACGAGGCGTGGCGAGTAGTGATCGGCTGATGCGCCGACACGCTGTGGGACCAACGTATCGATGCACTGCGGCGCACGCCTTGGCCTCTCTTCGACACGCCGCAGCCACGCGCATATCGATATACCGATTCGCGCATTTCGCTTTCCAGCGCTGCGCCGCATAATGGCCGTCACTTCACTCCCCACTCTCCGACCGCCATGCGTACGCCCCGCCTCACGCTTGCGGCGCACTGCGCCGCGTTATCCACGGCGCTACTGCTCGTCGCCTGCGCAACATCGTCCACGAATCCGCCTGCACCCGATGTCGCGCTCAATGCAGCGATCGCCGGATCGCAGCGCAGCGACGCCGCTAAAGCACGCGACGTTTATCGTCATCCGCAGCAGACGTTGCAGTTCTTCGCGATCGCACCGACACAACGCGTACTCGAAATCGCCCCGGGCGGCGGCTGGTACACCGAGATTCTTGCGCCCTATCTGCATGATCGCGGCACGTTATACGAAGCGCAGTACGTCAGCCCCGCCGCCGATGCCGCACAGGAAGAGCACACGACCGGCGCCGCGTTCGAACGCAAGCTCGCGAGCGCGCCGGCGCTGTATGGCAATGTGATCGTCGGAACGCTGCATGTGGGGCAGTTCAGCTTCCCTGTGAACGGCACGATCGATCGCGTCTTCACCTTCCGCAATATCCATAACTGGATCAAGGATGGTCAGATCGATGCGAATCTGCAGGCGTTCTATGCCGCCTTAAAACCGGGCGGCGAACTGGGTGTGGAGGAACATCGTGCGGCGCCGGGCACCACGCTGCAACAGATGATCGACAGCGGCTACGTGACCGAAGACTACGTGATCGCTCACGCGCGCGCGGCCGGCTTCACGTTGCTCGCACGCAGCGAGATCAACGCGAATCCGCAAGACACGAAGGATTACCCGCACGGTGTATGGTCGTTGCCGCCCACCTACCAGGGCGGCACCGCCGACCGCGCGCGTTATACGGCCATCGGCGAATCGGATCGCATGACGCTGACCTTCGTCAAGCCGCTGACGCAATAGCGGCGTCGAGACTCAGTCGGTCCAGCTTTCCGGCAACGCTTGCGTGAGCGTCGACACGAAGCTTGCGGTTTCGGCCTGACGCGGCCGTGTGAAGACATCGCGTGCACTGCCGGATTCGACGATTGAGCCGTTGCTCAGAAAGACGACATCGCGCGCAATCGATGCGGCGAGGCGCAGGTCGTGCGTCGCCATCAGCATCGTCATGCCCTCCTTCGCGAGCTGCTTGAGCACCTCGACGACTTCGGCGGCGAGACCCGGATCGAGTGCGGAAGTCGGCTCGTCGCACAGCAGCACATCAGGTGAAGGCGCGAGCGCCCGCGCAATCGCGACACGCTGCTGCTGGCCACCCGACAACGTGACCGGCCACGCATCGGCCTTGTGTGCAATGCCGACCTTGGCGAGCAGTTCCTGCGCCCGTTCGCGGGCACGCGCCTTGTCCCACTTCTGCACGGTCAGCAGCCCTTCCATCACGTTCTCGAGCACCGTGCGATGCGGAAACAGCTGGAAGTTCTGGAACACCATGCCGGTGCGACGACGGATCGCGAGCACCGCATCGCGCGAAGGCTTTTCGGTGCGGCTGAATGCGAGCCGCTCGCCGCCGAGTTCGAGCGTGCCCGCCTCGGGAATCTCGAGCAGGTTCACGCAGCGTAGCAGCGTGCTCTTGCCGCTGCCCGACGGGCCGATCAACGCGGTCACGTTGCCCGGTTCGAGCGCGAGATCCACGGTGTGCAGCACCTGGTGGTCGCCGAAATATTTGTCGATACCGGAGAGGCGGATCATCAGTTGCCCGACTGGAAAAGTGCATGCCGCCCGAACTTGCGTTCGAGCCGGACCTGCGCCGAGGACAGTACCGAACTGAACACCAGGTAGATCAACGCGGCTTCAACATAAAGAATGAGCGGCTCGTAGGTCACCGATGCGATGCGCTGCGCGGCCTGGAAAATCTCCGGCACGGTGAGCACCGCGGCGAGCGACGTGTCCTTGACGAGCGCGATAAACGAGTTCGACAGCGGCGGCAAGGCCACGCGCGCCGCCTGCGGCAGGATCGCGCGACGCAGTGCCTGGCCGCGCGTCATCCCCATCGAATACGCTGCTTCCCACTGCCCTTTCGGAATCGATTCGATCACCCCGCGAATCACTTCGGAGTTATACGCGCCGACGTTCAGTGAAAAACCGATGATCGCCGCCGTCAACGGATCGAGCACGATGCCGACGTTCGGCAAGCCATAGAAGATCACGAAGAGCTGCACGAGCAGCGGAGACCCGCGGATCAACCAGACATAGAAGCGCACGATCGCGACCGCCCACGACGGTCCGAACAGACGCACCAGCGCGACTGCGAACGCAAGCGCGAGCCCGATCGCGAACGAAACGAGCGTGAGGGGCACGGTGAACACCAGCCCCGCGTACAGCAGGGGCCACAGCGACTGCCCCATCAATTGCAGCCATGCCGGCATGATTCAGGCGCTCCGTGAGCGATTACTTGGAGACATCCTTGCCGAAATACTTTTCGGAGATTTTCAGGTACGTGCCGTCGGCCTTGATGTCGGCCAGTGCCTTGTCGATCGCCGCAAGCAGTTCGGGATTGCCCTTGCGGATCAGCACAGCCGATTTATCCGCGTCGCCGGAATCGTCGAGTGCGGCAATCTTCACCTTCGCATCGGGGCGGTGTTTCTTGAAGTCGAGGTACGACAGCGAGTCGTTCACCGTCGCATCGACGCGACCCGACGTGAGCAGATCGACCGATTCATTGAAGCCTTGCACACCGACCACCTCCGCACCGTTTGCCACGGCGATCTTGCCGAAGTTGCTGGTCAGCGTGTTGGCCGACTTCTTGCCCTTCAGGTCGGCGAAAGTTTTGATCGTCGTGTTGTCCGCCCGCACGATCAGCGCCGCGTGCGACGCGATGTACGGCGTGGAGAAATCGTACTTGACCTTGCGCGCGTCGGTGATCGCCACTTCGTTGATCACCGCGTCGTAGCGGCCCGCATCGAGGCCCGCAATCAGACCGTCCCACTTGCCTTCGACAAACTCCGCCTTGACGCCGAGACGCTGCGCGATCGCGCGGCCGATCTCCACATCGAAACCGGTCAGCTGATTCGACGCATCGTGAAAGGTGAACGGCGCATAGGTGCCTTCGGTGCCGATCTTGAACACGCCGGCCGCCTTGACCTGCGCCAGGCCGTCCGCCGCGAACGCCGCGGTCGCGGTGGCGACCTGCAGCAAACCAATCAACAGGATGGATCGAATCGACTTCATCAGAATGTGCTCCGTAGGGTGGTTTTGTCGAGACTGACAGCCTCCGCCGCCCGGACGCCGGTCCGGCAGAATGGGGCGGACTGTAGCAAACGGCCTTTATTTCCACAACGCATTTTGCGCTGGAAGAATATACCAAGGGGGAATAAGTTAGACCGATCGGATCGCCTTGGCAAGGCTCGACAATACGGAGTGTAGCGCGGGCTGCCGCGCTGGTTGACGCGGGGTTGGGTCGGGGTTGGGTCGGGGTTGGGTATGCGTCAATAGGTCTCGAGATGCAGCCGGCCTTCTTTCCTGAGCCGCTGCCACAACGCGTCCCAGTCAAGACCCTGCCCTTCCGCGATCTCTTTCAGCGCCTGAAGCACGCCGTCCTCCATGCCTTTCAACCCACAGACGTAGATGTGCGTGTTGTCGTCCTTCAGCAACTGCGCGACATCGGGGGCGCGTTCGCGCATCGCATCCTGCACATAGCGTTTGGGCTGCTTCGGCGTGCGCGAGAACGCGAGGTTCGTATCGATGAAGTCCTTCGGCAGGTTCGTGAGCGGCCCAAAGTACGGCAGTTCCTCTTTCGTGCGCGCGCCGAAAAACAGCATCAGCTTGCCGGTCGCGCCCTTCAGCCTGCGGCGCCGGCGATACTCGGTCATCGCGCGCATCGGTGCCGAGCCGGTGCCCGTGCAGATCATCAGTAGATGCGAGTTCGGATGGTTCGGCATCAGGAACGTGCCGCCGAACGGCCCGATCACGTTCACGACATCGCCCTTCTTCAGGTCGCACAGATAGTTCGAGCAAACGCCCGCGGTCGCGTTGCCGTCGTGATCCTGCACGACGCGCTTCACGGTCAGCGAAACGTTGTTGTAGCCGGGGCGTTCGCCGTCGCGCGGACTCGCAATCGAGTATTGCCGTGCGTGATGCGCGCGTCCGTCGGCACTCGCGCCCGGCGGCAGAATACCTATCGACTGACCTTCGAGCACCGGGAACGGCGTCGCACCGAAGTCGAGCACGATGTGATGGATTGCGCTGTCGGTGGCCGCATCGGTGAGGCGGTAGTTGCCGACCACCGTCGCGGTGGTCGGTGCCTTATGCGTATAGAGATTGACGTGCGGTTTTGCTGCGGACCACGGTGGTACGGTCGAACCACGCACAGTGTCGGTTTGCGGGCCTGGCTCAATGATGTCGCTTGCACCCGCGTTTTCAGTCGCCAAGGTTGCCACCGGCACTGCGCCCTGCGTCGGCAGCACGTCCCACGTCAGTTGCTCATCGACACCGTACGCATCGGCACGCAGCAGCGTGCGCCAGTTGTCGATCGCACCGGTCGGGCATGGCGGCACACATGCCATGCAGCCGTTACAGGTATCGGCCTTGACGACGTAGTTGTTCTCGTCATGCGTGATCGCATCGATCGGGCACGTCTCTTCGCATGTGTTGCAGCGAATGCAGATCTCCGGATCGATCAGATGCTGCTTCAGGATGTCGATCGATACTGGCGCGTTCATGGTTGTCTCCTGCCATGTGCTACGGTCTGTTCTTAATTGAACCGCACATATTCGAAGTCGACCGGCTGGCGGTTCACGCCCATCGCCGGTGGCGCGATCCAGTTCGCGAATTTGCCCGGTTCGCTCACGCAGCCCATCAGCGACGCGACATACGCGCGGTCTTCCGGCGTCGGCAGCCACTTCGCCTCGTTCGCAGCCCATTCGCTTTCATCGATCACGCGGCCATCCGGCGCAACCCGCACGCCGGCAAACGTGCCGATCTGCCGGTTGAACGCTTTATGCGGCACGGTGAGACGAAAGTCGAGACCGGCCTTTTCGAGCACCTTGTTCCAGCGCCCCACCCCTGCCACCGAATCCTTGATGTAGTCATCGCGCAGCACTTCGTTCATCGCATTGAGCATCGGTACTTCGCGCTCGACGAGCTTGCCGTCCTGCACGTCGAGCAACCGATAGTTCTGACCAACCAGTTGATGATCGTCGTCGCGTTTCGTTTCCTCGTAGCGCCCCTTCAGGCCCGAGCTATAGAACGTCGCCGCATTCGACGAATGATCGGCACCGAACAGATCGATCGTCACCGAGTAGTGGAAGTTCAGATAACGCTGGATGGTCGGCAGATCGATCACGCCGGCCGCACGGATGCGCGCGACGTCGTCGGTCTGCAGTTCGTTCATCACCTGCGCGGTGCGCTGCACGACGCGCGACACGCCCGATTCGCCGACGAACATGTGATGCGCTTCTTCAGTCAGCATGAACTTCGTCGTGCGCGCGAGCGGATCGAAGCCCGACTCCGCGAGTGCCGACAACTGGAACTTGCCGTCGCGATCGGTGAAGTACGTGAACATGTAGAACGCGAGCCAGTCCGGCGTCTTCTCGTTGAAGGCGCCGAGAATGCGTGGATTGTCGTCGTCGCCGGAGCGGCGGCCGAGCAGCGCTTCCGCTTCCTCGCGCCCGTCGCGGCCGAAGTAGCGATGCAGCAGATACACCATCGCCCACAGGTGCCGCCCTTCTTCGACATTCACCTGGAACAGGTTGCGCAGGTCGTACATCGACGGTGCGGTGAGCCCGAGATGGCGCTGCTGTTCGACCGATGCCGGCTCCGTGTCGCCCTGCGTAACGATGATGCGACGCAGGTTCGCACGATGCTCGCCCGGTACGTCCTGCCACGCGGCCTCGCCCTTGTGTTCGCCGAAGTGGATCGTGCGGTCCTGCTCGCCTGGTGCGAGAAAAATACCCCAGCGGTAATCGGGCATCTTCACGTGATCGAAATGCGCCCAGCCGCCCGCATCGACGCTGACCGCCGTACGCAGATAGACATCGTAGTTGTGCGAGCCGTCCGGGCCCATATCACCCCACCACGACAGGAAGTTCGGTTGCCATTGCTCGAGCGCACGCTGCAACGCGCGGTCGTCGGCGAGGTTCACGTTGTTCGGGATCTTGTCGCTGTAGTTGATCGTGGACATGTCGGTTCCTTGTGCGGAATGCGCGCGTCAAACTCGCGCGACGTCGAATTGCGCCTTGCTGCCCTTGCCGTACACCTTGAGCGCACCCTTCTCGCCCACTGCATTCGGCCGGTTGAAAATCCAGTTCTGCCACGCGGTGAGACGACCGAAGATGCGTGTCTCCATCGTCTCCGGCCCGTTGAAGCGCAGGTTCGCTTCGAGACCGGTCAATGCGTCGGGCGACATCGCCGCGCGCTCTTCGAGTGCGATGCGGATTTCGTCGGCCCAGTCGATGTCGTCGGGTGCTGCGGTCACGAGCCCGAGACGCTCGGCTTCGACCGGGCGGATCGAGCAGCCAATCTTCGTGCGGACCGCGTCGAGCGGCGCCGCTTCGTCATAGAAGCGTCGCGCGAGGCGTGACTGATGCGTGACCATCGGATACAGACCGAAGTTGACTTCCGACAGCGTGATGACCGGCTCTTCGTCTTCGTTGCTGGGCAGCGCGGCCATATAGGTGCGGTCCGCCGCGAACGCGAGTTCCGCGAACGTTCCGGCAAAACACGAACCCGGTTCGATCAGCGCAAACAGCGAGCGCGACGACACGTCGATGCGCGCGAGCGTGCGGCGCAGCAGGCCGATCGTCTCGCGCACGAACCAGTGCTGCTGGTGCTGCATCAACGATGCGTCGACGGCGAGCAGCGCACGCGCATCGCCTTCGGTGCGGAAGATCCATGTGCCGATGTCGAGCTCGTTGGTGCGCATCGACAGGATCGCGTCGTCGAGTTCGCGGGCGAAGCGCAGCGGCCACCACTGCGTGCCGGCTACAACGATCCCGTCGATGTCGTCGGGTTGCGGCGTTGTGGGAGCTTTCGCGGTAAAGGTAGCGGTACGTTTCGCACGATCAATCGCGACGTCGACAGTCGCGTAGCCGAGGCCGTCGCTGCGTTCGACGCGTTCGATGCGGGTCAGCGCAACACCTTGCGCCTCGGCCGGACGATCGCTGTGCGCAGCAAGTTCGAGCGCGCGCGCCTGGATAGCCTGCTCGAACTGGTTCGGCTTGACCACTTCGTCGACGAGCCGCCATTCCTTCGCACGCTCGCCACGAATCCCTTCGACAACGGTGCAGAAAATATCCGCGCGATCGTGCCGGACCTTGCGCTTATCAGTGAGCCGCGTGAGACCGCCGGTGCCCGGCAGCACACCAAGCAGCGGCACCTCCGGCAACGCAACCGACGACGAGCGGTCATCCACCAGCCAGATTTCATCGCATGCCATCGCGAGTTCGTAGCCACCGCCTGCGCACGCGCCATTCACAGCGGCAACGAACTTGAGCCCCGAATGACGCGACGAATCTTCGATGCCGTTGCGCGTTTCGTTGGTGAACTTGCAGAAGTTGACCTTCCACGCATGCGACGAGAGACCGAGCATGAAGATGTTCGCGCCCGAGCAGAACACGCGATCCTTGAGGCTCGTCAGCACCACGGTCCGCACTTCCGGATGCTCGAAGCGGATGCGCTGGATCGCATCGTGCAATTCGATGTCGACGCCGAGATCGTAGGAATTGAGCTTCAGCTTGTAGCCGTCGCGAATGCCGCCGTCTTCGGCGATGTCCATGCCGAGCGTCGCGACCTGACCTTCGAAGCTCAGTTTCCAGTGCCGGTACTGCGCAGGGGCGGTGCGATAGTCGACCGGCTGGGTCGCGAGAGGAGCGACGGTTTCGGCTATGGACATGGGGCGTCTCCAAATAAATGCACGCTGTTCGATGCAGGCTTGATCGAACAATAGTGCATTATTTTTCCCATGTAAAGCACTTTAGTGCATCATTCGATGCCTCGATCCTCCGCCGTCTCGGCTGCGAGCCGCGCCGCCAGCCGGTCGCGCAGTTGCAGATAGGCGTCGGCGAGCGTCTTTTCGCTGGTATCGAACGTCATGTCCGCGCGCCCGTACAGCTCGCCGCGACCGGCCAGAATCCGCTTCAGGTCGTCCATCGCTTCGTTGTTGCCCGACATCGGCCGCAGGTCGCCCTGCGCGACCACGCGCCGCATGTGTTCTTCGGGTGTGGCCTGCAGCCAGACCGTAAAGCAGTGCGCGAGCAGTGCGTTGAACGTCCCCGCCTCCGACACGAGCCCGCCCGGCGACGCGATCACCGCGCGCTCGTGCTCATGGATCACGGCCTCCAGAGCTCGATGCTCGTACCGCCGGTACGCACTCGCGCCGTACAGCGAATGAATCTCCGACGGCGGACAGCCGGCCAGTTGCTCGATGACCCGGTTCAGCTCGACGAATGGCACCTTCAGTTCCTGCGCGAGCATCCGGCCGAGCGTCGATTTGCCTGTGCCGCGCAGCCCGATCAGCGCAATCCGGTCCTTGCGATGCGGATCGCGCGGCGCCTGCGCGAACATCTCCGCGAGCGCGAGGCGCGCGCGCTGCAGCGCGGCCTGGTCCCGGCCCTGCAACAGTTCGCGGATCAGCAGCCACTCGGCCGACGACGTCGTCTCGTCGCCGATCACCTCCGCGAGCGGACAGTTGAGCGTCGTCGCGATCTGCCGCAGCACCAGCACCGAGGCGTTTCCGACCCCGGACTCCAGATTCGCCAGATGCCGCTCGGAAAGACCGGTCTCCTGGGCGAGCGCCTTGCGGGTCATGCCGCGGCGCGCCCGCAGCAGTCGCACGCGCTCGCCCATCGCCGTGAGAAACGGATCGCGCTCGCCTTTTGGCGCATCGGCATCGGGAACATCGGCGACGGGGTCAGCAGAGTAAGTTTGCTTCATATGAAAGGTTCAATGTCCGCTTGAATATGTACTATAGTGCTTGACATGCATCAAGCAAGCGGTTAATTTTCGCCAAAACCCGGCGGAATAACAAACGCTGACGTACGCAGCCGCTTTTAGCGGCCGCGTCCCGGAGACGGTCGCCGGCCTCGCATGCACTGACGTGCGGCCGGCGGTCCACGGAGACCCCCATGTCCCCTGACGATTTTCAGCGCCTCATCGCAGGCGTTACTTCGCAACTGGCCGACCGTCCGCTCGACGGTGAGCTGGCCGGCTGGCTCAATGCAACGTGGCCGGCGGATAGCACTGTCTTTCGCGATCTGGCCGCAGCATGCCGCACCGGTGTCGCCGAGGGCTGGCTGTGCAATCGCGAGGGCGGCGGCATCCGCTACGGACGCATCTTCAAGGCGCTGCCGGAAACCCACGGCTTCTCGGTCGATGTCGTCGACATGAAAGATCTTGCCGGTCCGCACCACGTCCATCCGAACGGCGAAATCGATCTGATCATGCCGCTCGACGCAGGCGCAACGTTCGATGGTCACCCGGCGGGCTGGTGTGTCTACGGGCCGGGTAGCGCGCATCGTCCGACGGTCGCGGGCGGCGAAGCACTGATCCTGTATCTGCTGCCACAAGGCGCGATCGAATTCACACCGGCCTGATCCGATCGGCACGCATCGCCATCGCCTCGCGATCTCATCGACACCGATCGAGCGCACGCCGCCCCACCGTTGGAGGAACCATGCAAGCCCTGCTGGACACACCGGCGAGCCCGCCTGCACAGGAAATCGCAGCAGCGCCACCCGCGCGCTTCAACTTCGCGGCGCATCTGTTCGATCTCAATCGAACGCGCGCCGCGAAGACCGCCTATATCGACGATACGAGCGCGACGAGCTACGCCGAACTCGAAGACCGCGCGCGCCGCTTCGCGACCGCGCTGCGCTCGCTGGGCATTCACGCGGAGGAACGCATCCTGCTCGTGATGTACGACACCGCCGAGTTGCCAGTCGCGTTTCTCGGCGCGTTGTATGCAGGCGTCGTACCGGTGATCGCGAATACGCTGCTCACCTGCGCCGACTACGTCTATATGCTCACGCACAGCCACGCGCGCGCGGTGATCGCATCGGGCGCGTTGTTGCCGGTCATCGCGCAAGCGTTGAGCGACGCCGAACATGACGGCTGCATGCTGATCGCCTCGCAACCTGGCGCAGGCGACCTGCCCTGCGCGTATGTATTGAGTCATCTGATCGAGCATGCACCGCCCGCCGTGCGCGCCACCTCGAGCGGCGCCGACGATATCGCATTCTGGCTCTACTCGTCGGGTTCCACCGGCAAGCCGAAGGGCACCGTTCATACGCACGCCAACCTGTACTGGACCGCGCAGCTGTACGCGAAACCGATACTCGGCATCGGCGAACACGACGTCGTGTTCTCGGCGGCCAAGCTGTTCTTTGCATACGGGCTTGGCAATGGGCTCACGTTTCCACTCACAGTCGGTGCGACCGCGATCCTGATGGCTGGACGCCCCACCGCCGACGCCGTGTTCGAGCGGCTCGTGCGTCATCGCCCGACGATCTTCTACGGCGTGCCGACGCTCTACGCGAATATGCTTGTGTGTCCGAACCTGCCCGCACGCGCCGACGTGGCGCTGCGCATCTGTACGTCCGCCGGCGAAGCGCTGCCGCGCGAAGTCGGCGAGCGCTTCGCGGCGCACTTCGGTTGCGACATACTCGACGGAATCGGTTCGACAGAAATGCTGCACATCTTCCTGTCGAACCGCGCCGGCGATGTGCAGTACGGCACGACCGGGCGGCCCGTGCCCGGCTACGACGTCGAGCTGCGCGACGAAGCGGGCCAGCCGGTGGCCGATGGCGACGTTGGCGACCTGTACATCAAGGGGCCGAGTGCCGCGCTGATGTACTGGAGCAATCGCGAGAAATCGCGCGCAACGTTTCTCGGCGAATGGATCAGGAGCGGCGACAAGTATCGGCGGCTTGAAAGCGGCTGCTACGTCTACGCAGGACGCAGCGACGACATGCTGAAGGTGAGCGGCCAGTACGTCTCGCCGGTGGAAGTGGAGATGGTGCTGGTCCAGCACGATGCGGTGCTCGAAGCGGCGGTCGTCGGCGTCGATCACTGCGGCCTCGTCAAGACATGCGCATTCGTCGTGCTGAAGCAGAGCGCCGTCGATTCGGGCACACTCGCCGACGAACTAAAAGCATTCGTGAAAGAGCGGCTCGCTCCGTACAAATATCCACGCGATATCATCTTCGTCGACGACCTGCCGAAAACCGCGACCGGCAAGATTCAACGCTTCAAGCTGCGGGAACTGCTCTGAGGCTCCGAGAAACGCCATGCCGCTTCCGTCGAACGCAACGACCGCCGCCACAGCCAGCGAATTCGCTACGTTACCCGCCACAGAGACGCGCGATGCGTTGCGCATCGAATACCGCTGGCTCGAAGCGAGCACACCTGATGCGCCGCTCGCGGTGTTCCTGCACGAAGGCGCCGGCTCGGTTGCAACGTGGCGCGACTGGCCACACACGCTCTGCGCCCGGCTCGGCATGCGCGGACTCGTTTACTCGCGGCCCGGTTATGGACACTCCACACCGCGCCCGCACGCCGAACGTTGGCCCGTCGATTTCATGCACCACCAGGCGCATGACGTACTGCCCGCCCTGCTCGACGCGCTTGGTGTCGACACAAAAACGCGTGCGCGGATGTGGGTGATCGGCCATAGCGACGGCGGTTCGATCGCGCTGCTGTACGCGGCAGCATTCCCCGCCGCGCTGGCCGGCGCAATCGCAATCGCGCCGCATGTGTTCGTCGAGGACGTCACGATCGACGGCATCCGCGAAGCGAAACACCTCTACGAAACCACCGACCTGCGCGAACGGCTCTCGCGCTATCATGCCGACGTCGATTCCGCGTTCTACGGCTGGAACGACATCTGGCTCGACCCGGCGTTTCGCGCCTGGAACATCGTCGGGCGGCTGTCGGCCATTCGCTGTCCATTGCTCGCGGTGCAAGGCCATGACGATCACTACGGCACCATGGCGCAGATCGAAACGATCGCCGCACAGGTGCCGCAAGCACAACTGGCAAAGCTGAACGACTGCGGACATTCGCCGCATCGCGATGTACCCGGTGCACTGAACGACGCGATCGCAGCGTTCGTTGACACGACGCGCGATAGCTAAATCGGCGCACATGCGGTAACGTTCCCGAAAGCTTGAACGCAGCACCATCCGGAGCGGCAAGGTCATCGCACCGGATTCACAATTCCTAAACACGCTACTGGTTATGCTTGTTGACTGCAGGGCCAACGTGCGTCGACACGTCGCCCGGCAATCTGCTTGAGTGCCGGAGAGCGTCATGTCCCCCGAATTCCCCCCAGAATTCCGCAGTTTCGCTGTACGCCGTAGCAAACGTTTAATCAGCCAGCTCCAACGCCCCACTGTGGTGCTGGCGTTCTGCTGCTGCGCACTCGTCGCAGCCTGCAGCGACGACGGCGCCCACGCGTCCGACGCCGCTGCTTCGTCGGCTCAATCGTCTCAATCGGCGCAGGACAGCGCGCCATCCGCCTCCGCTTTCAACGTCTCGCCCTCCACGATCGTTGCCACACCCGCCGCTGCTTCGTCGCAAGCCGATGGCGCAGCCGCATCCGCATCTGCAAGTCTCGCCCCACCCGTGATTCACACCGTCGATTGAAGTTGCTGCCCCCGGAACGGTGCCGTGCCGAGTTGTTTGCACCGTCGCTCTACCCACTTACTGAAGATCCAAGCTCAACATGACCTCAAAAAATCGCCGTGATTTTCTACGCGCAGCCGCCCAGGCTGCCGGTTCCGCGACCGCGCTGTCGATGCTGCCGCTCGGCATCCGCAATGCACTCGCGATTCCCGCCAACAATAAGACCGGTAGCATCCGCGACGTCGAGCACATCATCGTGCTGATGCAGGAGAACCGTTCGTTCGATCATTACTTCGGCACGTTGAGGGGCGTGCGCGGCTTTGGCGATACACGTGCCATCAATCTGCCGACCGGCCAGCCCGTGTGGAACCAGCCGCTCACCGCCGACGGCGCAGCCGGCACCGTGTTGCCGTTCCATCCCACCGCACCGAACCTCGGCCTGCAGTTCCTGCAGGATCTGCCGCACGACTGGAGCAGCACGCACGCCGCGTGGAACGGTGGCCGCTACGACCAGTGGGTGCCGTCGAAGGGCACCACGACGATGGCTTACCTGACGCGCGACGACATGCCGTTCCACTACTCGCTCGCCGACGCGTTCACGATCTGCGACTCGTATCATTGCTCGCTGCTCGGACCGACCGATCCGAACCGCTACTACATGTGGACCGGCTGGGTCGGCAACGACGGCAGCGGCGGCGGCCCGGTGATCGACAACTCGGAACTCGGCTACGGCTGGACGACGTTTCCGGAAGTCCTGCAAAACGCCGGCATCACGTGGAAGATTTACCAGGACCAGGGGACCGGGCTCAACGCGCAGGGTTCGTGGGGCTGGACCAACGATCCCTACATCGGCAACTACGGCGACAACTCGCTGCTGTACTTCAACCAGTACCGCAATGCGCAGCCGGGCAACCCGCTGTACGACAGGGCGCGCACCGGCACGAACGTTTCCGCGGGCGGCACCTTCTTCGACATCCTGCGCCAGGACGTGCAGAACAACACGTTGCCGCAGGTCTCGTGGATCGTCGCACCGGAAGCGTATAGCGAACACCCGAACTGGCCGGTCAACTACGGCGCGTGGTACATCGACCAGGTGCTGCAGGTGCTGACGTCGAACCCGGACCTGTGGAGCAAGACGGTCCTGCTGATCAACTACGACGAGAACGACGGTTTCTTCGATCACGTGCCGCCGCCGTTCGCACCGAACGGCACCAACGGCCTGTCGACCGTCGATACCTCGAACGAAAACTTCGCCGGCAACAGCAGCTACGCAGCCGGCCCGTACGGGATGGGACCGCGCGTGCCGTTGATCGCCGTGTCGCCGTGGTCGAAAGGCGGTTGGGTGTGCTCGGAACTGTTCGACCATACATCGGTGATCCGCTTTATCGAAGCGCGCTTCGGCAAGCAGTACAACATCCCCGAGTCGAACATCACGCCGTGGCGCCGTGCAGTGAGCGGCGACCTCACGTCCGCGTTCAACTTCATCAACCCGAACGACGCGTTCCCCTCGCTGCCGAGCACGGCCGGCTACGTGCCGCCCGATCAGTTGCGCCATCCCGACTATGTACCGGTGCCGCCTGCCCAGCAGTCCGTACCGACACAGGAAGCCGGTGTGCGTCCGCTGCGCGCGCTGCCTTACGAAACCTTTGTGCGTGTCGCTCACGACTCCGGCAGCAGCCGTCTCACGATGCGCTTCGTCAACACGGGCCGTGCCGCCGTATCGTTGCTCGTGTATTCGGCGGGCAGCATCTATGGGCCGCGCACGTACACGGTCGAAGCCGGCAAGCGTCTCGTCGACTACCTGTTGCCGTTCAAGCATGAAGGTGCGTTCGACTACACGGTGTATGGACCGAACAGCTTCCTGCGCCGCTTTGCAGGGACGCTGGCGGGACTCGACGGTAGCAACGGCGCAACGGCTATTCCGGAAGTCGCGGAAGGCTACGACGTCGCGAACGGCAACCTCGATCTGCGGTTGCGCAATACCGGTACCACCGCCTGCACGTTTACGATCGCGGATGCGTACAACCCGGGTCACGTCATCACGAAACGCGTGCGCGGCGGCGACACCCAGACGCTGTATTTCGACCTACGCAAGGTATACGGCTGGTACGACCTGACCATCACCGTCGATACGGATCAAAGCTTCGTCCGTCGTCTGGGTGGACACGTCGAAACGGGCCGTGCCAGCAAGAGCGATCCGGCGCTGGGAGGCTAAGCGGGAAACGGCTTCGTCGTGCGAAGGTTGCTAACGACGAAGCCGGTTTTTCAGACGTTCAATCACGTTGACTATCCGCCAGCAGATCGGTACAACGTGGAACCTTGGCATTGCTATGCAAGGCAGCAAGCGCTGCTTTGCCTTCACTCCTACCTGCCGAGGTGCTTATGGGTTCAAGGTCCTGGTCGCATCTTGTCCTGAGTTGCGCTGCTTGCCTGACAGTGTCCGCCTGCGGTGGCGGCGGTATTTCCTCCGATAACCCAAACCGGATCGAACAGGTCGTGTCGTTCGGCGACAGTTTGTCCGACGTCGGTACGTATGCGTACGCTAGCGGATTCGGCGGCGGTCGCTACACCACTAATCCAGGCTTGATCGCAGTACAGCGAATCGCCGCGCACTACAACGTCACGTTGACGCCGGCCTTGACAGGCGGCTTCGGCCAACCGAGCGTCACTCTCCCCAACGGGTTCGGCTATGCACAAGGCGGTGCGCGTGTGGCGAATCCGCCCAATCCCGGCGATGCCACCGGCGACACCGGCGAGTTGCAAACGCCGGTCACCTCGCAGGTCTCGGCTTACCTCAGTCAGCATCAACGCTTCAACACACATCAGCTTGTGCTGATACAGGCCGGCGGTAACGATGTGCAGGATGTTTATGGCGCGTGGGTGAATGCGGTTCAGTCCGGAACCGATCCGGCCACTGCGTTGACAGCGGTTTTGCCTACTGCTGCACAGGTGGGTACTCAGTTGGCCGGCATCGTGCAGACGTTGCTCGCAAACGGCGCGAAGCACGTTGCGGTGCAGAACGTACCTGATCTCAGCAAGACACCGGCCGGTGCGGCGGCGGAGCAGCAACTGCCAGGTTCGATGCAGGCGTTGCAGCAGATCACGCAGGCGTTGAATACGGCGCTGGCATCTGCATTGCCTTCTTCTGCGGCCGTGCTACAGATCGACGCTTATACGTTCTTCAATCAGACCGCCGCTAATTTCCAGAGCCTTGGGTTCCAGTACGACGGCAGCAACGCTACACAGGTGGCGTGCGGGCCAATTCCCTTGCCGATTCCCTATGCGGCGGATTCCGACAGCGCGCTTTTTTGTAGTCCGTCCACCTATGTGGCGCCCAATGCGGATCAGATTTATATGTTCGCCGATGCGTACCATCCCAGTACGCATCTACAGCAGTTGATTGCTGCTTATGAGGTTGGGCTGACGGATGCTTGGCTGGGGTCGCAGAATTAATACGCGTGCGCTGCGGATCACCGCAGCGCATCGCTTGCACCGTTCGTCCTGCTGTTCAATCTCAAACCTTAACCGGCCGGATCAGACTTTCACACGTCGCTAGCGCCGCATCGCCGGCAGGCAGCTTGCTGCACACGCCTTCGAACTGTTTGACGATCACCTTCACCGTCGAATCGTGTGCCCCGCCCTTGTTCCACTGCGCGAGTTGCGTGACGACCTTGTTCAGTGCGCGTCGGTTGGTGCCATAGAACGCGCCAGGCGTCTGACCGGCCTGCACGAGCAGATCCGATGCAACGTGCTGGATGCGTGCAGTGTCGTCAGGTGCAAGTGTGACGGCTCCAGCGAAGTAGTTCGCGCCCCAGCGCAGACGGGTCGCCGGTCCGCTCGATGCATCGTACGCACGTTGGTACCAGTCGAGTGCAGCAGCCTTGTCGCCACGTGCCTTCGCATTCGCTGCGAGTTCCGACATGAAATAGTACGGAGCGGGCGAACGTCCCATCGACGACTTCAGCAACGTATCCGATTCATCGATCAACCCGGCATCAGTCAGCGTCTCGGCTCCTTCGCTGATCACCGACTGCCGTTCCCACGCACTGGTCGTTGCCTTGTCCGCCGCGGCTACCTGCTCGCGCACTGCATCGAGTAGCGGTTTAGCGAGCGGTGCCGGTTTCGGCGTGTCGAGTCGCGCGAGGTTCACCCGGCCATCGAGCGCCGACAGGCGGTCGGTCGTCGACAACGAACTATCGGCGGCCAGACGCGTGAGCACCGCGTCCCATTGCTTCGCGAGATCGCGTTGTCCCGGCGTGCCCTTGCCGACGAGATAGGTCGTGTCGTCCGCGGGGCTCTCGATCAGAGCATCGAAGTCGTCGCGGCTAAGCTTGGGGTCTTGCAACACCTGATGCAACGTTGCCAGCGCAGCGGCCTTGTCTAGCGTGCTGCTTTGTTTCGGATCGCCGGATGCGGCGATGTTCACCGCGGTCAACTCAAGCCGCTGCGACTCGGCCGGTGCGTGATCGGCCTTTGCGTGTCGAGCCAGCGTTTGCAACGTCGCACTGATGCGATCCTCCGGCACCGGCAAATCGCCATCGGTGTCCCATGAGTAGTTGGCCAGCATGCGCCAGTCGTCGCGAGTCAGTTTCGCGCCGTCTTTCAGTGCGATCGCAAAGGTCTGCTTGACCGGGTGCGCTGCATTCAAGCCCGCCGATAGCGCCTGCATGTAGCGATCGGGATCGGCCTCGCCAGGCAACCGGGTGATTTCGGTTCCATCGGGTTTGAACAGGATCATCGTTGGATAGCCGCGCACTTTATATCGCTCGCCTACCTTCTGCGCATTCGCACTGTCGCCGTCGAGATAGACCGGAACGAAAAACGACGAACGATCCTTGAATGCCTGCTGACTGAAAATGGTTGCCTTGACCTGGTTGCAAGGCGGACACCAGACAGCGCCCCAATAAAGCAGTAACGGTTTGCCGGAGGTCTTAGCCAATGCGAATGCTGCGTCGACATCGCCCTGCTGCCACGCGATGCCAGGCGGTAAATGTACGGTCGCGGTCGGGGCGGCAGACGGTGCGGTAGCAGCAAAGCCCGCGCTCGATGCAATCAGCATGATCGATGCCGCCAGATGATGAAGTCGAATGTTCATGTTCTGGTTCTCCAGTAGTGCTCAGTTGAAGCGGTGATCGAATTCCAGCCAGAAGGTCCGCCCGTAAGGCATGTAGTAGCCAACGGTATAGTACGGCCATCCGCCGGAATCGTCGTGCTTGATGGTGTTCATCAGGTTGTTCACGATCAGCGTGACCGACGTGTCTTTGCTGAACTCATGCGCCACGCTCAGGTTGGCTAGCGCCGTCGGCGACAGGTACGCCGTCTGCGCCGCATTGGGCACCTTGCCGTAGCGCTCGACCTGCAAGGTCGAAATCCATTTGGCAATCGACCAGGTCACGCTGACGGTCAGCTTGTCCGGCCACTCCGGGTTACCAGTGGGATTCTGCAGCGAATGCAGCAAGTCCTGCACCGGACCGTTCGCGTACTGCTGGTATTTGTGGCTCAAGACTTTCGTGAAATTGGCGGTCCACAAAAAATTCCCGTATCCGTGTGTCTTGAAACGCCACTTGCCGGTCAGATCGAAACCGCTGGTCCGCTCCATCGCCGCGTTGATCGGGTTCACGAGTATCTCGTTGATCGCGCCGGGGTTAAGCACTGCCGTCAGTGGATTGCGCACCACGCGCGACAGCGCGTCCTGACAATCCGGCGAGTTGATGTTGAGTTGTCCCTCGCGACATTTTGCTTCGGTACGCAACAGGTTATCCGGATCGATCACCGTGACCAGGTTGTCGATGCGGATGTTGTAGTAATCGGCCGAGAAATCCACGTCCGCAGTCGGCGACAGCACAAATCCATATCCCCACGATGTGCCGTTTTCCGGCCTGAGGTTCGTGTTGCCGGTCTGGATATAGTTGGAGCCCGGGGAAACATTCGCGAACTCGCAATTGCTTAAGGGCTCACCGGACTGATTGCAGCGGTAATAGTCGGTGGTGCTCTCGAAGTAACCCTTCTGCTTGCCCTGATAGAGATAATTCATATCGGGTGCGCGGAAACTCGTCCCGTAGTTGCCTCTCGCAAGGAAGGTGTTGATCGGTCGATATTCGAGGCCCAGCTGGTAGGTGAATTTTCCCGCGCTGCGACCGCTATAGAAGTAGTCGTCATAGCGACCCGCCACGGTCGCATCAAGTTGATGAATGATCGGGATGTTGAGTTCGACAGCAGCCGCATAGCGCTTGCGATTGCCGCTAAAGGTTCCCGTATCGTTAGCGTTGTCGTATGCGCCCTGGTAGATCAGCGGATCGGCCGTATTGCTGAACCCCTGCGTACCGTACTCGAGCACGCCGGCTCCCTTGACCATACCAGCCGGTAATTTGAACAGATCGCCGTTAGCACTGAGGCTGAGATTCTGCGTCCACGTATTGTTCTGGCTCGCGGATTCGCTATAAAGCGATGCGAACTGCGACGCCGTGAGCGGCGTTGCAAAGCGGTTAGCATTGGGTGCGTAGATCGGCACGCCACCAGCGGTTGTGCCCAGTTGCGGTCCCAGATAGTACGTATTGATGGATGAATCCAGACGCGGCACTGTCGCGCGGCTCTGATAGCCGGACGCACTATAAGTCGCCTCGTAGTTCCAGCTACTGTCGCCGATTGCACCGCGCACACCGAGAGCAAGATTGCCGGACACATCGTTCCATTGCTTGTCCCACGCTGTCGCGCCGCCAATCTCCTCCGGCGCAAAGCGTTTGCTCCACACCTCATCTGCGCCCGTCGTCTGGTTGAAAAAGTAACCGGTAGTCGCCGCGGCCGACGTCCAGATCGGTCCGCGCGTATTGTTTCTGGTTTGATCCCATGCACCTGAGGCCGTGCCGAACAGCGTCGTCTTGTCATTCAGACGGTACTCGAATCCCGCATAGACGTTCTCGCTACTGTTGTCTGTCTGGGTGGTCCAGAAGTCCGGCCTCGCCTTGCCGCTGCCGCAATACGAGCCGCCTTGTCCATTGACGCTCGTTACGCTGCCGCCAAATGCATGGATACCGCTGAGCGCACCGCAAGCGGCAGGCCCACCAAGGTACTGTCCGGTATCGAGATTCTGGCGCGACCAGATCGAGGTCGGCGTCTCTCCCTCGAGCGTCGATGACGACATGAAGTCGCGCTGCGCCGACCAGATCGGATTGGTCTTGCTGACCTCGATGCCGAAGACGGTACTCAGCGCGCCGAAGTCCTTGCCGCCCGATATCTGCAGGCGACCGTTGGTACCGCCGCCTCCCTGTGTTGTGCCGCCCTTCACGTTCACCTCCACACCATCGATATGCTTCTTCATGATGATGTTCACAACGCCCGCGATCGCATCGGAACCGTAGACTGCCGACGCAGCGCCGTTCAGGATCTCGATCCGGTCGATCATCTCGGACGGAATATTCGCGAGGTTCACGAAGTTGACGTTGCCGTCGTAGGCGACCGGATAATCGGCCACCCGGTGTCCATCGACCAGTACCAGCGTGTGATTGGGTCCTAGTCCGCGCAGATCGATCGTGTTTGCCGCAGGCGTGAAGGTATTTCCGTAGTCCGCACCCTCGGTAAATCCCGTATTCTGGGTTTGCTGCGCCAGCGCATCGTAGACATTCCGGTAACCCTTGCTCTCGATGTCCTTGCTGGTGATGACCGTCACACTCGTCGGTCCTTCCTTTTGCGAACGGGGAATCCGCGATCCGGTTACGACGACCGGTTTGAGACTCACGGCATCGCCCTTGACCACGTCTTGCGCTGCGCTTGCGGCCACGGGTGTGCTTGCGGTAATCGCCGCACTTGCGGAAACGGCCGGTGTGGTTTCCTGTGCGCTAACGGAATATGCGGCCACGCCAGACAGACTCGCCAGTCCGACGCAGATCAGTCGGAATCCGATGGAATGCAGGCTACCTTTCGAAGTACCCATTGTTGTTTATATAAGAGATCTCGCCGATGCTTAGGCACGACGTGACCCATCCGGCCTCTACGACGAGAAGCCAGCGATGGAAATGTACGAGAGAGGGATTACGGGCGATCTGGAAGCAGGTTTTCCGCGCGACGAAACGCAGGTCGCAACAACCCGACTACGAAATCAGGCCATCATTTCTTATAGATTTTCCGCTGCATCGTGGTATCTCTTTTTATAAGGAACCCAGAATGTAATGGTCTGAAATAAAACCGGTCCACCGATATTTGCTTATATCGATGTACGAATTTCTGTATTGATGAGGATTGGTACGACGACAGCGGGTCGCTGTCGTGTTGCCTGCCGATCACCGAAAGTGCCTTGCGAGAAGGCCGCGCCGCTTTAGCAAGAGGAAGTACGTCGGCGCGTACGTATCGAATCGATAGCGAGCACGAAAATTCTCATTGAGAAAAATTGAAGATCAAACGGTACGTGTCAAACGATACGCATCGGCATATGCCGTAGTACGAACTACGGCATATGCATGGCGCAATGTACGAGAGCGGTCGCACGCGGTAACGATTGATGTCCCGAACCTGACTCGAAACCGAGTAATCGCAGCACACCATGACACGCCTAACGCGCATGCTCAAGGTGCGGTTGCATCAGTTCCTCGAACCAGTCGATAAACACATTGAGCCGCCGCGAGCGCTGCCGCCGGTGCGGATACAGCGCGGACACATCCATCGATGCCGCACGCCACTCCGGCATCACTTCCACGAGCCGCCCCTGATCGATCAGATACTGCACGTCGAAGCGCGGAATCTGGATCAACCCTACGCCAGCGAGACAGCACGCAATATAGTTCTCAGCGTTGTTGACGATAACGCGACTCGGCACCGCCACATACGACGCGCGCCCTTCGCCATCGGTCAGATATTCCCATGGCAGTTCGCGCCCGGTTGTCGGCGACGCGTAGCCGACCATCCAGTGCTCGCGCTCCAGTTGCAGCGGATGCGCCGGCACGCCATGTTCGTTCAGATAACCGGGACTCGCGCAGTTGATCAGCGCGATATGCCCAAGCGGCCTGACGACGAGACTGCTATCCGTCAGTTCCCCCACGCGTATCACGCAGTCGACGCCCTCCTGGATCAGGTCGATCGAACGATCGGTGGAACGCAGCGCCAGCTCCAGCTTCGGATGACGCCGCAGCAACCCCGGCAACATCGGTGCGATCAGACGACGCGCGATCCGGCTCGGCACATCTACGGTGAGTCGGCCGCTCACATCGAGTCGCGCATGGAACAGCCCATCGAGTTCGTCGGCATGCGCAAGCAGTTCGCGCGCGCGTTCGACGAGCAGCAGACCATCGGCGGTCGGCTGCACCGTGCGCGTCGTCCGGTGCAATAGACGCGTGCCCATCGCGGCTTCGAGTTGCTGGATCGCCGCGGACACCGTCGCGCGCGGCAGTTCGAGCCGGTTCGCGGCCTTGATGAAACTGCCCATCTCGGCGATCTGCACGAACACCTTCAATTGATCGAGTCGGTCCATATCCGTCTTCCTTTGGCACGAATCGATTGTTCAGGAATCGGGATAATTAATCCAGTATTCACTAGATTATCTTTAACAATGTTTTGTCTAGACTGGAACGTCCCATCGTAACGAGGAGGTTTTCATGGCAGATCATTCGCTCAACGGCAAGGTCGCACTCATCGCGGGCGGCGCCAAGAATCTGGGCGGCCTGATCGCGCGCGATCTCGCGGCGCACGGCGTAAAAGCGGTGGCGGTTCACTACAACAGCGCAGCGACGGCGGATGCGGCAGAGCAGACTGTTGCGGCCATCAAGCAGTCCGGCGTCGAGGCGCGCGCGTTTCAGGCCGATCTAACGACGGCGGCCGCAGTCGAGAAACTGTTCACCGACGCAAAGAGCGCCTTCGGCCGCATCGACATCGCGATCAACACGGTCGGCAAGGTTCTGAAAAAACCGTTCGTCGAGATTACCGAAGCCGAGTACGACGACATGTTCGCGGTCAACTCGAAGAGCGCGTTCTTTTTCATCAAGGAGGCAGGCAAGCATCTCGAGGACAACGGCAAGCTCGTGACGCTCGTCACGTCGCTGCTCGGTGCGTTCACACCTTTCTACGCGAGCTATGCGGGCAGCAAGGCACCCGTCGAGCATTTCACGCGCGCGGCATCGAAGGAATTTGGTGCGCGTGGAATTTCAGTGACGGCTGTCGGACCGGGGCCGATGGATACGCCGTTCTTCTACCCCGCCGAAGGCGCGGATGCGGTCGCGTATCACAAGACCGCTGCATCGCTGTCGGGGTTCAGCAAGACGGGGCTAACCGACATTCAGGATGTCGTGCCGCTGATCCGTCATCTCGTGACGGACGGCTGGTGGATCACCGGTCAGACGTTGTTGATCAATGGTGGCTACACCACCAAATAAGCGCGGGCCACTCACGATGACGTTCGCCGTGCCACTTCACACTCTGCACTGCGCAGGCACGGCGAACGCATCTTCTAACTCTCACCCAACGCTAACCTGCGCTTCCACCGCGGGCTGATCGCCACTGCGCGCCAGTACCGGCGCCAGCGCCTCGCCCGTGTGACTCCGCGCCACACGCACCAGTTGCTCCGGCGCAGCCGCTGCGACGATCGTGCCACCGCTCGCACCGCCTTCGGGGCCGAGATCGATGATCCAGTCCGCTTCGGCGATCACATCGAGATCGTGCTCGATCACCACAACGCTATGTCCCGCATCGGCGAGCCGGTGCAGCACGCGAATCAGCTTCGCGACATCGGCCATGTGCAGCCCGACCGTCGGTTCGTCGAGCACGTACAGCGTGTGCGGCGCCTTCTGCCCGCGTCGTGTGATGTCGTCGCGGACCTTGCTCAGCTCGGTGACCAGCTTGATACGCTGCGCCTCGCCACCCGACAGCGTCGGTGAAGGCTGGCCCAGCGTCAGGTAGCCGAGCCCGACATCCTTCATCAATTGCAGCGGATGCGCGATGTTCGACATCGGCGCGAAGAACTCGACGGCTTCGTCGATTTCCATTGTCAGCACATCGCCGATGTTCTTGCCGCGCCAGCTCACCGCGAGCGTTTCCGGATTAAAGCGCTGCCCGTGGCACACATCGCACGGCACCTTCACGTCGGGCAGGAAGCTCATGCCGATCGTACGAACGCCCTGGCCTTCGCATGCGGGGCAGCGGCCGTCGCCGGTATTGAACGAGAAACGCGACGCGGTGTAGCCGCGCGCCCGCGCTTCGAGCGTATCGGCAAACAGCTTGCGGATCGTGTCCCACACGCCGATATAGGTCGCCGGGCACGAACGCGGTGTCTTGCCGATCGGCGTCTGATCGACTTCGAGCACGCGATCGATCGCTTCCCAACCGGTGATCGAATCGCAGCCCTGCCATACGTGGTTCACCGTGTACGCAGGACGCGGTGCACTGCGCGCAAGCACGCTCGAACGGCGGTTCGCCGCCGGCGCGCTCTGAACCGCGTTACGCGCACGCCGCGTGGCCGGCGACGACAGCACCGAGCGGCCGACCGCATCGAGCAGGTTGGTCATCAGCACATCGCGCGCGAGCGTCGATTTTCCCGAGCCGCTCACGCCCGTTACAGCGACGAGCCGCGCCAGCGGAATGCCGACTGTGACATTGCGCAGGTTGTGCAGCTTTGCGCCGTGCACTGTGAGCCATTGCTCCGGCACCGCGGGCTTGTTCTTGCGCGCCGGTTCGACGGTGCGGCGCGGTTGCAGCGGATGAGCGATTGGTCGTGCGAGAAACTGTCCGGTCAGCGATGTGGGCTGTTTGGCGAGATCAGCCACACTGCCCTGCGCGACCAGCGCGCCGCCGCGCTTGCCCGCGCCCGGACCGATGTCGATGATGTGGTCGGCACGACGGATCGTGTCTTCGTCATGTTCAACAACAACGAGCGTGTTGCCCTTGTCGCCGAGCTTGCGCAGCGCGTTCAACAGAATCTGGTTGTCGCGCGGATGCAGGCCGATGGTCGGTTCATCGAGCACATAGCAGACGCCCTGCAGATTGCTGCCGAGTTGCGCGGCGAGCCGGATGCGTTGCGCCTCGCCACCGGACAGGCTCGGTGCAGCACGGTCGAGGCTCAGATAGCCAAGCCCCACCTCTTCGAGAAACTGCAACCGGCTACCGATCTCGCTGACGACATCGCGCGCGATACCGGCATCGCGCCCAGTCAGCTTAAGACCGTCGATCCAGCGACGCGTATCGGTAACCGTCCAGCGCGCGACATCGACGATGGCCTTCGAGCTAAACGTGACCGCGCCCGCGACCGGGTTCAGCCGCGTGCCATTGCAGTCCGGACACGGTTCGTCGACCACGCCTTCAGGTTCCTGTTCCTCCGACGGCAGGCTCTGCTCGCGACCGCGACCGTCTTCGATCAACACGGTGTCGTCATAAGCAGCGCGTTGCTCGCGCGTGAGTTTGAGACCAGTGCCGACGCACGTCGTACACCAGCCGTGCTTGCTGTTGTACGAGAACATCCGCGGATCGAGTTCTGGATAGCTTGTGCCGCATACCGGGCAGGCGCGTTTGGTAGACAGCACCTTCACGTCGCCAACGCCTGCGGTTACACGCCCTTTCATTAACGCATCCTGCAGACCATCGAGCGGCGCCAGCAGATGCATCACACCCTTGCCGATCTCAAGCGTCTCGTCGAGCCGACGACGCAACTCCGCTTCATCGTCCGCCGATACGACGAGATCGGCCACGGGCAATTCGATCGTGTGTTCGCGGAAGCGGTCGAGCTTCGGCCACGGGTCCACCGGCACAAATTCGCCATCGACCCGCAGATGCGTATTACCGCGCGCTTTCGCCCACTTCGCGAGATCCGTATACACACCCTTGCGGTTGACGACGAGCGGCGCGAGCAGGCCGACATGTTGGCCGCGATGATCGCGCAGCAGTTGCGCCGCGATCGACTCGACGCTTTGCGCCGTCACCGGCGTGCCGTCGTGGATGCAATGCTGTATGCCAAGCTTCACGTATAACAGCCGCAGGAAATGCCAGACTTCGGAGGTCGTCGCGACGGTACTCTTGCGACCGCCGCGCGACAGGCGCTGCTCGATCGCGACCGTCGGCGGAATGCCGTACACCGCGTCGACTTCGGGTCGCCCGGCCGGCTGCACGATCGAGCGCGCGTAAGCGTTCAGCGACTCGAGATAGCGGCGCTGCCCTTCGTGGAACAGGATGTCGAACGCGAGCGTCGACTTGCCCGAACCGGACACACCGGTGATCACGTTGAACTTGCCGTGCGGAATATCGACGTCGAGCGCCTTCAGGTTGTGTTCGCGCGCATTGACAATACGCACGACGTCATCGCCTTCGATCGCCCGACGTGCGCGCGCTGCGGCAAGCGAAGTTTGCAGCGGCACACCATCGGTAGCCTCAACCGCCGCGCCCACTGCCCGGTCGTACTGGATCAACGCCGCGCCGGTATGCGACGCGGCGCATTGCTTGACGTCGTCGGGCGTGCCTGCGCACAGCACAAGGCCACCGCCGTCGCCGCCTTCGGGACCGAGGTCGATCAGCCAGTCGGCGGCGCGAATCACATCGAGATTGTGTTCGATCACGATCAGAGAATGACCGCCCGCAAGCAGCTTGCCGAACGCGCGCATCAGCTTCGCGATGTCGTCGAAGTGCAGCCCGGTGGTCGGTTCGTCGAACATGAAGAGCCGCCCCGCTACGGCCGGCTTTGCGGTACGCGTAGTACGCGGCTGCGCGGTCTCGGCGAGAAAACCCGCCAGCTTCAGACGCTGCGCTTCGCCGCCCGACAAGGTCGGCACCGGCTGCCCGAGCTTCACATATTCGAGCCCTACGTCGACGATAGGCTGCAACACGCGCAGCACTTCCGCGTCGTCGGCAAAAAACGCGATCGCTTCGCTGACTGTCAGCTCCAGCACATCGGCAACGCTGAGCGCGCGCGCCGGCGCACCGCGCTCGATCTTCACTTCGAGCACTTCGGCGCGATAACGCCGTCCGTCGCAATCGGGGCAGCGCAGGTACACGTCGCTCAGGAACTGCATCTCGATGTGTTCGAAGCCCGAGCCGCCGCACGTCGGGCAACGACCGTCGCCCGAGTTGAAACTGAACATGCCCGCGCCGTAGCCGCGCTGCTGCGCGAGCGGCGCCTTCGTGAAGAGCTTGCGGATTTCGTCGAATGCGCCGACGTAGCTGGCCGGATTCGAACGCGCGGTCTTGCCGATCGGCGACTGGTCGACGAACACGACGTCGCTGAGGTATTCGGCGCCCGACAGGTTGCGGTACGCGCCCGGCGATTCGGTCGGGTTGCCGAAGTGGCGCGCCAGCGCCGGATGCAGCACGTCTTGCAGCAGCGTCGATTTGCCCGAACCCGAAACGCCGGTCACGCAGACAAGCCGTTGCAGCGGAATCTCGACTGTCACGTCGCGCAGGTTATGTTCGCTCGCACCTTCCAGGACGATGCGCGGTGTGTCCGCTGTGACTTCGCGCCGCGACCAGTGCGCGGCATCGGCAACATGACGGCGGCCACTTAGATAGTCGCCGGTCAACGTGGTAACGCTGCGGATGCCGGTCGGTGTGCCGTCGTAAATGATCGTGCCGCCGCGCTCGCCAGGACCAGGCCCCATGTCGATCAGACGATCGGCAGCCAGCATCACCGACGGATCGTGCTCGACCACGACCAGCGTATTGCCCGCATCGCGCAGCCGATGCATCGCTTCGACGATGCGGTTCAGGTCGCGCGGATGCAGACCGATGCTCGGCTCGTCGAGGACGAACAACGTTTTGGTCAGCGACGTACCGAGCGCCGTGGTCAGGTTAATCCGTTGCACTTCGCCGCCCGACAGCGTGCGGCTTTGCCGGTCGAGCGTCAGATAACCGAGCCCGACGTCGCACAGGTATTTGAGCCGTGTGCGCACCTCGGCGAGCAGCAGCTTCAACGCATCGTCGAGCAGTGCACTGGGCAGTGCGATGTCGTCGAAGAACCGGCGAATGCGCTCGATAGGCAGCAGCATCACGTCGTGCACCGTCAACCCAGGCAGCGCTTCGAGTTGCTTGCGCGACCACTCGACACCGCGCGGCAAAAACCGGCGCGTGGGTTCGAGCACCGCATCCGCATTCGGCTTCGTGCCGAGACGCCACAGCAGCGATTCGGTCTTGAGCCGCGCGCCGCCGCAGGTTTCGCACGACGTGTAGCTGCGGTACTTCGACAGCAGCACGCGGATGTGCATCTTGTACGCCTTCGATTCCAGATACTCGAAGAAGCGTTTCACGCCGTACCAGTGGCTTTGCCACTTGCCATTCCAGTCCGGCGAACCGTTGATCACCCAATGACGCTCCGCATCGGTCAACTCCGCCCACGGCGTGTCGCGACGGATATCGGCTTTCGCCGCGTAGCGCATCAGATCGTCCTGACATTCTTTCCAGGCCGGCGTCTGCATCGGTTTGACTGCGCCGCCGCGCAGTGTCTTGCGCGCGTCCGGAATGACGAGACCGAGATCGACGCCGATCACGCGACCGAAGCCGCGGCAGGTTTCGCACGCGCCGTACGCCGAATTGAACGAGAACAGCGCGGGCTGCGGGTCCGCGTAACGCAGGTCGCTATCGGGGTTGTGCAGGCCGGTGGAGAAGCGCCAGATCTGTGGTTCTGCATCGGGAGTGCGCGCAGCGGAGTCCGCAGGTAGCACGTAGACGCTCACACGCCCCGCGCCGCGCTTCAGCGATGCTTCTATCGCCTCGACCGCGCGCACCTTGTCCGTGTTGCCGAGCCGGAAGCGGTCGGCGACCACATCGAGCACCTTGCGCGTGCCGGTCGGCGACGCAACTTCGCGCTGCGCCTGCACGCGCGTGTAACCGCTCGCCGACAGCCACTGCTCGATCTCCGCATCGGACGCCGATTCGGGCAACTCGACCGGAAACGTCACCACGAGCCGCGGGTCGTCCGCCGCCGCACGTGCCACCAGTTCGGCATAGATCGTTTCGGGCGTGTCGTGCCGCACGGCCTGCGCGTTGTTACGGTCGAACAGTTCGGCCGCGCGGGCGTACAGCAGTTTCAGATGGTCGTTCAGCTCGGTCATCGTGCCCACCGTGGAGCGCGAACTGCGCACCGGGTTGGTCTGGTCGATGGCGATGGCGGGCGGCACACCGTCGACCCGATCCACCTGCGGCCGGTCCATGCGGTCGAGAAACTGCCGCGCGTAGGCGCTGAACGTCTCGACATAGCGCCGCTGCCCTTCGGCATACAGCGTGTCGAACACGAGGCTCGACTTGCCGGACCCGGACGGCCCGGTCACCACCGTCATTTCGCCGGTGTGCAGGTCGAGGTCGAGGTTCTTGAGATTGTGCTGGCGTGCTCCGCGGATGCGGATGGTTCCGTGAGAGGACAATTTGGCTGACCGTCTGAAGGAGTTGATCCGGCTTCGCGACCTGAACTCATACGGCACACGGCGTGCTTCAGCCGCCGACTATGGGCGCCGGCGAAGGCGGAATGAATGAGACACTATACTGTATGTTTATACAGTTTTCTATCTTTCATTACAGTTTTACACCTTTCATGACAGTAAGGTGTCGCCAATGAAAATAGAATGCGGGTCTTCGTATTCGTGCATGGGAAAACATGATGATTCGCTTATCCGTCACGCTCGCCACGCTGGTTGCAGCGATCGGTTCGACAGGCGTTTGGGCAGCAGATGCCGCGTCCCAGGCGGCGGTAGCACCGCCGCATCGGTACCTCAGTCCTCAGGCAGCCAACGCGGCTACCGCGGTTAGCCGTCCGGGAGGCACGTCGTCCGCTTCGGACGACAAGCGCTGCGCCCAGCTCGCGTCGGAAATCGATGCGGAGAAAGCGTCGCCGCATCTCCCCGCCGTCGGCGCACCGCAATTCGATATCGCAAACAAGCGCCCCGTCGATCCACGTGCCTACGATCCCGATCGTCGGGTCTACGACAAGCGTGCAAGCCTTGAGACCACGTTCGCCCAAGAGGGATGTCGACCACGATAGTTTGCGTTGCCGCGCTCCGCTCATGCGGCGCGCGACTCACGCATCATCGACGCTGTGTTTTACCGATGCAGTCGGCCAGACTATTTCCAGCTCAAGCGCGATCGATCGCGCGAGCCCTTCCATATCCGGAAACAACGAGGCGTTCGTAATGTTCATGCGATACAGCGAACGCATCGCGTCTTCACGAACCGACGGCGGCAATACGATCTTGCGCAGCAGTTCGTCGTCGCTGGAATAGTTGCTGACGATCTCGTCGAGTGGCTTTTGCAGCAGCCCCGGCAGCACAAACGTGCCGGCCTGCGCGATCAGACGCTGGTCCATTTCCGACGGCTCGCCGAACCAGATCACCGGGTTCTTGTCGGTCAGAAAGAATTTCTCGAAGTTGCCCTTGCGCCGCGGATCGATCATGTCGCGCGTCAGGTGCGGGGTCGTGGTCGGGTAAGCGCGATTGGTCCATAGCGCGGGCGTATTGACCGCAAAGATCGCCGCATCGGACACGGCCCGCTCCAGCGCGAAAAACGCAGCAACGTAAGGCGATTTCGTGAAATCGAGCAAGCGCGTCGGTGCGCCATGATGCTGCATCAGCCCGAGACAGCGTAGATCGTCGGATAGCGCACGCACATCGGACAGATAGTTGTGCGCCTTGCGACGAAAGATGCGAATGGCGCGCTGCTCCTGGATGCGCCACGTCGAGCGGTCCGGCACGAATGCCGCGAGGTAGCGCGACAGCGAACTCTGTAGCAGCCAGTTCGCATCCTGCTGGCCGCGAAACGCCCATCCGTCCAGTTCGGCCGTCAGATTCATGAACTGCTGCCAGCTCGACACCACGGTCGTTTTCACTTCGATTTCCTCATCCGGTCATTCACTCGTCACTCTTTACTCTATTCGATAACCCGTCTGCAGTGTGGCCGCGGCCAGGGTCGCGGCCCGATCGAGTGCAGCCGCGTCGTTCGCGTGAATCAGGTACAGCGTGTCGCCGGCCGCTACCGTCTGGCCGACGCGGCACAGCAGGTCGATGCCCGCGCCGGCATCGGCGGGCGCGCCGGCTTCGCGCGCAATGCCCGCAATCGACCAGCCGTCGATCGACGTCACCGTGCCGCCGTGCGCAGCCCGTACCGCGTGCACGTGCGTGCCGGGTAGTACCGGCTGCGCGCGGCGTCCTTGAGCATCGACGATACGCTCGAACGCCGTGCGTGCCGCGCCGCTCGCCAGCAACCCGGCAGCGATCCGCCGACCCTCGATCACGTCGCCGACACCAGGCGCCCATGCAAGAATATGCGCCGCAAATGTCAGCGCCTTGTCACGCAAATCGACAGGCGCAGCGCCGTCGTTGTCGAGCACGAGACCGACGTCGCGCACTTCCAGCGCCGGGCCGATGCCGCGGCCGATCGGTCCGCTGCCGTCGGTGACGAGCGCCTTCACATGCAAGCCTACGCCTGTACCGACGTATTCGAATAGATCGCCGAGCGCGCGCGCTTCCTCGGCGGTGTGCAGCTTTGCGCGCGGTCCGTATGGCAGATCGACGATCACATGCGTCGATCCCGCCGACACCTTCTTCGACAAAATCGACGCCACCGACCAGCGGTTCGTATCGAGCCCGAGCGGTCGCGTAAACGCATTGATGCGATCGTCGATCAGCGAATGATTGAGCCGGCCGTTCCACGCGATACAGGCGCGCGCCTCTTCGACGCAACGCCGCACCTCCTGCGCGGTGAGATCGACACGCGCGACGGTTTCCATGGCGTCGGCGGTACCGGCTGCAGATGTGATTGCACGCGACGATGTCTTCGGCATCGCCAGACCGTACGCGGCGACGATCGGCACGACAATCAGCGTGATGCGGCTACCGGGAATACCGCCCATCGAATGCTTATCGACGACGATCGGCTCGTGCCACTCGATGCGCGGCATGAGCTTCGCCCGTACCCGTGCGAGCCCAAGCACTTCGGCATCGGTGAGATGACTGCATGCGTGCAGCAAAAACCGGTCGATCTCGCGATCCGGATAACGCAACTCGAGGATGTCGTGCAGCAGCGCCTCGTATTGCGTTTCGTCGAGCGCTTCGCAGGCTAGTTTCGCGTGCAGTAGCGGCGCGCTGGCCGGCGGATTCGCGGCATGTCCCAACGCCGCAATGAAACGCTCGATGCCCTGCTCCAGCGTGCCGTCGTTGACGACGCGCCAGGTCTCGACATCGGCCGCGTGCGGCGCGACTTCGCGCTGTACCCTGAGCCGCACCTGTTCGGGCGTCTCGCGGCCACGCTCGAGAATGCGCACGGCCAGCACATCGGCCGGCGCGCTCACTTCGATCACAACTAGTCGCGGCACACGTGTCGCCAGTTCGGCGATCATGCTGCGCGAGCCGTTCGCGATCACATGACGACCTTCGGCGAGCAGCGTTAGCAGATCCCGCCGCAGGCCATAACGCAAACCGTGCGCAGACCACGTAATCAGAAATTCGCCGCGTTCTTCAAGTTCAGCGAACGTGGTTTCATCGAGCGCTTCGTGATCTTCGCCGGGAGATCCCGCAGGCCGGGTAATCGCTCGGCGCGCGAAATAGAACCGGCTGTCAAGGCGCCGCGCGCCTTCGATCAACGAATCCTTGCCGGCGCCGCTCGGACCGACCACGAAGAAAAAGATGCCTGCCGTCATGGCGGCTACTCCGTATCATCCAGACCGATGTCGACGCATGACGCCGCCTGGTTGATCTTGCTCGTGGAGATGTAATCGACACCGGTCTTCGCGATCGCGCCGATGGTCGTGAGGTTGATACCGCCCGATGCTTCGAGTTGCACACGGCCGCCGACCATCTCGACGGCGCGCGTCATGTCCGCGACCGACATGTTGTCGAGCATGATCACGTCGACACCCGCTTCGAGCGCTTCGCTGACCTGCTCGAGACGATCGCACTCCACCTCCAGCTTCGTCAGCACCGGCAACTGCCGGCGTGCGCGTTGCACAGCCTTCGAGATGCCACCGCACACGGCGATATGGTTGTCCTTGATCATCACGCCGTTGTCGAGACCGAGCCGGTGATTCAATCCGCCGCCGCACGTCACGGCATGCTTTTCGAGCATCCGCAGACCCGGCGTCGTCTTGCGCGTATCGATCAGACGCGCCCGCGTGCCGGCGACGGCCGCCACATATTGCGCGGTCAGGTTGGCAATGCCGGAGAGCCGCTGCACGATGTTCAATGCAGTACGTTCCGCGGTCAGCACGCTGCGCGCGTTACCGCGCACGTCGAGCAGCACCGCGCCCGGATCGACCTTGTCGCCGTCCTTCACACGCACGACGACGTCGAGCGTCGAGTCGTAACGCCGGAACACGCGCGCTGCGACATCGATACCGGCGACGATCAGCGGTTCGCGTGCATTCATGTAGAACGCACCGGTCTCGTGCGCTTCGATCATCAACTGCGCGGTGAGGTCGCAGTAGCCGATGTCCTCGGTCAACCACAGGTCGATCAGGCGGTCCGTCTGGAATACGTCGTACATGGTGTCCCTACCTCTCTTAACGGAAATGGATTCGATCGTACACAACCGCTCAGCGATGTTTCAGGCGCCGGTCGGCCATCATCAGCAGACCGTTGCACGACAGCGCGAACACGGTCAGAAACAGCGCGACGGCCATGATCGTGCGGATATCGCCGAGATTCATCGCGCTCGTCAGCAGATAGCCGAGCCCGCGTTGCGAAGCAAACATCTCGCCGATCAGCACGCCGAGCAGCGTCAGCGAAAAGCCGAGCCGCAGGCCCGAGACGATTTCGGGGAAGATGGCCGGCAGCACGACATGAATAACCGTGCGCCACGCCGACAGCCGCATGGTTTTCGACGCGCGCAGATATACCGGTCGCATCTGACGGATCGCGTTCATCGTGAACATCAGGATCGGAATCAGACCGTGCATCACGCCGAACGCAACCTTCGCCGACAGGCCGAGCCCGAACACCAGCAGCACCAGCGGATACAGCGTCACCTTCGGCAGCGAATACAGGTTCAGCAGGATCGGTTCGGCAACGAGGCCCGACAGACGGTTCACGCCGAGCAGCACACCGAGCGCAACGCCGCCCGCCAGCGCGATGACGAGCGCATAGGCAAGTGCGCGTGCGGTCTCGCCGACGTTACTCCAGAAAGTAGTCGTACCGAGCATGCCGAACAGCGCCTGCACGGTGCTCCATGGCGACCCCATCGAACTGTCGCCGACCGCCCAGTGCAGACATTGCCAGCACGCGACGATCGCCACGGCGACCAGCAACGAATCGGTAAAGCGTCTCATGACGATCGCTCCGTAGCCCGTGACATCACTGTTGCCGACGCGCCTGGAACCGGTGATCGATCCGGTTCAGCACGACGTTGACCAGCGTGACGAGCACCAGAACGAACAACATCAGCGAGTACATGTCGTCGTTCTGAAAGTTGTTATACGCATAACCGATCGCGTAGCCGATCCCCGATCCGGACAGGATGAACTCCGACGCGATCACGCCGATGAACGCATACGCGACCGACAGCTTCACGCCGGTGAACAGGTACGGCAGCGTCGCGGGCAGCTTGATATGGATCGCCGAGCGCCATGGCGACAATCGCATCACCTGGGCGCTCTTGTGCAGCGCGCGCGGAATCCGGTCGAGCCCGTTGAGCGTCGCGGTGATCATCGTGACGACGGCGAGCATCACGGCGATGGCGATGATCGGCAGCGAACCGACGCCGAGCAGCACGATAAAGACCGGATAGAAGATAAACGTCGGCACCGCGTAGTAACTTGCCAGCAGCGGTTCGAGCGGACGCCGCACCGACGGCAGCGCATGCAGCACGAGCCCGAGTGCGAAACCGAGCAGCACAGACACAACCGATGCGGCCACGATGTCGAGCAGGCTCGTGACGATATCGCGATCGAACTTGCCGCCACGCAGCATCTCGATGCCGTGCGTCACCATCGCCGACGGCGGCACCAGCACCGCAGCGGGAATCGCGCCGGTGCGGCATAGCAGCTCGACCAGCGCGACAAACCCGGCCACGACGACAAACCGTACGACAGTTTCGGTTTTCACTTCGAACTCCTTCGTCCGGTCAGTGCATGCCCATGACCTTCAGCGATTCGGCCCGCAACTTCTCCCACAGGCGCGCGTTCACTTCGCCGAAGCGCGGCGTCGACACCACGCGACTGTCGCGCGAGCGCTCCCAACCGGTTTCGACGATGTCGATGAACAGACCCGGTCGCGCCGACATCACGCCGACCCGGTCGGACAGCATCGCGGCTTCGTCGAGTGCGTGGGTGATCAGCAGCACGGTCGCCGAGGTTTCGCGCCACAGGCGCAGCAGTTCGTCGCCCATCAGGAGACGCGTCTGCTGATCGAGTGCGCCAAAGGGTTCGTCGAGCAGGATCAAACGCGGCTGGATCACCAGTGTGCGCGCAATGCACACACGCTGCCGCATACCGCCCGACAGTTGCGCCGGGTATGCGCCCGCAAAATCTTTCAGACCCATGAAGCCGAGCGCGTAGTCGACCCGGCGCGCGATCTCCGCACCGTCGACACCCGCCATGCGCAGACCGAACGAAATGTTGTCGCGCACTGTCAGCCATGGGAACGACGCGTCTTCCTGGAACACCACGCCGACGCCATCGGGTACGCCCTTCACCGGCTGCCCTTCGAACGTGACGGTGCCGGAACTCGGCTTCGCGAGACCGGCGAGTGCATCGAGCAAGGTGGATTTGCCGCAACCGGACGGCCCGACCACCGAGAAGAACTCGCCCTTCGTCAGCGTCAGATCGATCGGCCCCAATGCATGAAACAGCTCTTTCGAGCCGTTCTTGTTGAAGTAGCGCGTGACACCGGTCAGCTCGACATGCGCTTCTTGCGGCACGGTCGCCCGCGCGGTCGACGTCTCGACGATCTGCAACGCGGGCGGCGCATTCCACGCTTTCATAGCTTGCTCCTCGCTTTGAGGTCGGCGGGCAGAAAGCTCGTGTCGACGAGCTTCGACCAGTCCACGTCGCCGTTCAGTTCGCCGATCAGCTTGAGACCATCCGTCATGCGATCGAGCTCGGCGCGATCGAATTCGCCCGTGCTCCACATGTGCGACTTGACCATGTTGTCGACCGCTTCGCGCGCGACGTCAGGCGTGAGCTTGAAACTCGTTTCGAGCAGCTTCGCGGCGCCGGCCGGATCGGCATACGTCGCATCGACACCCGCGCGACGACCCGCGATGATTGCGCGTAGTTCGTCGGGATGGCTCTTCGCGAATTCGCGTGTGGTGATACCGACCGAGGTGGTCATCGGCTGCAGGATGTCGCCGGCGCGATAGACGGTGCGGTACTTGTCCTTGCGGATGATCGAGAGCGGCTCGATCAGCACGGCACCCGCTACGGCGCCCTGCTCGAGCATCGTCAGGCCGTTCACGTAGCCGCCGGACGCGACGCGCTGCACCTTGTCCGCATCGACGCCTTTGGCCTTCAGCACCATCAGCAGCAGCATTTCGGAGACGCCTTTCGGCGACGTGATCGCGACTTTCTTGCCGGCCAGATCGGCGACGCTGTGTACGTTCGAGTTCGGCATCGTCACCATCGATGCTTCCGCGACGCTGCGCGTGCCGACGTTGACGATCACCAGATCGAGGCCCTGACGTTGCGCGGCGAGCGCCGCGGCCACCGCGACTTCACCGTACGGCGTCTTGCTCGCGAGGATATTGCGCACCGTCGTGCCACCGCCACCCGAGGTCAGAATGCCCGTGATGTCGACGCCGGCTTTCTTGAAGAGCCCCTTGTCCATCGCTACCGCATAGGGCAGCCCGTAGAGACTGCTGCCCCACTGCGTCACCGAGATCTCGTCGGCATGTGCAGCGGACCCATGCAGAGCGCCCGCGGCCATAACCAGCGATGCACCGAACGTCGCGCAGACCCGTTTGAGGAAACACTTCATGTATAGCACTCCAGGCGAGGGAACCGGATGGGGACTCCGATGGCTATAGAAGCTCTGCACCGCCGACACGCTCGATCTGGTAGCGAAATGAGCGTACACACGGTAACTGCAAGATTAGTTGCAATGAGCATGCCATGGTTAGAGGTGTTTACCCGTGTCCGAATCATCGTTGACCACGGATAAAAATCCTTTTAAATTCAACATATTAAAAACATTCAGAAAGTGCATCGAGACTGACATCGAGCTTTCCACCGGTACCGCGACGCACCACTGAAAAACATGTACACACTATAAAAGCGCACCACTGCAAATCGTCCCGAGGTTGGTGCAGCGCATCTTGCGAGCGGTGTGCGTTCACGTAGCGCTGCGGATCTACTCGCCGTCCGGACCGCACAGTTTGCGCAGCAGATGCAGCACCGCGACGCGCTCTACGGCATTGAGGTCGCTCATCGTCAGCTCGCTGATGCGCGCGGCCGTCGGTGTGGTCTGTTCGAGCAGCGCGTGCCCGCGGCCGGTCAGCTCGACGATGCTCTTGCGACGATCGTCGGGGCTACTCTGCAGCTCGACCAGCCCACGCGCCTGCAGACGCTCGATGATGCCGCGCACCGTTGCGCCGTCGATCGCCGTCGCCTTGCCGAGATCGCTCATCGACGACGGCCCGAGCCGGCGGTTCGCACTGAGCACGGCGAATTGCACCGCGGTCAGTTGCGGGTCGTCGATGGTCTGGCTGAAGATCGCGAGATGCCGCTGATAGGCGCGGCGCAGCAGATGCCCGATCTGCTCCGAGAATTCATAGCCGGAAGCGTCGAGTTGCGCCGGTGCGATCGGGTCGGGAAGAGACTTGGGCGGCGCCATGATCGGTCGTGATCTCGCGGAAGTAGATGAAGGACGCAGCGGCAATCGATGCCCGCAACGTCCGCGCCATTCTACAAACTTTCCGCGTGGAACCTGTGCCGCATTTGCAGAGGTGCGTGTCAGGAATGCGGGGGACTCATCTGACAACAGATCAATCAGACGACGGCGGCGAGCGGCGGTGCATCGACAAGACGCGCCATATGCAGTGCATCGACGAGTACGCCGTCCTGCATCGCATAACCACGCGAGCGGCCCTCTTCGATAAAGTCGAACTTGCGATACAACGCAATCGCGGCCGCATTGTCGGCGAACACCATGAGTTCGAGGCGCCGCAAACCGAGCGAGTGATCCGCGCAGTCGATCAACGCCCGCATCAGCGCCGAACCGACGCCGCGCCTGCAGTACGCATCGTCCACGGCGATACTTAAGTCCGCTCCATGCGCGCACGTCGGTCGATATGCACGCAACCCGCCATGTCCGACTACACGGCCGTCGAGCTCGGCGCAGATCGAGGTGCTTCCGCTGGAGAAGCGGCCCAGCAAGACAGTCATCGCTTCAGCGCTGCGATAGCCGAGCGACAGCGTGCCGTGCCGCACGCCAGGCTGGCTGAAAATGGCGGCAACCGCGGCCATATCCTCGGGCTCGCAGGCTCGCACTGTCACGTGGCTACCTGTTGCCGCTTCGTTTCGTGTTGTGTATTCGTTCATCGTGCTAACCCGCGGCGAACGGCGCGGGGTCACGCAAGCGCGCCATGAAATAGTCGTCGATCAGCACGCCATCGCGCAACACAGCACCGCGGCGCCGGGCTTCGACCTCGAAACCGAACGCGCGATACAGCGCGATCGCCGCGTGATTGTCCGCGAACACCCGCAATTCGACGCGGCGCAGACCGAGCCAGTTGTCGGCGAGATCGAGCAGTTCGGTCATCAGCGCACGGCCAATGCCGCGCCGATGCCACGCATCGTGCACACCGATGCTGATCGATCCCGAATGCGCCCGACGCCCCTTGTTAGACATCAGCCCTGCTTCGCCAACCAGCGTGTCGCCGACCGTTGCCATGATCGCGATCTGCGACTCACCGAGTTTCTCGATGTACTCACGCGTGCTGGCGAGCGTCGCGAAAGGCTTGAGCGGATTGCCATGCATCGATGCAGGTAGCCCCATCAAAACGTGAAGCTGCTCGGCATCGGCCGGGCACAGTGCGCGCAGCGTCAAACCTTCGGGCGGTTGTCTGGATGTCGTGTCGACCGTTCGATTCATACGCTCACAAGGTCAGTTCGAACGAGCGCACCAGCACGCCAGGCAACTGCATGCCGCCGGTCGCGCGTTCGCCGTACGTCGAGTCGCTCAGCAGCAGTTCGGGCTGTGCGCCAAGTGCTTCGAGCTGATCGCCGAGCAGACGGTACAGGCTGTCGTCGAAACGCATCGCGTCGAGCGGCGCGACGATCTTCCCGTGTTCGACCCAGAAGGTCGCGAAGCGCGTCATGCCGGTCAGACGGCAGTTCATCGGGTCGGACACGTTGACGTACCAGAGATTGCCGACGTACAGGCCCGTGTCGAGCTTCGCCAGTACCTCGTCGTCAGGCAGGTCGCCCGGCAGCATCGACAGTGCAACGGGCGCCTCGGATGCCAGTGCGCCGTTCGGTTGCAGACTGTATTCGCGCGCGCTGCGTGCATTCGTGAGGCGACCGGCACTGCGTCCCGCGTCGATCAGCGGCACGCTCTCGCGCACGTAGCCGTCTTCGTTGAAGCCAGGCGTGATGCCGAGATCCAGGTCTTCGCTGAGCGTCACGCGCGGATCGAGTGCGGCTTCGCCAGCGTGCAGCTTGCGCAGCACGCTGCGTGAGGTCGCGTGCGCACGCGCGGAGAAACCGCTCCACGACGCCACACCGAGCAACTCTTCAAGCGCCGCCGGTGCAAGCCACGCTCGATAGCCCCCTGGAGACAACGCGCGCGGCGTCAACGCGAGCACCGGCAGCCGTGCCGCCGCCTGTTCGACCTTCTGCGCGAATGCAGCGTCGCTCCAGTCGTCGCCGGCGTAAGTCGTCTTGATCGCACGGCCGCTTGGGTCGTACAACGACCAGCTGAAATTGAAGCTATCGACTTCGTACCAGCCACGGCTGCCGCCTGTGGACGCAAAGCCGCGCACGATCGTCCCACCGGCATAGAAACCGACGAAGTCGAGACCTTGCGCACATTCAGCCACCGTGCGGATGAGCGCCTGCGGATCGGGCAGATGACCAGAGCGACGCGTCACGCGCTGCCATTGCGTTGTATCGAACAGCAGATGCGGATCGTCTGCGGCATCGCGCAGGCTGTCGCGCAACGCGGCGAGCGCTGCATCGATCGCATCGAGATCCTGCTGCACGTCGCCGCATACCGTGAACGTCGAATACGCCTGACGCGCACCGTCGATCAGACGCAGCGTCAGCTTGCCCTGCGACACGCTGCCGATCTGCCGCACCTTGCCCGCATTGAAGCGGATAAAGTCGGACTGCTCCGCAACAAACGAACTCAGCGTCGTTTCCGCACCTTGCTGCAAACGTTCGATTTCATCGGCGAGCCGCGTGAAGTGAGCCTGCCAGTCGCGCTCACTCATCATGCGCCTCCAAATACGTCGACGTTGCTGAACACGCAGGCCGGCGACGCGTGACCTACACGTATGATCTGCATCGGCTCGCCCTTGCCGCAGTATGGCGTGCCGTACACGCCGCGCGTCCCGGCATTACCCACCGCGCTCAGACTGCGCCAGAAATTCGCCGAGATGCCGCGATAGTTGGGCTGCTTGACCACCTGTGTGAGCTTGCCGTTTTCGATCAGTTGGCCAAACTCGCAGCCGAACTGGAATTTGTTGCGGTGATCGTCGATCGACCACGATGTGTTCGTGCGCATCATGATGCCGTGCTCGATGTTGCCGATCATCTCGTCGAGCGAGCTGGTGCCCGGTTCGATGTTGAGGTTCGCCATGCGGTCGATGGGCGGACGGTTCCAGTTCGACGCGCGCGAATTCGCGACGCCCGGCATCTGCGCACGCTGCTGCGAGAGCGCGCCGCCGAGCGGCCGTTCGAGCACGCCGCCGCGGATCAGATACTGCTTGGTCGCCTCGGTGCCGTCGTCGTCGAAGCCATAGGAAGCCGCTTCTTCGCGCAGCTCCGGATCGAACGTCACGTTCAGCAGATCGGAGCCGTAGCGATACGAGCCGAACATCTCCTGCTTGACGAAGCTCCAGCCCGCGAAGTTGCGCTCGTCGCCGAGGATACGGTCCAGTTCGAGCGGGTGGCCGATCGATTCGTGGATCTGCAGCATCATCTGGTCGGGCATCAGCAACAGGTCGCGCGGACCGGAAGGACAGTTCGGCGCGGCCAGAAGCTGCAATGCTTCGTCGGCGACGCGTACACCGGCACCATCGAAGCCGAAACGCGCCAGCACCTCGAGGCCGCCTTGCGAAAGCGTGCCGTAGCTGCCGAGCGTACGCACCTGCGTATCGCCGTCCGCGTGCGCAGCGACGCTCATGGCCGGCAGCAGGAAGCGGAACTGTTGATCGATCCGGACGCCATCGCTGGTGATATAGAGCTGATCGGTATGCGTGATCTGCACACCCGCGATGCGCTCGACGATCCGCGCATCGCGATTCGCGCTTGCGCATTCGTGACGCAGGAGATCGAGCCATTCGGCGCGGGACGGCAACGCCTGCTGCAGATTCGGCGATGCGTAGCGGCCGTTCGCGGCGGGCCGCGCTACTTCGCGATGATCGATCAGCGATAACGCGGCGCTTGCGTGTGCCCGTGCGGTTGCAATATCGAGCGCGGCCTGCAATCCCGCTGCCGACAGGTTCGCTGTCGCCGCGTAACCGGCACCCGCGCCGACCCAGGCAGTCAACATCGCGCCACGATCGCGGTTCGTGCTGAGCGGCTGTGCGACATCGTTGCGCACTTCGTGATCTTCGATCTGCTCATCGACGACCCGCAGCGACCAGAAATCGGCCTCGCTGTGCAGCGCGCGGGCGGCCTGCGCCCAACGTTCGTCAATCATGCGGTGGTCCTGGAAGAAGCCGGCTGGTTGATCAACGACGACGCCAGCAGCGACTGGGTATAGGGATGCGACGGTGTGCGCAGCACATCGAGCGTATCGCCTGCTTCGACAATGCGCCCCGACTTCATCACAATCACGCGATGCGCCATCGCGCGCATCACCGCCAGATCGTGCGTGATAAAAAGATAACTCAGCTGGTACTTCTTCTGCAGTTTCGTCAGCAGGTTCAGTACCTGCTTCTGGATCGATACGTCGAGCGCGCTGGTCGGCTCGTCGAGCACGAGAAGTTCCGGTTCGACCGCGAGTGCGCGTGCAATTGCGATCCGCTGACGCTGGCCGCCTGAGAATTCGTGCGGATAGCGCACCATCGATTCGGCCGGCATGCCCACTTCCTCGAGTAGCGCGGCAACGCGGCCGCGCCGCTCTTTCGTCTCGACGTTTTTATGATGCACGGCCAGCCCTTCACCGATGATCTGTTCGACGGTCATGCGCGGCGAGAGCGAGCCAAACGGGTCCTGAAACACCACCTGCATGCGCGCGCACAGTTCGCGCCGCTCGCGGCTCTGCCCCGACTTCGGCAACGGGATGCCGTCGATGCGGATCTCGCCGGTCGCGGGACGCTGCAATCCGAGCACAGTTGCCGCCAGCGTCGATTTACCCGATCCTGACTCGCCCACGATGCCCAGCGTTTCCCCGCGTTTGAGATTCAGGTCAAGCTCGTGCACCGCGCGGAACGTTGCGCGGCCAAACATCGAACGCCAGCCTTTGGCCGGAATCCGGTAGTCGATTGCGAGCTTTTCCACGTCGAGCAGCGTGCGTGCATCCGGTTCGATCGCATCGATTGCGCGTTGCGGTTCGCTGTCGAGCAGCCGCTTCGTGTACGGGTGCTGCGGGTTCGAGAACAGTTCTTCGGTGGTGTTGGTTTCCACCAGCACGCCCTTTTCCATTACCGCCACACGTTGTGCGAAGCGCTTCACCAGGTTCAGGTCGTGCGTGATCAGCAGCACGGCCATGCCGCGGTCGGCCGCTTCCTGCTCCTGCAGGCCGATCAGCAGGTCGACGATCTGCTGGCGCACGGTCACATCAAGCGCGGTGGTCGGTTCGTCGGCCAGCAGCAGGCGCGGGCGGCACGCGAGCGCCATCGCGATCATCGCGCGCTGGCGCTGGCCACCCGATAACTGGTGCGGAAAGCTGTCGATACGCCGCTCCGGCTCGGGAATGCCGGTGCGTTTGAGCAGTTCGATGCCGCGTTGACGGGCTGCGTTCGGGCGCAAGCCCTCGTGCAACCGTAAGCTTTCTGCAATCTGCTTGCCGATCGTATAGAGCGGATTGAGCGCCGTCATCGGTTCCTGAAACACCATTGCGACGTCCGCACCGCGGATACCGCGCATCTGCTGCTCGGTCTTCTGCAGCAGGTCATCACCGTCGAGCAGGATGCGCCCGCTCAGTTCCGCCTGGGCGACGAGCCGCAGGATCGACAGCGCAGTGACGCTCTTGCCCGAGCCCGATTCGCCGACCAGTGCCACACGTTCGCCGCGTGCGATGGAGAGGCTCAGGTCCTGCACCGCGACCTTGTCGCCAAAGCGCACCGAGAAGCGGTCTATTTCCAGCAGGGGTTGAGTCATGGGTTGAGCCATCACTTGCCTCCACCGAATGCCGAACCGCGCATGCGCGTGTCCAGTGCGTTGCGCAGCGCATCGCCCATGAAGGTCAGCAGCAGCAGCGTGATCACGAGCGCCGAGAACGCCGAGATCGAGATCCACCACGCATCGAGGTTGTTCTTGCCCTCCTGCAGCAGTTCACCGAGGCTGGGGGTGGGCGGCGGCACGCCGAGACCCAGGAAGTCGAGACTGGTCAGCGAGAGGATCGCGGCACTCATGCGGAACGGCAAAAAGGTGATGACCGGTGTCAGGCTGTTGGGCAGCACGTGGCGCCACATGATCTGCCAGTTCGTGAGCCCCATCGTGCGGGCGGCCTTCACGTAGTCGAGCGAGCGGTTACGCAGGAATTCGGCACGTACGTAGTCGGACAGGACCAGCCAGCCGAACATCGACAGCAGGATGAACAGCAGCCACAGCGTCGGCTCGAAGATCGAGGCGAAGATGATCAGCAGGTAGAGGTCTGGCATCGAACTCCAGATTTCGATCAGGCGCTGGCCGATCAGGTCGGTGCGCCCTCCGTAGAAGCCCTGCACCGCCCCTGTCAGTACGCCGAGCAATACCCCCGATACCGTCAGCGCGAGCGCCATCAGCACCGACAGCCGGAAACCGTACAGCAGGCGCGAGAGCACATCGCGCCCGAACTGGTCGGTCCCGAGCCAGTTGGTGGCCGAAGGCGGCGCCGGAAACGGGTGCGCGGCGAAGTAATCGATGGTGTCGTAGTGGTAGTGATTGGGCGGATAGATCGCGAAGTTACCCTTCGATTCGAGCCGCGAGCGGATATACGGATCGAGGTAGTTCGCGCGCGCCGGAAAGTCGCCGCCAAACACCAGCTCCGAATAGTCCTTCACGATCGGAAAGTAGTAATGCCCTTCATAGCGCACGACAAGCGGACGATCATTCGCCAGCAGCTCGCCAAAGAGGCTGATGACAAACAGCGCACCGAAGATGATGAGGCTCCAGTAACCGAGCCGCTGCTGTCTGAAGCGCCACCAGGTGCGCCGCCACGGGGAAGGTGACGGTGCCTGGGTGACGACCGCGGACTCAGTGGTCCATGCGGTTGAACTGGATGCGGGGGTCGACGAGGACATAGCAGACGTCAGCAATAAGTTTGGTTACGAGGCCGATCAGCGTGAACAGGAACAGCGAGCCGAGCACCACGGGATAGTCGCGGCGGATCACGGAGTCGTAGGACAGCTGACCCATGCCGTTGAGCGAGAAGAGCGTTTCGATGAGCAGGTTGCCGTTCAGGAAGGCACCGACGAAGGCGGCGGGCAGACCGGTCAGCAGCGGAATGGCCGCGTTGCGCAGCACGTGCTTCCACAGCACGTCGCGCTCGGCGGCCCCCTTGGCACGCGCGGTCAGCACATATTGCCGGCCGATCTCCTCGAGGAAGGTGTTCTTGGTGAGGATCGTGACGATCGCGAAGTTGCCGACCACCGATGCAGTGACCGGCAACGCGATGTGCCACAGGTAGTCGAGGATCTTGCCCACGACGCTCAGGTCGCTGAAGTTGTCCGAGACGATGCCGCGCATCGGGAACACCTGCCAGAACGTGCCACCGCCGAACAGCATGATCAGCAGCACGCCGAGCACGAAGCCGGGAATCGCGTAGCCGGCGAGTACCAGTACGCTCGTTACCGTGTCGAAGCGCGAGCCGTTGCGCACCGCCTTTGCGATCCCGAGCGGCACCGATATCAGGTAGGTGAGCAGCACCGTCCATAACCCGAGTGTGATCGACACGGGCAGCTTGGAGCGGATTACGTCCCAGACGCTGTCATGCTGGTAGTAGGACTGGCCGAGGTTGAAGGTCGCATAGTTCTTCAGCATCAGCACGTAACGCGTGAGCGGCGGCTTGTCGAAGCCGAACTCTTTCTTGATCTGTTCGATCTGCTGAGGGTCGACGCCCTGGCTGCCGTGATAGCCACCCCCGCCCGCCCCGCCTCTCCGCCACGGCTGGTGCCGTGGCGGAGTTGCATCATCACCTGTTCGACCGGCCCACCCGGCACGAACTGTGTGACGACGAAGGTCAGTGTGACGACGCCGAGTAGCGTGGGCACCATTAGCAACAAACGTCTGAGTATGTAGGTGAGCATGCTGTTCCTCAGTGAGCAGCGGAGCCAGAAGCGGCGGCGGCTGTGGCCGCGGCGCCCGGCGTCTTTGCCGGCTTCAGGTACCAGTAGTTAATCACCCAGTCTTCATACTGGTACGAATTGGGCACGACTTTCGGAAAGCCCAATGTATTCTTGTAGCCGATCCGCGCGCCCGGCGAGTAGTACTGCGGCACAAGGTAATACGAGTAGATCATCACGCGATCCAGCGCGCGCGTCGCCGCTTCCAGATCGTCAAGCGTGGTGGCGCTCAGTGCGGATTTGATCAATGAATCGACGGCTTTCGACTTAATGCCAGGATAGTTCTCCGAGCCCGGTTGCGACGCCGCTGCGCTGCCGAAGCGGCGCGTCAACTCGATACCGGGAATCGTCACCGGCGGGTAGATAAAGGTGGTCATGTCGTACTCGAAATTGTCGAGCCGCTTCTGGTACAGCGCACTGTCGATTTCGCGGAAGTTCGTCTGGATGCCGAGATTGCCGAGCGCCTGCATGTACGGCAGCGTCAGACGGTCCATCCCGGGCTGGTCATCCATGAACTCGATCGACATCGCTGTACCGTTTGCATCGCGCAGCGCGCCGTCGCGATAGTGCCAGCCGGCCTGCGCGAGCAGATCGCGCGCCTGCTTCAGATTGTCGCGCAGCGAGTGCGGGGGAATCGTGTCGGGCTGCTTCAGCATCGGGCCGAAGGCCTCGGGCGGAATACTGCCGCGCAGCGGTTCGAGCAACGCCAGTTCCTTCGGTCCCGGCATACCGGTCGCGCCGAACGGGCTCGCTTCCCAGTAGCTGTTGGTCCGACGGTACTGACCGTAGAACATCATCCGGTTCATCCAGTCGTAATCGAACGCAAGACCCAATGCGCGACGCACGCGTGGATCCTTGAACATCGGCTTGCGCAGATTGAACAGAAAGCCCTGCATCTGGGCCGGGCCGTCGTCGAATTCGCCCTTCTTCAACAAGCCGTTCTTGAAGTTCTTGCCGACGTATTTGCGCGCCCACTGCGTCGCGCTGTATTCGACATCCACATCGTCGTTGCCCGCCTTGAAGGCTTCGAGCTTCGTGTACTGGTCGAGATAGAGCCTGAAATTGATCCGCTCGAAACGGAACATACCGCGCCGTGTCGGCAGGTCCGACGCCCAGTAGGTCGGATTGCGCCGATACGTGATCGCCTTGTCGTTCTTGCGTGCTTCGATCAGATACGCGCTGCTCGCGATCGGCGGCGACGTTGCGATCTGGTCGAACGGCGGGCGCGTGCCGTCGGCGCGCATGCCCCACTTCGGCGAGAAGACCGGAAGATCGCCGGCGATTAGCGGTCCGTCGCGCTCGGCCTGCTTGAAGTCGAAGCGAATCGTGCTCTTGTCGATCACCACGGCACGCTTGATCACGGAGAACTGCGCACTAAAGACCGGTGAGGCTTGCGGACTTTCCAGCGTATCGAACGAATACTTGACGTCGGCCGCGGTAATCGGATCGCCGTTCGAAAAACGGGCGGCCGGATTGATGTGGAATGTCGCCGAGGTCAGATCGGGCGCGACTTCGACGTCGTTTGCGATCAGTGCATATTCGGAGGCGAGTTCGTCCCAGCTGCGCTGCATCAGCGTGTCGAACATCAAGGTCTTGATGTACGGCGCAGGCGACCCCCGCACCAGATACGGATTCAGCGAGTCGTAGCTTTGCGCTTCGTCGTAGTTCTGAAAATTCAGTGTGCCGTGGACCGGCACGTCGGGGTCCGCGTAGTCGAAGTGGGTGAAACTGGCGGGGTATTTGGGCTGATCGTACTGCGAGATGCCGGAGCTCGCGTGAGCCGCAACTGGTACGACGCCGAGTAGCGCCAGCGCCGTCAGAGCGGTCACCAGCGCCGGGGCAAAACGCCCACGTGCTACGGTTGCAGGCCGCGTGTGTGACGGCCGGAACTTCACGAATTTCATCATCTGCCTGCTTGAAGACGCATACCGGCTTGTGGCCGGAGTGCGGTTCGTCAACGACGCGACGGCAACCGGAGGGTTGCCGCTTGAGTCACTTGGGTGTCCGACTGCGGCACCTTACTGCGGCGCTTCGATCTGCGCGCCATGCTGCTGAAACAAGACGATCGCTCCGTGTCTCAACGCGCGAGACCGGAGCGATCTGTTCATTACACAACTACGCGACTACACAACTACGCCACAAGCTCAAAGGCCTAGAACTTGTAGGTTGCACCGATCTGTACATAACGGCCGATATACGTGTACAACGACTGGTCGTAACCGGTTTGATCGGTGGTGCTGAGCCACAACGGATCGTACGGCGGCGCCCGGTTGAAGATGTTATTGATACCGCCGTAGATCGTCCAGTGTTTGAAGCCGTTGTAGGCGACGTTCAGGTTGAACTCGCTATACGACGCGGTGGAATAGTTCAGACCCAGTGCGTTCGAGTACGGCCCCGTGTATTGCCATTGCAGATCCGCCGTGAACTGATGGTACGCCCAGGACAGATCCGTATTGCCCTTCCAGCGCGGGAACGAACCGCCAAACGGCTGCGAGAGCGTCAGGTCATTACCCGCACCGTCGACCGTTGAAGACAGACCGCCAATCCCATTCATCTTGAAGTGCCACACATACGTCCAGTCAGCCGACAGCTTGAACGTACCTACCTTGGTAGGCAGCGACTGTGAGAACGTCGTTTCGAAGCCGTCCGTATCGAACGAACCGAGGTTCTCGTATGTGTTCAGCATGTACGCGATCGAACCATCCGGGTTGAGAACCGTACCTGCCGGATCGATCGTGGTGCCGATCGCTTTGTCGACGTGAATCTTGTACCAGTCGAAGCCGACGTCGGTCGTACGCGTCGGCGACAGTTCGAAGCCGATGTTGTAGTTCTTCGTTTTTTCCGGTTGCAGCGCCGGGTTGCCTCGGGTCACGACGGTTTCGTTCTGACCGTTCGGGCCGACTGGCTGGATGCCGAGGTTCGACGAATTCGTGTTCTCGAGGAATTCCGGTGCGCGGAAGCCTCGGTTATACGATGCGTACGTGGTCAACTGCTGAATCGGCTGGAACCGCAGAGCAAAACGTGGTGAGAACGCACCGCCAAAGTCGCTGTAATGGTCGTATCGACCCGCCTGACTAAACGTCAGCATCTTGTTGATCAGCGGAATATCGATCTGGTAGTAAGCCGCGGCGATGTTGCGTTCACCGTCGACCGTCTGGAGATTAGGATTGAGAATTCCGCCATTCATCGTGGCGCCGTCTTCTTCGATCAGTTCGCTTTCATGCAGGAACTGCGCACCCAAACCCAGGCCGACATCGCCCGTCGGTATGTGGAACAGGGACGGCGTCGACAGGGTTGCGTCGAACGCATCGAGCTTCGAAATACCGAGGTTGCTCGACTGCGTGAGTGCACCGTTCAGACCGTTCGGCGTCGCGGACGGATTCCCAAAGTTATACGTGCCGTTTTGCAGCACCGCCGTCAAGCCGGTCGGGTTGAACACACCGTTGGTCGTATTGCTGACGGTACTTTGCGAATGGGTGTACCCGGTGTTCCAGTCCCAGTCATCTCCGTACAGCGAGAAGGTGCCCTTCACGCCCGTGCCCGCACGCCAGAAGTTCGAATTCGTCTTGACGTTGATCGTAGTCGGAACAGAACCGAAGAACTCCTGCGGAACGCCGGTCGTGTTGTACGGATTGTTTGCCGGCACCAGCGACGTATACGGGCTGACCGTTTTGGTAACCGGGTTGTACTGGAGAAAGTTGCCGATTGCCGCGTTGAAATCGCTCGTGGTCGTCGTGTTGTAGCTTTCCCACAAGTCGGCGTACGCGGTCGTCTGGTCGTTGATCTTGAAGTCGGCGTGGACCTTGGCGTTATAGCGTTCGGTCATCGGTTGAATCGATGTGTCTTCGGCCGTATTCTTCAGGCAGACATTGCCTGAGCTGACCGAGGCTCTCTGACTCGCGATGATGCTGCTCGTGTACGGCGCAAGCGTGCCGCCGGCGCAACCGAACGGTACCGACGCAGCACCCGTCGTCGGGTTAAGGAAATACGTCGGGTACTGGATACTGCCGCCAAACGGCTTGTTGCTGAAATCTTCGTTCTTTGTCGTGTCGCGATCGGCCAGCGTAAAGCCGTTTGACTTGTAATAGCTGGCCGTTGCCGTGACGTTGAAACCGTCCGACGCCAGGTTGCCGAAGCCGCCCAGAATGCCGAACTTGGTCGTACCCGCACCGCCTTGCGTTGCACCGCCATAGCCGCCGTCGAGCTGCAGGCCCTGGAAGTTGTGCTTGGTGATGATGTTGACGACACCGCCGATAGCGTCCGAGCCGTACTGCGACACCGCACCGGTCTTCACGACTTCGATGCGATCGACGATGTTTAGCGGGAGCGTATTCAGGTCGAAGAACTGGTCGGTGCCGTTGACAGCAAATGCGAACGGCGCAACACGCTGACCGTCGACGAGCACCAGCGTGTACTTTTCACTGAGTCCGCGCAGTGCGATACCGGCACCGCCCGCGGCAAAGCTATCGTCGTTGGCTTCACCCCAGCTATTTGCCGAGTTGGCCGAAATGGAGCGCACATAGTCGGACACACTCTGCGCACCCGAATCCTGGATCTGCTTCGGGGAAATGACCTGAACCTGCTGGAACCCGGTCTTGTCAGCCTGTCGAATCAGCGAGCCGGTCACTTCGAACGTCTTCAACTGCTGGACTTTGCCCGTGGGCGTCGCAGTGCTCGTCGCAGCGCTCGTAGTAGTGTCCGCCGGTGTCGCTGTCCCGGACGAGGCAGCCGATGCGGCCGGTGCAGCCGCCGCGGGCGCAATCGCAGTGCCTGTCGGCACAGCCGGCTGACTCTGCGCAAACACAGGCCCGGCTACTGCAGCCGACAACGCCAGCTCAGCCCAGATTATTCGTTTAACGGCTAACGCCAATGCACGCTGTTTCATTTTTCCCCTCTTGCTTGTCAGTAGGGCCACGCCTATATATGTGAGGAGAGCTCTCGTGGATCTCTCCCATCGATTGACTACGGTCTCGCACTGCACCCATCTACAGCATCTTGCTTACCCGCCAGGCACTACATACCTAAACGCCACCAGAGCGACACTGCTTGCATCCGCAGCGCGACCGCTGGAATTTCATGGTTCTTATTGTTGTTCTGGTCGGAGCATGTCGCGACGACGCCAGTCGCTATCGGCGCGCAGACTCGAGTTATCGTCGGATCAAAAAAAGATCGCTCCGGTACCGCAGACCAAAGACTACGAAACCGGAACGATCGACCCTAAACCTGCCACGACGCCTTAGAACTTGTAAGTAGCGCCAACCTGTGCAAAGCGCCCGATGTACGTGTACAGCGACTGGTCGTAACCGTTTTGATCGAGCGTCGAGTTAGCAAACAGTGGATCGTACGGAGGCGTGCGATTGAAGATGTTGTTGATGCCGCCGTAGATCGTCCAGTGCTTGAAGCCGGTATAGGACATGGTCAGATTGAACTGGCTGTACGAGCCAACGCGGCTTGGCAATGCCGGATCCGGCTGCGCGTTCTGCGCATACGGTCCTGTGAATTGCCACGTCAATGCCGTATCGAACTTGCGATATTCCCAGTCCAGTGTCGTGTTGCCTCTGAAGCGCGGGAAGCTGCCGCCGAACGGTTGCGTGATCGTGTAGTTGTTGCCGGCGCCGTTGATCGGACCCGAAGGCAAACCGAGCTTGAACTGGTTGACGTACGCCCAGTCGCCCGACAGCGTGAACGTACCGACCTGCGTCGGCAGCGCCTGACGGAACGTGGCGTCGAAACCGTTGGTGTCGAGGTAGCCGAGGTTCTCATACGGGAACACCTCGTAGAGAATCTGACCGTTGGCCGGATTCGTGACGATCTGCTGCGGCGTAAGCGCCTCGCCGATCACGTGGTCGACGCGGATCTTGTACCACTCGAGACCGAGGTCGGTTGTACGGGTCGGCGAGATCTGGAAGCCGAGGTTGATGTTGCGCGTGCGCTCAGGCTGAAGGTCCGGGTTGCCCGACGTAATCGTCGTGACCGGACCGTTCGCAAGCTCCTGAATACCCAACGACCGCGACGTGGCGTTCTCGACGAACGTCGGTGCGCGGAAACCGCGGTTGTACGAAGCGAACATCGTCAGCGCCTGAACCGGCTGATAACGCAAGGCAAAGCGCGGCGAGAACGCACCGCCGAAATCGCTGTAATGGTCATAACGTCCGGACTGGCTGAACGTCAGGTTGTGGATGATCGGAATGTCGATCTGGTAGTACACGGCCGCGACATTGCGATTACCTTGTACATTTTCCAGATCCGGATTGGCGATCTCGCCGGTCAGATATTCGGCGCCCTGACCGAGGAATTCGCTTTCGTGCAGGAACTGTGCGCCGAAACCGAGGCCGACATCGCCTGCCGGCAGATGGAACAGGTTCGGCGTGGAAATCGTTGCGTCGACGGTATCGAGCTTCGAGATCCCGATGTTGTTCGCCGTCGTGTACAAACCGTTCAAGCCGTTAGGCGTCGAGGACGGATTAGCGAAGTTGTAGATGCCGTTCTGAAAGACGTTGCTCAGTACGTTCGCATTCAGGACGTTCGAGTAGGTATTGGACACCTCGCTCTGCGAGTGGCTGTACGACGTCGCCCAGTCCCAGTCGCCATACGGCGCGGTGAACGAACCCTTTACGCCGGTAGAAAACCGGAAGTAGTTGGCGTCCGTTTTCTCGGTCGCGGTGTTCGGGAAGGCATAGGTGAGTGCCGTCGGAACACCGTACGGGTTGTACTGGTTGCTTGCCGGCACCGTATTGTTGAACGGAGTGAGTGCGCCACCCGGCCCGAGCAACAGCGTCGGCGTCTGCGGGCTACCGGTGACGTTGTTCCAGAGGCCGTCGTTAGTCGTGGTCTGGTTGTGGCTTACCCAGATATCGGCGAATGCCGTCGTGGTGTCGTCGATCTTGAAGTCACCATGAACCTTCAAGCTTAGACGCTGCGCTTCAGGAACGATCGACGTGCTATTCGCCGTGTTGTATCCGCAGACCGTCCCGCCCTTCGTGCTCGAACCGAGGAAGTTGCTCCCTGCCGGTTGCACGGATCCACCGAACGGGCAATTGCTCAATGCCTGTGCGTTGCCATTAGGCAGGTTCCAGTACGACGGCGCGAGCAGCGAAAAGCCGCCCGGTTGATTCGTGAAGTCCTGGTTCTTCGTCGAGTCGCGATCGGCCAGAGTCGACCCCGCGTCCTGGTACACGCTACCGGCAACCGTGATGTTGTAGCGATCCGCATTCAGGTCGCCGAAGCCACCCAGCACGCTGAACTTCGTCGTGCCGTTGCCGCCGCCGCTAGCAGCCGTGCCGCCATAGTTGGCGTCGAGTTGCAGGCCCTGGTAGTTATGCTTCGTGATGATGTTGACGACGCCCGCAATAGCATCCGAACCGTATTGCGACACCGCGCCGGTCTTGACGATTTCGATCCGGTCGATGACGTTGAGCGGCAACGTGTTCAGGTCGAAGAAGTTATCCGTGCTGTTCGAAAAGAACGCAAACGGCGCGACCCGTTGACCGTCTACCAGCACCAGCGTGTATTTCTCGCTGAGACCGCGCAGTGCCATACCGGAGGCGCCGGCGGCGAAGTTGCCGGACTGGCCTTCGCTCCAGCTATTAGCCGAGTTGGCGGCCGTATCGCGCAGGAAGTCCGCGACTGTCGAGGCACCGCTCTTTTGAATGTCTTTAGCCGTGACCGTTTGAACCGCCTGGAATCCCGTCTTGTCCGCCTGACGGATCAGCGAGCCGGTCACTTCGAAAGTCTTGAGCTGTTGAACCTTACCGCCACCCGCCGCGGTACTTGTTGTACCGGCTGCCGCTGGTGTGGTCGTCGCGGCGCTTGCGGCCGGAGCCGTCGTCACGCCGGAGGCTGCAGCGGGCGCTGCCGCTGCGGGAGCAGCCGTGCTTTCCGTTGGCGTTGCGGTAGCCGGCTGGCTCTGCGCAAACACCGGTACAGCAACAGCCGCCGATAAGGCCAGTTCGGCCCAGATTATTCTTTTGATGGCCAACGCCAATGCACGCTGTTTCATTTTCCCTTCTCGCTTGTCAGTAGGGCCACGTCAGTATGTGAGGGGAGGCCCATGGCCCCACCACTTGATTGGCGGCGATCGTGCGCCGCGCTTCATTGAAGTTGTCCCACGTACCTGCCGCTTGCCACACCCCTGTGTGCGGAGAGATAAACAGGACACTTCAGTTTTTTAAAATCGCACTACTAAGTTATTACAAAATACCGATTAATTTCTTTCTAATGCATTTCTATATTACTTAAATGCCAGCTAGCATAAGTCCTTTATCCACGACTTTTCGTAGTGGAAATCGTCACAACATTAAGGAATGCTTTCATGATGGCGTGATACAACAACAACTGGTTCTGCGCACTTTGGCTAGAACTAGAACAATCCCGGTGTCCCTACCCACACGAGCACGGCCTCTTCGCCGGCAGTATTCGACCACGCGTGCGGCACCGTCGACTCAAAGTGCGCGGTATCCCCTGCTTCAAGTACGAACGTCGTATGTTCAAGCGTGAGCGATATCTGGCCGCTCATCACATACAAAAACTCTTCTCCTGCCCGCGTCGTCACTTCCGACGACGTTTCTCCGACCGGCATCCTGACCAGAATGACTTCCAGCTGGCTGCCGACCGATAAATTCGTCAGCCGTCCAAACAGGTTACCGGTGCCGGCGAATCCAAACAGCTTTAGTTCTTTGCCCCGACGCACCGATCTCGCTTCGGTCGGTGTGTCGATGAAGTACTGCACCGTAACGCCCAGCGCGTCGGCAATGCCGACCAGCGAGGAAATAGACGGTGTTGCGTGACCGCGTTCTATCTGCGACAGAAACGATTTCGAAATGCCCGCTGCCGTAGCTGTTTCATCCAGCGTCCACTTAAGTCTCTGACGGAGTGCACGGATCTTTTCGCCTAATGCTGTCGTAACTTGTGTCTTGTTATCGAATGGCAAAACCATAGCAAGTCAGAATCCCGTAGTCAAAATTTGTTTGGCATAGCAAAGTAAATTCCATCGAGCGTAATGTCCCGGTCAGACCCTACGAGAGATGCTTTGCACTCGTCTCTGGCAGAAACCGGATGCCCCGGCTGCTGGAGAGACTCACGGGAAATCTGAAGTCGTCTTCCTCCACTCAATAAGCGGGTTGGTCCGCGTATGCACGGACCAACAGACCGCCGCTCTTATTTCGATGCGACCAGTATCCACAAACGCGCAAGATCAGCCGAACCGTCGTCGCCCTTGACCGCACGAAACGCCTGGATCGCCTTGGCCTTCTGGCCCGCGATGTAATACGCCACGCCCAGATGCAGTTGCGCCTGATCCGGGTGATCGAGACCACCCTTCGCAATCGCCGCTTCCATTGCGGCCAGACCCTGTGCTGCCTTTCCTGCGAATACGAGGTTAAAGCCCGCATCGATCGGATCGACCGGGTTGGCTGGATCGGCCGGTGCCGCCGCGCGCTTCGCGGCCAGTGCCTGCAGGCGCTTCTCGCGATCCGCACCGGCGTCGTGGCCGAGCACGCCGGAAGTAAAGCCCTGGTCGATGACCTGTTTAGCCTCTGCCGTTGTGCCCGCAACGATCGACAGTTGCGTCATCTCCATGTAGTCGTCGGGTGTCGTCAGCGCATTGGTCGCGCGGCGCAGCCGGTACGTATCGATGTCCAGCGCCGACGCATAGTGCGACTTGCTGCGGATCGCGTGGAACAGATCGTCCCAGTACGACTGCTTCGGGTAATACGCCACCAGCTTTTCGAGCGCGCCGCGATAGGACGTGTCGTCCTTGACGCGCTGCGCGCAGGTCGCGAGCAACTGGAGCTGCGATTCGTCGGGCGCGCGGCCCGCACGCGCCGTCGCGTCGATACCCGGCCGAACCAGATTGACGACACTCGTGCAATCGTTCGACAGGTAATAGGACTGCACGAGCAGAACCCGCATATCGGGGTCCGTGCCGCCCGCCTTCTGATATCGCTGCGCAACCCTGATTGCCTGCGCGTAGTTCTTTTGCTGGAAGTAGATTCCGGCGAGCGCCGCTTCGGTGCGCTGCTCGTCAGCGCCCTTTAACTGGCCCGAGCTCAGCAGCGACTCATAGGCCTGCGCGGCCGTGGCGTTATCGCCCGCTGCCGCCGCTGCGGCACCGCGCATTTCCTGGACCATGTAGGTTTCGTAGGCCGTCTTGCCCGGCACTGCCGCAGCCTGATCGATCTTCGTCAGCGCATCCCTGTACTTGTGCGCACGGTAGAGATCCTGCGCGGCGTTCAGCGGCTTAGCCACGTCGGGGCGCAGTGTATCTGCCGCAACCGACTGTGCGGGCTGCATGGCAAACGCACACAGCCCTCCGAAAGCAGCCGCGACGATCGCGCGTCCGAACCGTTGGTGGATCACTCGCATTCCTGCTTCCTTATTGCATGTACTGCTCATTGCCGATCAGGCCGATTTTCGTCGCACCCAGACGCTGTGCCGAAGCCATCACCGCAGCAACATCCTTGTAGGGCACCAGCTTGTTCGGGCGCAGATGGATTTCTGCCTGGACCGGTTCAGCGGCTACTTGCGACAGCTTCGCTTCGAGTGCGGCGCGGTCCGGTACCAGCACACCGTTCCACGTCGTCGTGCCGTCGAAGTCGATATCGATCTGCACCACTTCCGGCTGTACGAGCGGCGGCGGCGGATTGCCGATCGGCAGATTCATCTTGATCGAGTGCATCTGGATCGGAATCGTGATGATCAGCATGATCAGCAGCACCAGCATCACGTCGATCAGCGGCGTGGTGTTGATATCGACCATCACTTCCGGTTCAGCGTTGCGGCCGCCCGAAGATACGTTCATTCCCATACCGACTCCTGTCGACCGGACCTGGCGTTTTCTTTAGCGCCCGGTCCGATCCCATGCAAAGCTAGCCACCGCGCGCGGGCGGCTCCGTGATAAATGAAACCTTCGCGATGCCGGCACGCTCGCAGGCAGTGATCACGCGACCGATAAACTCGTAGCGCGTGTTCTGATCGCCGCGCACGTGAATTTCCGGTTGCGGCAGCTGCTCGGAGACACTCTTCAGGTCGGCCAGCAAGGTCGGCGCATCGACCAGCTTTTCGTTCCAGAAGAAATCGCCGTCGCGGTTCACCGCTACCGTGATGCTCTTGGGCGCGGTCTGCAGCGGCTGGATCGTCTCCTTCGGCAATTGCAGCGGTATGTTGTGTGTCACCACCGGAATCGTGATCAGGAAGATGATCAGCAGCACCAGCATCACATCGACGAGCGGCGTGGTGTTGATATTGGAGATGACTTCGTCGTCATCCCCTTCCTGCCCAACGCTCATTGCCATAGCCGACTCCTGCTTATTGGGCCAGCGATGCCTGGCGAGCCTCAGCACGCGTCGAACGCATGCTGCCGGCGAGCAGGACGGTATGCAGCTGCGCGCCGAAGTTGCGCACACGCTCCATCACCGACTTGTTACGACGAACCAGGAAGTTGTAGCCGAGCACCGCGGGAACTGCCACGGCCAGACCGATTGCGGTCATGATCAGCGCTTCACCCACCGGGCCTGCAACCTTATCGATCGATGCCTGGCCGGCGATACCGATGGCCGTCAGCGCGTGATAGATACCCCACACCGTACCGAACAGACCGACGAACGGTGCCGTCGAGCCGACCGTACCGAGGAAGGCCAGGCCGTCTTGCAGACGGTTCGATACGTTGGTGATAGCGCGCTCGACCGAGGTGTCGATCCAGGTGTTGCGATCGACGGCTTCGAGCAGGGCCTCGTCGTGGTGTTCACCAGCTTCGATCGCGGTTTCGGCGATGAAGCGGAACGGCGATGCTTCGTCCAGCAGCTTCGCGCCTTCGACGAGCGACGGTGCGGTCCACAGCTGTTCGTCGGCGCTCTTCGCACGACGGTTAGCGCGGAACTGTTCGAAGAACTTCGTGATCATGATGTACCAGCTGCCCATCGACATGATCACCAGCAGGATCAGCACGAAGCGTGCGACGAAGTCGCCGTTCTTCCAGAGTGCGCCGAGACCGTACGGGTTGCTGACGGTTTCCGACGTGGCGGGCTCAGGCGGCGGTGCCGGCTGGTCGGCGGACGGCGCAGCGGTCTGTGCCGTAGCCGTTTGCGACGCAGTTGCGTCAGCCGGTGCAGCCGTAGCTGCCGGGGCCGCCGATGCGGCGGCTGTTGCATCGCTTGCCTGCGCATACGCAAGCTGCGGCGCGACAAAAGTACCCGCCGTGGTCACGGCCATCAACATGCTTGCGGCCAGTGCGGCCAGAGTTCGCTTCTTCATACCTGCTCCAGTTCATGCGTTGAACCTGTAAACCCGGATTAAAAACATCGCTACCGGTACCGTGCGTACAGCCAGTGCGCTCAATTCAAGGTGAATGAGAACGGAACCTGTACTCGGACAGGCTGGCCTTGCGAAATACAACTGAACCGCTTGACCGCGTTGAATGCCGCACGATCCAGTGATGAATCTTCAGACGACTTCGCGACGCGTTCATTCGTAATGTGGCCCTGCGGATCGACTACGAATTCAATCAGCACATCACCCGTGGTGTTGTTTTCCATTGCTTCCTTCGGGTACGGGATCGAACCACGTATCTGATCGGAGTTCGGGCACACCACACCGACTTCCGTACTCGGCGCCTTCGTCGGCGTCGGCGCAACGGGTGCCGCCACGGCAGGCGCGGATACAACGGGCGCTGACTGATGGGTAATGGTCGCCTGCGGCGGCGCCTGCACCGGCACTTCCGGCGGCGGCACAAACGGCGGCGGCGGCGGCGCGAACTTCGGCGGCGGCAATTGCACTGTGGGAATAGGCGGCGGAGGCGGTGGCTTCACCGGCTCGATGATTTTCGTTTCGATGGGATGCTGGATGACCTGCACCACCTTGGTGGCGAGACCGTTGAGCAATGCGTAGATCAGTACAATGTGCAGCAGAATTACGACGCCGATGCCGCCAAAACGGCGCACGGGGGTTTGTTGCTTGCGCCCAAACTCTCGCGGACGCCCCGGTCGTTCAATCCGGGCTGTGACTGCAGGAAGTTGCCCTTCGACTTTCATACTTGCCTTTGCTCCTCCAGCGTGAACCATTCATTTCGGCGCCGCAGTGGGTTGTCTGCTGCAGATCATGTTCGCCAGGTTCTTCGGTAAAAAACGCCGGCGGCTTGATCTGGAGTCCGAAATTGACGTTGTACTACCTGAACCAGTTGAATCCCGACTGCCTCATCCAATGCACTGCGCATGGGCACGCGATACGCAGCCGGCGCATTGCAGGCTGGAAATCGCGATTTCACATTCCGATCCGTATAAACACTAATAGACCGCACTGCTTATATGTCGCGCCGGTTTCGCGTCCGCTATAGCAACAAACTCATGCACGGAAACTTCGCGTTATCGGCCAATCGGCGTTAACATCTGTGCTGCCTTTCATGGGAGGCGAAGATAGCAGGTCAAAAAATCAAAGGTCAAACTTTTTTTGATGGGAGCAAAAGAAGTTTGCCGGGAATACACTTTGCGACATCTGTGAAAAGGCTGTTATATATTTGAAAGGTTATGCCCCGCAGGTTTTCCGGTGCTGTTCCGAACCTTCTTTCCCCTACCCACCTGGCCCTGACCGACGTGCTGTACACGCACGATCGACGCAGCAGCCAACCCGCAGTACTCGACGAAGCCCGACCCTCCCCCGTCCGCATGCGGATTTCCCGCAAGACCGTTGGCAAGTCACAGGGCTGCAAATCACATCGCGACCTCGTAGTAACCCTGGGTACAGCGACACGCTGACCAGGTTAACTACGGAAAGAAGGCAAAACTTCAACTTTCCTCAGGCCGGGTTTTGCACGCTTCGAATGAACACTCTAAATCGTCTTTTTCACAACATTACAATTAACAATCTTCAAATTACGTTTATACGACTTCAATAGAAGTAATTTGGAAGGTGCTTCGCGCAACGTCGTTTAACCCGTTGAAAGGAAATGTAATTACACGCGGGCTATCGCGATTCGCATTGCACTGCAGCACATGCGTAGCGCGCCGCACGTCCGGTTTCCTGTGGTGCTTCCTCCCTGACGTGTCTATATCCGGCCGCAGCCGAATCTGAAAACCGCGAACTCAAAGATCGAAATATCGTTCACGCAGCCAGACCGTGAAAATCACAATGAAAATCGTCGCTGCCGGTAAGTCAACTCCATGTTGCGGCCGGGCTACATTCATACGAATTCATCCCAGGTCTTAATTTGTCGGAAATATCATCGCGACTGTTCATGCGCGGGATACCGCTCGCGCAGCGAATTTCACGCCATTGCGGACGCCATACCTTCGCGCACCGTCGGCCCAAGTAACCAAAGGGGATTTCATGAAGAAGACCACCGCGGCGCTCGGCGCCGCTCTGCTTGCACTCTCTGCCCAGTCCGCTTTCGCACAGAGCTCAGTCACGCTGTACGGCCTTGTCGATACCAGCGTGCGCTACCTGACCAACGCCAATGCCGGTAACGACAGCCAGATCGCCATGGGCGAAGGCGTCGAAACGCCGAGTCGTTTCGGCTTAAAGGGCAGCGAAGATCTCGGTGGCGGTACGTCGGCGATCTTCAAGCTCGAGAACCAGTTCCAGCTCTGGTCCGGCAAGTTCGACAACAGCAACAACACGCTTTTCCAGCGCAATGCTTATGTTGGTCTGTCGAACAACCAGTACGGCGCGCTGACCCTCGGTCGTCAGCAGACGCCGTTCTTCGACATGATGGGCAACACCTTCGACCCGTTGACGGTCGGCGATTACTGGCAGGACAGCTGGGTCTATAACCCGGTCGGCCCGTTCCTGTTCACGAACAGCTCGGTGAAGTACAACGGCACGTTTGGTGGCCTGCACGTGGAAGGTATGTACGGCTTTGGCGGCGTACCGGGCAGCACGGGCCAGAACAGCATGTATGGCTTTGCCGCGTCGTATGCGCTTGGGCCGCTCGAGGCCGTCGCCGGCTTCCAGCAGAACGACGTCTCCGGCAAGAAGTTCAACATCGCGAACGTGGGTGCGGTCTATTCGTTCACACCGACGCTCAAGGTGCTGGCAGGCTGGCTGCATTCGCAGGACAACACCGGTCTCGCCGACGTCGATATGCAGCAGTCCGGCGCACCGACTCTCGCGCACGTGAGTCCGAACCGTATCGACGACAGCTTCTACGTCGGTTCGACGTGGCAGGTGACGGCACCGCTGGCGCTTACGGTGGCCGGCTACTACGATCACGCACGCAACGCGGCGCAGCTCGACGGATCGCTTGGCAACGGTATCAACTATTCGGCTACGGTGCTTGCCGAGTACTCGTTGTCGAAGCGCACTGAGGTGTATGGCACGGTCGACTTCACCCGTGGTAACGGTGCGTTCCTTGCGGACTACCCTGGCCGCAATAACCAGACTGGCGTCGCTATTGGTTTGCGCAATATCTTCTGATCGGGTTCTGTTGCGACGAGAAGCAAATGTCGGAATCTTTTGAACAGTGACGACATAGCAACGGAATAGAACTACGCGGCGGTCTTCGGACCGCCGTTTTTTTTGCAGCCCGGCGATCGACCTCTCTCGCACATCAATCGCAGATATCGGAGAACACTGCTACGTACGCGGCCCGATACTCGAAACCACTCGCTGTGGCGCCAGAATCGGGCAGCTTGTGGTGCACCCTCTCCTCCGCGACTCGGCAGGCGCATGCCGAACACTGCGTCTCATCGACCTGTTCACCACCATGCGCATCCATCGATTCACTTCACGAGTTTGCAGTGGATTTAGATATGGCTGCGATAGCGCCTCGCTATAAGCAGCCATACGCAAACGTAACGCTCCAGCCATTGCGTAGTCTTACCCCGTACTGCCGGGAGAGTCTTACTAACTCTTGTGAATCGTCCATGTCGATTGTTTCCGGGACAGACATCGCGAAACAAGCCGAGTCTAATGGTCGCCAATGTCAAATGACTCTCTGGAATGAGCTCACGAAATCCACGACCAACACACCCGACTCCACGAAACCTACTTTGTGCCACACCGTGAGCAGTACCAGGTTTGCAAGCCGACCTTGCTGCGAACCTCGATAGCGATCGTATCTTGTTTAAGAAAATAACGGAATGAATCTGTAGAACTCCTTCATTAATCGCGTTTCCTCCCGAATATTTCAGGGCTGCGGACGCAACCATCGTGCACGCAACCATTTCCTGACAGAAATATTCATGAATCCGCTCTCATCAGCCTTGCAGTCGCACGCCGTCCAGCGGCCGGACCAATATGCCTTCCGTTTTCTCGGTGACGGAGAGAACGAGACGGATGCGTTGACGTGGAGCACGCTCCACCATGGCGAAATGCAACTGGCCTGGCACCTGCAACAGATATGCGCTGTCGATGACAGGGTCGTACTGATGCTGCCGCAGGGTCCCAATTTCGTACTGGCGATGGCAGCCTGCCTGCGCTCAGGCGTGATCGTCGTGCCGACCAACTCGCCTCGCCCGGGAGGGCGTGGTTGGGACACCGTACAGAACATCATTGCGGACTGTGCGCCGCGGCTGATACTCGCAAACGCCAGCCAGACCGACGCTATCGAAAGAGCACTCCGCGCGGAAGGCAGGCACTCGAGCGTCGCAGTCCTCGCCATCGAGACGCTGCTATCGAGCCACGAGCAGGCCGATCCGCGCGGCGGCGCAACGCTGGCGTTACTGCAGTACACATCGGGTTCGACAGGCAATCCTAAAGGCGTAATGGTTGGCGTCGACAATCTTGCGGATAACCTCGAAACGATCCGGCTGCGCTTCGATTGTTCCGAGCATGCCCAGGGCATCATCTGGTTACCGCCCTACCATGACATGGGCCTGCTCGGTGGCGTTCTGCAGCCTTTTCACAGCGGCGTTCCTGTCGTCATCCTGCCGCCCGTTGCAGTGATCCAGCAACCGAAGCGCTGGCTGCGCGCGATCTCGAAGTACCGCGGCACGATCTCGGGCGGCCCCAACTTTATCTACGAGCAATGCGCGGAGCGCATCGGAGAAGCAGATTCGGAAAGCCTCGATCTGTCGAGCTGGAAGAACGCATTCTGCGGCGCCGAACCGGTCCGGGCCGAAATTCTTGAACGTTTCGCCGAACGCTTTTCCACCTGCGGTTTTGCACGCCGTGCGCTCTATCCGTGCTATGGCCTGGCCGAGAGCACGCTGTTCGTCGCCGGTACGCGCGCGAGCGGGGACGGCATGCTGGTCAATCACTTCGACTCGCAGGATCTCGGTGTCGACAAGGCGGTCAGCTGTGAGAAGTCAGAACACACGATCGCACTGGTCGGACACGGTGTTCCCGCCGACAACCAGGAAGTCGTGATCTGCGATCCAGTGAGCCGCAGACAACTCACTGCGGGTGAAATAGGCGAGATCTGGATCAAAGGCCCGTCGGTTGCGCGCGGCTACTGGAATAACCCGGTAGCTACTGAAACGACCTTCCAGGCCCGCACTGCATCCGGTGCCGGTCCGTACATGCGCACCGGCGACCTCGGTTTCTACCTCGATGAAACGCTCTACCTCAGCGCCAGGCTAAAGGATCTGCTGATCATTCGCGGCCGGAATCATTATCCGCAGGATATCGAGGACACGTCTTGCGCGAGCGACGAAGCACTGCTGTCCGGTGGCACGGCAGCGGTATCCGATGGCGATGCGCTGATCGTCCTGCAAGAAGTCCGCCGCGAATTTATCGCGAAGGTGGATGTCGATACGGTGCTGCGCAAAATTCGACTCGACATCGCGAAGCGTCACGACATTGGTGTCGAGAAGATCGTGCTCGTTAAGCCCGGTACGCTGCTGCGAACCTCGAGCGGAAAAATCCGGCGTGCGGCCATTCTCGATGCGTATCGCGCCGGCAACCTGCCCGCAATCCATGAATGGCAAGCGCTACGAGACGACACCGCGGACGATCTGCCGGAAGTCGTGACGCTGCCGCAGGACGGCGTCGACGAATGGGTCAGGCGCTGGATCGAAAAGAAAGCCGGCGATACGCTGGCCGCCACATCGGCCGAGGTCCGGCTCGACGAGCTGGGACTCGATTCCCTGCAGCAGGCGACGCTCGTTGCCGACCTTTCCACGCTGATCGGCGCACCGGTGCCGGTGGACATGTTCGCGCGTCATACGCAGCTGCAGGGCTTTCTCGACGAAGCGAACGCCGTGTATCGCTTTGCGGCAGGCTACAAGTCCCTCGACCCCAGCATGCGCGAGCGTCTGTATCAGCAGCTGGGCGAAACCCGGCCTGCGCTGCAATTCGAGGACGTGGCCACGATCCCCGCCGAGTACTACGACATCGATCGTCTGTCGGGCATCGCGGACATCGATGCCCGCAGCCGGCAGCTCGAGAGTATCGGCTCGCCGTTCTTCACGACGCATGAAGGTATCAACGGCGCGCAGATGACGATGGGAGAGAAGGCTTACCTCAACTTCTCGAACCACAACTATCTCGGGCTGTCGGGACATCCGGATGTCGTCAGCGCTGCCAAGGCTGCGGTGGATCAGTACGGCACCAGCGTCTCGGCGGCTCGCATCGTTGCCGGCCAGCGCACGGTACACGTCGAGCTCGAGCGGCAGATCGCGGCCCTGACCGGGCATGAAGACGCCCTGACCTTTGTCAGTAGCAACTTCTGCAATGTGACGGTTGTCGGGCACCTGATGGAACAGGACGATCTGATCCTCTACGACGAATACAGCCATGACAGCCTGCTGCAAGGCGCGAAGCTCTCGGGCGCGGCAATGCGCGCGTTCCCGCACAACGACTGGAACGACGTCGACCAGTTCCTGTCCGCAGCACGCGGCAAATACCGCAAGGTAATGATCTTCATCGAAGGTGCATACAGCATGGATGGCGACATCCCGGAGCTCGCGCGTTTCATCGAGGTCAAACTGCGCCACAAGGCCCTGCTGATGGTCGACGAATGCCTGTCGATCGGCGTGGTAGGCAAGACAGGCCGTGGCATCTGCGAGTATGCCGGCGTCGATCCGACGCTGATCGATATCACGATGGGCGGCATCAGCAAGAGCTTCGCGAGTTGCGGAGGATATATCGCCGGCAGCCGCTCGTTCATCAACTATCTGCGCTACACGACCCCTGGCTTCGTCTACACGACCGGCATGCCGCCCGCCAACGCGGCCGCGGCCCGCGCAGCGATCGCGACGGCGTTGAACGAGCCGTGGCGCGTGGAGGAAGTGCAGCAGCTGGCGCGGCACTTCCTCGACAAGGCGCGCTCGCTTGGGCTGGACACCGGCCCAAGTAAGGACACGCCTGTGATCCCGGTGGTGATCGGCGATCAATCCCGCTGTGTCAACGTCTATCACAAGCTGCTGCAACACCACATCAACGTGCAGCCGATCCTGTATCCCGCTGTCCCGGAGAACAAGTCGAGGCTGCGCTTCTTCGTCAACTACGGCCATACCCGGCAGGACATCGACAAGGCGCTCGAACTGGTCAAGGAATTCATGTGACACGCGACCACTTCCCTCTTCACGGTACGACGCCGGGTGTTACGCACGACGCGTTGGCCGCGACACCACCAAAGGAACGCGGTCGGTATCGCCGGGCGTGTCTGTTCCTCGGGCATAACGCCGCTGCCATGGTGTGGAACGATGCGAACGATCTGTTCGCCATCGAAGACGAAAAAGAAAGTCGCGCGAAGGGCGGCGAGTACGTGCCGCTGCATATGCTGCTGCAACTCAGTCGCTACGACCTCGATGAGGTCGACGTGATCAACTTCCTCGGCGATGTCGACTATAGCGAGGTGATCAGAGCGCTATGCGGCGGCGATCGCGCGAGATTCGAGGATTTCCGCTCGCGTACCCGCCTGCACGAACTAAAGGTGAATCATCACGCCACCCATGCGATTAATGGCGTTCTCGAGGCGTGGGTGCATGAACGACAAGCCGCTGCGCCACAGGGACGCGCCTACCATGTGCTGATCACCGACGGTACCGGTGACGACTACGAGGCGACCTCTGTCTATACCGCCTTCG